>QHBY01000001.1:0-259 GCA_003244245.1 Pseudonocardiales bacterium
AGCTGATCCACAAGGCGCTGACCAGCGGCCAGATCGACGGATACCCCGCCTACACCGGCAAGCTCCTCTCGGCGATCACCCGGACCGCCAGGCCCCAGCCCAGCGCGCAGGTTGCCTACGATACGGCCAAGGCCTTCGAGCGGCGCCACGGCCTGACCGTCCTCGACATGACGCCGTTCAGCGATGTCGATGCCGTGGCCGTCAACGCCCGCTTGGCAAGACAGAGCAACCTCACCGAGGTCGGCGACCTCAGGCGCCT
>QHBY01000001.1:379-964 GCA_003244245.1 Pseudonocardiales bacterium
GCCGACGTGTTCACCACCGACGCGCGCCTGCGATCCGGCAGCTACACCGTCCTCGACGATCCCAAGCACGTCTTCGGCTTCCAGCACGTGGTGCCCATCTTCAATCGGAAGGTGATCGCGGCCGAGGGGCCGGGGTTTGCTCAGACCATCAATGCCCTGAGCGCCCGGCTGACCACCCGGGCCATGCAGAAGCTCAATGCCGCCGTGGACATCGACAAGGACTCGCCCGAGAAGGCGGCGAGAGCATTCCTGCGGGCCAACGGGCTGCGCTAGCCGTCAGGCCGGCTTGACGACCACCGTGCCGTGCATGAAAGGGTGAAAGTCGCAGTGGTAGGCGAACGTGCCCGCCTTCGTGAAGGTGATCGCCTTCGATTGGCCGTGGTTAAGCGTTCCGCTGTCGAAGGCCGACTTCGTGTCCGCGGTGGCGGTGTGCTCGGCGCTGTCGGCGTTCTTGAAGGTCAGCTTGCCGCCCACCGTCGTGCTGATCGACGGCGGGGCGTACTTGAAGCCCTGGATCGTCACGGCGTCCCCCTTGGGCGCCGCCGCCGCAGGCGAGGTGGACGGGGAGGGAGCTCCTTTCGTGGT
>QHBY01000001.1:994-2015 GCA_003244245.1 Pseudonocardiales bacterium
CCCCCGCCGCAGCCGGCGAGCAGCACCGCCGCCACGAGCACGGCGGTGGATGTGGGGGGGAGGCGTCGCATGACGGTGTGTTCGTTGCAGCGGCCGCGCAGGATCACGCGCACAGCATGATGACCGTACTGCCTACGTGGTCGCGCGAGGGAGAAATGTGACGTCGTGGCAATGGCGTGAACCCAGCGGCGAGACCCTCTGCTTCGAGGTCTGAACCCGAGAGCTCGTCCAGGCAGATGACGTCTCTGGCCTGCTCGCTCGCACCGTCGGGTGCGAGCGTCCGCCGCACGCGATGGATCTCGGTGATTCCCGCCCGGCGGCGGATCGCGACTGGCTGGCTCGAGTACACCCATCCCTCGTGCTCGTAGCGATCGGGAAGCGGGAGCTCCGCGGCGGTCTCGGAGTCGAAGCTCTCGAGGGGGCCGGCGAGGGCAGCGGCGAGCGTGCCGCCGGGGTGCAGGTGCCGACGGGCACAACGCAGGAAGCGTGCGCGCCCATCCCGCCCGCCGAGCAGCTGCACCGTCTGCATCGGCGCCACGCACAGGGCGAATCGGTGATCGAGATCGAAGGCGCGAGCGTCGGCGAGCGCCGTGGCCAGGGGAAGGTGCGCCCCCCGGAGGCGCAGCGCCGACAGGAGGCTCGCATCGCTGTCGAGCGCAGTCACGGCGTGCCCGGCGCGCCCCAGCTCCAGCGCGACCCGACCGGTGCCGGAACCGACGTCGAGCACTGCCCCCGGGGCGGCGGCGGCGAGCTCGCGCCACAGTGGCTGATCGGCCAGGTAGGCGCCGCATTCGAGATCGTGCCAGCGCACGTCGTGGAGCTGGCTGGATGGTGGCGCCTTCACGCCGGCGCGCACACCCGCAGCACCCGCCGGCGCGCTCGCACGACCAGCGGAAGCTCTCCGATCGGGTCTCCGTCGGCGTACATCGCGAACGGACGATCGGCGCTGACGCGGACCTGACGTGCGCGCCGGACGTGGACGGCCGGCGACTGCACGTGGCGACCCTTGAAGACCCTGGGC
>QHBY01000002.1 GCA_003244245.1 Pseudonocardiales bacterium
AGATCCAGAAGACGACGGTCGGCGGCGAGGACTGAGCCGTACGCTCGCCCAGCACGCGCGGGCACCGAGCTGACGATCGCTTCGCGCTGAGACGGGAAGTCGACTCGGCGTCGGCTGAGACGCCTGGCATTCGTCCACAGCGAGCGTCTGATGGACCGCAGGGGCAACGCTCGTTTCCGTCGAAACTCAGGAGCGGTATGAGTGTGAATCAGACTTCGGGCTAGCAATGATCTTGGTCATCGTATGCGCAGCGGTGTTGGCAGTGTGGCTTGCCCGCTTCCCAGGCGCCCTGAGGAAATTCAAGATGACGCGGTGCATCGGNNGGGTCGGCGTCTTGGTGATTGCCGGCAAAGCACAGGTGCCCGGCCCGACTTCAATCACGTCCTCCGGCCTCGCCGATTTAGCTACCAGCCAAGCCATACAAGACGTCAACCCCGACATCGTCCGGGTGGTCTGCCCAAGCGGCAGTTTCGCCATTGGTGCCGCCATCATCTGCAGGGCGGACTACCGGAGGCGATCCCAGGCACTCAACGTCAAGCTCCACGCCAATGAGGACGGCGCACTCTACGTCGACGTTCACGCGGAGTAGACAGCCCATACTCAGAGTCCACGTTCGGTGCATCAACACGCGAACCGGCCACAGTGCTGATCGCCCTCAGCACCTGGGTTGCGACGCGGCAGAGAACAACAAAGCGCCCGCCTCATCGTGGGCCGCCGCACCCGCCGTTCTTACCGTAGCTTGGCTATTCGTCCAGGCGAACGCCGGGCCGCGGCGCCGCGCGGCGGCTTTCCGAGGCTTCGCGAAGGGCGGCAAACCCAACAGGAGATTTGACGGGACCTCGACTCTCGTGGGTGCTGCTCGCGCTGGCGAGTCTGGCGCTCCTCGCCGGGTGCGGCGAGCGAACAACGCAGTGCGGTTTACCGCGCGACCCTGCGGGTCGCTGGTCTATCAACCAACTCAGCCGTACAAGACCGACGGCCGCGTCAGTGTACTCGAGCCCGTTGTGGGGCAGCCCGCACCGTCCCGCGGGCGGTAAATCCACCCGCTCGGTTTGAAAGGAACCATGGAGCAAGCCTGGAACTCCACCCGCCTGTCGGGGTAATTCCAACTGTCGTGGCGAACCACCTGTATAGCGACCGCTTACCTGGTCATATCCGGCGTAGTGCGGTCGGCGTCAGCGACAACCATCGCGCTCGTGTCGCGCTAAGACAGTGCTCGATGTCAAGGGAGCCCGATGAGTACCACCAGATCCTGCTCGCTCGTCGCCACCGTGCTGTTGACGATCGGAGGTATCGTCCTGTTCCTGGGATTCTGGGTGGGCACCATTCTCCACGTGGGACCACTGGGCAGGCTTCCTGGGTTCATCGCCGCCCTCGTGAGCGTCGCTTATGGGTACCTCGCCAGGCGTTGGTGGGCTCCGCTCGTCATCCTCTGCGCCCTGCCAGCCCTCGCCTATCCCGAGGCATACGGGGACAATCAGCCCGACTACAGCAACGGCATCTTCGCCGCGATCATCGGTTTCCCCCTCGTGATGGCCTGCGTCGCTTTGGGGGTCCTACTGGCAAAGTTGACGCAACCCTTGACCAGATCACGGCGAGCTGGCGACACGACTTCCTTGTGAAAGCTGACCTACGGTGCGGGCCCGCCCAGACCCGAGTCGGGCGACAAGCAGGCAGCCTGGCGATCAAACCCCAGACGCTCGCCTTCGACGACCAGCGAGGCGAGCGGGTTATGGAATCACGCCCGCCAGGCGGGGGATTGCGAATGCCTGGCCGCTTGCGGGCGGGACGAGCGCGTGTGCGGCGAACTGCGCCCGCGCGCCGCCGGGTAGCGGGATCACGTCGATCACGCGTGGCCAAACAGCCCCCGAAGGCGGCTTGGCGCTTAGCTTCCGCGGTGTCAGGGAGCAGGCGAGCTGCGGATTGGTCGTCTCGCACGGAGGGCACGTTGCTACGTCGACCCGCCAGTCGACTTGAAGCCAAGGCTTCCGACGGGCCGGACATGAGCGCAGCCGGGACCGAGACGCAGATGACAGGCGGCGGCCGGGGGACCGAGCACGAGCTCGCCCATTGCTCGAGGGGCTAGAGAACTCCGTCCGCTGACAGCCCGTGCCGTTGACCGCTTCCACCAGCCCCCGGCGCCCCCTGAAGACGCGTAGCGTCCCTGCCGCTCAGGCCGCCGCTCGCTGGCTCGCAGGCCACCGCGTGACGCCGAACGGGATCTCGCTCGCCGGCATGGCGATCGCCGCGGTGGCCGGGGCGTGCCTCGCGCTCGTTTCAATCGCGGGCTCGGCCGTCGGCCAGGTCGTGCTGCTGGCCGGAGCGGCGGTGCTCGTCCAGCTCCGCCTGGTTTGCAACATGCTCGACGGCCTGCTCGCGGTCGAGGGCGGGATGGGAACTCGGACTGGACCGCTCTTCAACGAGGTCCCCGATCGAATCGCCGACCTCTTCATCCTGGTCGGTGCGGGCTACGCAATCCGCTGGGTCGATTGGGGTCCGGAGCTTGGCTGGCTGGCTGGGGTGCTAGCTGTCCTGACGGCATACGTGCGCTTGCTTGGTGGGTCACTCGGGTTCGTGCAGTGGTTCTCTGGGCCGATGGCGAAGCCTCAGCGGATGGCTGTGCTGACTCTCGCGTCCCTTGTATCGATCGTCGAGGCGGGCGCCCGCGAGGACCGCGGCGGGGCGCCGACGATCGGCCTTGTCCTGATC
>QHBY01000003.1 GCA_003244245.1 Pseudonocardiales bacterium
GGATACGGGCCCGCTTGATCCCCGTGACCGCCTCGAAGGGGGCGCCGAAGGCATCGGACGTCCGCGCCTTGACCTCGCAGAAGACCAGCGTGCGTCCGTCGTAGGCGACGAGATCGAGCTCACCCCAGCGCGTGCGGTAGTTGCGCTCGAGTACGTCGAAGCCGAGGCGCTGGAGGTGCTCGGCGGCCACCCGCTCGCCCGAGCGACCGAGGTGGCGACGCAGGTCGCTGCCGTTCATGGATTGACGGTAGGGCGGCGCTTGTCCCCGAGGTGCCCGCGAGCGTGACAAATGTGCAACGGCTTCCCCTCGCATCCGGCACCTGGCGCGAACTTGTCACGAACGGTGCCCCCCGCGCCGCATTCCCCGACCTACGGTGCGGGGCGTGCTGGCTCGCGTTGCCACCTTCGCCATCGACGGCTTGGACCCCCGCCACGTCTGGGTGGAGGTGGACGTCCGGCCCGGCCTCCCGGCGTTCGCCGTCGTAGGCCTCGCGGATGCCGCCGTGCGCGAGGCGCGCGAACGAGTGCGCGCGGCGATCCTCAACTCGGGCTTTCAGTTCCCGCTGCGGCGGATCACCGCCAACCTGGCACCGGCCCATCTGCCCAAGGTGGGCCCTGGGTTCGATCTTGCGCTGGCGCTGGCTGTCCTCGTTGCCAGCGATCAGGTCCCGCGGGACGTCCTGGGGCAGTGGGCGGTGTTCGGGGAGCTTTCGCTCGGTGGAGAGCTGCGCCCCGGCGGCGGGGCGCTGGCCGTCGCCGAGGGCACGCGCCGAGCGGGTCTGCAGGGCCTCATCCTGGCGCAGGAGCGCGCAGAGGAGGCGGCGCTCGTCGAGGGAATCGAGGTCGCCGGGGCGCGAAGCCTGCGCGAAGTTGCCGAATTGCTGCAGGCGCCGGGTCCGCGCCGTGGCGGTCGCCCGGCGCCCCGGCCGTCCCCGGAGTCCGAGCCCGTTGAGGGTGGGACGGGGCCGGACTTGGCCGACATACGCGGCCACCAGGTCACCATCGACGCGCTGATCGTCGCCGCGGCGGGCGGTCATAAACTCCTGCTCGTCGGGCCGCCGGGGACTGGCAAGACGATGCTGGCGCGTCGGCTGCCGTCCATCCTCCCGCCGCTCACCCGGGCGGAGGCGATCGAGGTCACGCGCATCCAGAGCGTCGCCGGCTTTCTCGACGGCGGCGGGCTGGCCGCCCACAGGCCGTTTCGGGCGCCCCACCACACCATAGCGTCGTCCGGCCTGGTGGGTGGCGGCCCAGCGCCGTCGCCGGGCGAGGCAAGCCTCGCCCATCACGGCGTGCTGTTCCTCGACGAGCTCTCCGAGTTCGCCCGTTCGAGCCTGGAGGCGCTGCGCCAACCACTCGAGGACGGGCGGGTCGCGATCGTTCGCGGCCAGCACACCTGCGTGTTCCCGACCCGCTTCATGCTGGTCGCGGCCACCAACCCCTGCCCGTGTGGGCTGTTCGGCGTGGCAGAGCGCTGCAGCTGCTCGGACGCCGATCTCGCCCGGCATCGCCGCCGCCTCAGCGGCCCGCTGCTCGACCGCCTCGACCTGCTCGTGCGGATGACGCGCCCGGGCTCGGATGAGCTGGCTGCGCGGCCGTATACGAGCTCTGCCACCGCTCGCAAGCGCGTGGCCGCCGCTCGCGCGCTGCAGGAGCGCCGGCTTGCCGGGACGGGCGCCACCTGCAACAGCCACATGGGGTCTGCACTCGTCGAGACGCACGCCGCGATGACACTGACGGCGAGGCGCGCGCTGGCCGCCGCCTACGAGCGATCGCAGCTGAGCGCGCGCGGGCACCATCGCATCCTCCGTGTGGCCCGGACCGCCGCCGATCTGGCTGGCAGCGAGCGCATCGAGGCCGTCCACGTGCACAAGGCCGTGACCCTGCGCCACGACGACGCGGCCGGGCGGGCCGCCGCGTGAGCCGCCCGGGCGTCCTCCCCTGCGATGCCTGCCTGCGGCGCACGTGGCTCGTGAGCGCCCTGACCGCCCACATCGCGCGGCTGGGCGGCCGCAGCGATGACCAGCGCACGCTGTTCGCGCTCGGCGACGGCGAGCTCATCGGTGCGCTGACCGCGCCGGGCACGCGACGGCTGCGCGTCCGGGAGGGGTACGAGTCCTTCCATGCCGCCGCCGCCCGCGGGCGCTGCCGTTCCGCGGGCCTGATGGCGCTGTGCCGGCATGATGCCCGGTATCCGCATCCGCTGCGCGACATGCCCGACGCTCCGGCCGTGCTGCACGTCGCGGGCGAGCTCCCCGCACTGGATCCCGACGCCGCGCCGGCGGTCGCGATCGTGGGCGCGCGGCGAGCGTCGGCGTATGGCCTGGAGGTCGCGCGCGGCCTCGGGCGCGGGCTCGCGGCCGCCGGGCTGACAGTGGTCAGCGGGATGGCGCTGGGTATCGACGCGGCGGCGCACGAGGGTGCCCTGGAGGCGGACGGGTCCACCGTCGCCGTGCTGGCGGGCGCCGCCGAGATCCCG
Source organism: Pseudonocardiales bacterium (assembly GCA_003244245.1). Taxonomy (GTDB): domain Bacteria; phylum Actinomycetota; class Actinomycetes; order Mycobacteriales; family Pseudonocardiaceae. Next base: position 2,480 of record QHBY01000003.1, read on the forward strand.
TATCCCGCAAGCAAGCGCGCGCTGCATGGGCGAATTGTCCGCAAGGGCGCCGTGGTCTCGGAGCTGCCGCCCGCGTTTCGCGCCCGGCGGTGGTGCTTTCCCGCCCGCAACCGCGTGATCGCCGGGCTGGCTCGGCTGACGATCGTCGTCGAGGCCGCCGAGCGCTCCGGCGCCCTGATCACGAGCAAGGTCGCAGGCGACCTCGGTCGCGACGTGGGCGCGGTGCCGGGCCGGGTCACCTCGCCGCTCGCGGCCGGGACCAACGCCCTCATAAACGACGGGGCCGCACTCATCGCCGGTGCCCAGAACGCGCTCGATCTCGCGTGCGGGGTCGGCATGCGCGTGGCCGAGGCGGCCGGCGGCTCCTCGCTGGAGCCGCGCGTGCGCCGCGTCCT
>QHBY01000004.1 GCA_003244245.1 Pseudonocardiales bacterium
AATCAGCTATGTGGAAATCCGCGTTAAGCGATGACCGATATCCCGGAGGTTGTCAGTGACCCGATCGGTGTCACCGTCGGTCTGATCACGGGCATCGAGGCAGGCATGGACCCTCAGGCTGCCGAGGCGGTGGTGGTGGGCGTCGCCGGCGGCCGGGCCAAACGACGCAAGCTCGCCCAGGCCCTGGCGCAGCGGCCCGCGCTCCTCACCGACGGCCGATCCCCAGCGCCTCGGGTCGTCGGGGATCTGCTCATCGCGCTGGTCAAGGCGGGGGCCACGACGATCTCGCCGCCGCTGTGCACCGAGTGCGGCAAGCCGCTGCGGACTCTGCAGCGGCGCGGCGAGGACTGTGCGGTGTCTGCGGCCCCATCCGGCGACCGTGCGCGAGCTGCGGTGACCTCGAAAAAGTGCACTCTCGGGATCGGGATGGACGTCCTCGGTGCATCCGGTGTGCGCTCGATGATAGCCGCGACCCGGTGGAAACCGTGGTCGACGTCGTCGCGGTGGTCGATCCGGCTCTGTCCGCCGGGGTCGTCACCGCGGCGGCGAACGCCGCCGCGGCTCAGACAGGGCAGCGTCGTCAGATGGCCTGGGCACTCCAGGAACGGCCCGAGCTGCTCATCGGAGCGGGTGCCCTGGCCACCGTCCCGTCGGTGCTGCGACTGATCGACAAGCTCTGCGAGGCGGGCGCCACCAACATCGTCCGGCCGCCTTGTCCGCATTGCGGGCGGGTGATCCCGCTGGTCAAGCCACGCGGCGGGGTCCGGCTCTGCCGTAACTGCGTGGCCAAGTCCCGGGCCGAGCCCTGCTCGGGTTGCGGAAGGGTCTGCGAACCCGCCACCCGCGACGAGTACGGCCGGCCGCTCTGCCCGAACTGCCTGGTCAGCGACCCGGCCAATCTCGAGGTTTGCGTGAGCTGCGGCCGTCGCCGCATCGTCGGCACCCGCACCCCTGACGGGCCGCTGTGCCCTGGCTGCCCGCCGTTGCCGATCCTGGTCTGCTCGATCTGCGGCACGAGCAGATCCTGCGGGACCGCACGACTGACCGGGCTCCCGTGGTGTTCGCCCTGCCAGAGGCGATCAGGGCCATGCGCCCGCTGCGGGCAGGTCAAACCGATCCGGTCCGGCACCCTCGACGAGCCCTACTGCCAGAGCTGCACCGTCTCGACCTTCCCCGACTGCCTAGTCTGCGCTACCGCCCCACACCCGGGTCAGTGCCCGGGCTGCCGTCTGAAGTTGCGGCTACGGGAGCTGATGAGTTGCCCCAACGGCACCATCCACCCCGCCCTGCACCCGTTGAAGAAGGCCTTGGCTGCCACCGACCCACCCACCACGGCGCTGCGCTGGCTCGCCAAAGAGCCCGTCGCCGCAGTCCTGGCCGACATCGCCGCAGGACACCGGCAGCTCACCCACGACGAACTGGATGAACTGCCACAACACGCGATTCTCACTCACCTGCGCAGCGTGCTCGCCGCCACCTCGACGCTGCCGCCACGCGACGAGCAGATGGCTCGCCTGGAACGCTTCGTCAGCGACGTCCTCACCACCCGAACCGATCACGACGAGCGCCAGATCCTGCACCGCTACACCACCTGGCACCTGTTGCGCCGTCTACGCCGCCGCAACAACGGCCAGGTCACCACACACGAGCAGTACACCTCCACGCAGGCACATGTGCGCGCCACCGTCGTTGTCCTCGACTGGCTGGCCACCCAACACCTGACCCTCGCGACCTGCCGCCAGACCGATCTCGAAAGGTGGCTGTCCAGCGGCGACGTGTCCTACCGCTACCCGGCAGGACACGTCATTCGCTGGGCCAACAAACAGCGCCTCACCACGCTGTCCTTCCCCGCCACCCGCTGGCAAGGCCCGACACGAGCACTGGACGACCAAACCCGCTGGGAGGCCGCCCACCGCCTCCTGCACGACAACACACTGGGCACCCGAGACCGCCTCGCCGGTCTGCTCGTCCTGCTCTACGCCCAACCCGTCGCTCGAATCAGCCGCCTGACCACCGACAACGTCACCATCACCGACACCACGGTGGCGCTCCGGCTCGGATCAACACCCATCACCCTGCCCGACCCCGTCGCCGAACTCACCCAGCAACTCCTCAGCGGCAAACGCGGCCACGCCACCACCGGCGCCGGCCGCCCTTCACCCTGGCTGTTTCCCGGCGGACAACCCGGCCGCCCGATCAGCGCCACCCACCTGGGACAACGCCTCAAGACCCTCGACATCCAGGCCGGTCAAGCACGTTCCACCGCACTGTTCCAACTCGCCACCGAACTCCCCGCCGCCCTACTCGCCCGCATGCTCGGCATCCACATCGACGTCGCCATCGCCTGGCAACGCGCCTCAGCCGGAGACTGGATGACCTACGCCGCAGACATCAGCCGCCGAACCCAACCCTCACGACGAACCACGAAATGAAGACTGGCCCGCACCCGTGCCGCCATTCCGAGAGTTCCAATAACCGACGGTGCCGTTACGCCGCACCGACGATCACGGTCGCATCCTGCGGCGCGCTCGATGACGATGATGACGTCGGCTGACGATCGGCATTGTTGGCTCGCCTGAAGATCGACCCATGGAGCCCAATAATGACTCTGACCTGCAGGTTTGATGGTGGGCGATACTGGGATCGAACCAGTGACCTCTTCGGTGTGAACGCTGATTTGCTGGGCGTCCACGTACCTGGGAGTGTCATTGCCCGCCGCTGAACTGCGGCGACGTGCCGGTGTGTATCGGCCCGTGCGTACTAGAGCGTGTCTCATAGATCTTGTTTCGTGGGGTTGCGGAGCCAGATCTT
>QHBY01000005.1 GCA_003244245.1 Pseudonocardiales bacterium
GACGCCCTTGAGCGCATTGCGCAGCTCGGTGACCGTGGACTTCTTCTCCGGGGTGATCACGTACAGCGGCTCGAAGGAGTGATCGACGTCCACGCCCAGCCGCGCCCAGGATTCGCCCTTGTACTTGGCGGGCACATCGGCGGCACCCCGGGGCAGGTCCCTGATGTGCCCCCGCGAGGACTCCACGACGTAGCCCGGTCCGAGGTAGGAGGCGATCTTGCGAGCTTTCGCGGGCGATTCCACGATCACCAGACGGCGGCTGGCGCCGTTGGACTGGCCACCGTTGGACTGGCCGCTACTAGACCCTGCTCCGTTGGCTTGTACACCGTTGGACCGGCCCGCAGTACGACGGCGCGCACCACCACCGGACGTCCCGCCCGGATCCGCCGCTGTTTTCGATCGCGCCACGCTTGCACTCACCTCGGTAAACTCCTGATGCCCCGACCCCCGTGCCCCAGTGTGCACAATTCCGCAACCCTGTGGGTCTGCAACTTCGCGGGGCAGCCAGCGTCGCACAACCCGTCGCGAACGGCCAGCGATCTCGCCTTACGCCACGCGGACCCATCCGCGCACTGACACGTCTATCGAGGACCTGCAGTAGCACTACTCAGTTGCTGGCACTGCGGCGCAGTCCGAAACGCGGGGGCCAGTTCCTTGTTGCTGGTCAGCTGGTGCATCTGGGTGCTGGCCGCACCGAGATCGGGGCCAGCGAGGTGGCTGGCCTTGTTCACGAAGTCCGGATCGTTCGCGTCCAATCCGGCGAGCTTCGTGCGCTGAATGCCGACTGTCTGAGACGCGTTGCTGAAGAAGCCCACCGCGGTGTCCTGGACCTGCTTACCATCGGTGATCCGCGGCGGACCGAGCTGTTGGAGCTTCTGGGCGGTGCTGGCGAACGCCCGCTGGGCGATATCAGAGAACTCCAGCAATCCGTCCTTCTGACCCTGCGGGCTCGGCTGCGCCTTGACCATCGCGGACACTCCGCCGATCACCTCACCCAGACCGCCGCAGAATGCCCCCGCCCACGCCACCGGATCAGAACCCGGCGGTGCCGCCGGCGGCTTCGGCGCGACATCGGCGGAGCCGCCGCATCCCGTGAGCGCGAGTCCCAAAGCCAGCACGGCAGCGGCCCAATTGCCGGCTCGGCCGACGGTGACGCCCCTACCGCGGCGTGATGGAGGCACGGCTACTCCCCGGTTGGAGGTTCTGGGAACCCTGGTCACGCGCTGACCTGGGCGGGCGATGAGTCGACCAGCGAGGTTGACCGCCGCTTGGATACCACCACCGCGATCACGATCACCGCAGCGGCGACCAGGGCGATACCCAAGCGCACCGGGGTGCCGTTCGGTAGCGCCGTGATCGTGACGATCGCCGGCGCGACCAGCACCGAGACCAGGTTCATCACCTTGAGCAGCGGGTTGATCGCCGGGCCCGCGGTGTCCTTGAACGGGTCACCGACGGTGTCACCGATCACGGTGGCGGCGTGCGCGTCGGAGCCCTTGCCACCGTGGTTGCCGTCCTCGACCAGTTTCTTGGCGTTATCCCAGGCACCGCCGGAGTTGGCGAGGAAGACTGCCATCAAGGTGCCGGTGATGATCGCACCGGCCAGGAAACCGGCGAGGGGGCCGACGCCGAGCCCGAAGCCCACCGCGATCGGTGACAGCACCGCGAGCAGGCCCGGGGTGGTCAGCTCACGCAGCGAGTCCTTGGTGCAGATGTCGACCACCCGGCCGTACTCGGGCCGCACCGATCCGTCCATGATCCCGGGGTTCTCCCGGAACTGCCGGCGTACCTCGTAGACCACGGCAGCGGCGGCTCGGGACACGGCATTGATGGCCAGACCGGAGAACATGAACACCACGGAAGCACCGATGATCAGGCCGACCAGAACGTTGGGCACCGAGACGTTGAACACCGCGTTGAGGTCGAGGCTCGCGGCGGCGGACAGGATGGCGTCGCGGTAGGAGCCGAACAGCGCAGTCGCGGCGAGCACCGCGGTCGCGATCGCGATCCCCTTGGTGATCGCCTTGGTGGTGTTGCCCACCGCGTCGAGCTCGGTGAGGATGGCCACGCCGTCGCCCTTGACATCGCCGGACATCTCGGCGATCCCTTGGGCGTTGTCACTGACCGGCCCGAAGGTGTCCATCGCGACGATGACGCCGACGGTGGTGAGCAGGCCGGTGCCGGCCAGCGCGATCGCGAACAGCGAGACGGTGACCGATCCGGACAGCAGGAACGCCGCGTACACCGCGCCGCCGATCACCAGGGCGGTGTACACCGCCGACTCGAAACCGATCGAGAGCCCGGACAGGATCACGGTGGCGGCACCGGTCAGCGAGCTGGTGCCGACGTCGCGGACCGGCCGGTGTTCGGTGCCGGTGAAGTAGCCGGTGAGCCACAGGATGACCCCGGCCAGCACGATACCGATGAGGACGGCGACCGCTGCGATCACTGCCGGGCTGCCGGCCACCTGGCCGATCGGCTGTCCGTCGATCTGGCTGACCCCGGCGAGTCCGCTGAAGCTGGTGGGCAGGTAGAGGAAGGCGGCGATCGTGCAGGCCACTGCCGAGATCGTCGCAGCGATGTAGAAGGAGCGGTTGATCGCGCGCAGCCCCGGCTCGCCCACCCGACCCTTGGTGACGTACACGCCGATCACCGCGGTCACCACCCCGATCGCGGGCACGATCAGCGGGTACAGCAGGCCTTTGAGACCGAACGCCGCAGTGCCCAGGATCAGCGCCGCGACCAGCGTCACCGCATACGATTCGAACAGGTCGGCGGCCATGCCAGCACAGTCACCCACGTTGTCGCCGACGTTGTCGGCGATAGTGGCGGCGTTGCGCGGGTCGTCCTCGGGAATTCCTGCCTCGACCTTGCCGACCAGGTCACCACCGACGTCGGCGGCTTTGGTGAAGATGCCGCCACCGACCCGCATGAACATCGCGAGCAGTGCGGCGCCGAAACCGAAGCCTTCCAGCACCCGGGGGGCGTGACCGGCGTAGACCAGCACGACCAGCGACGCCCCGAACAGTCCCAGGCCGACAGTGAACATGCCGACGACCCCGCCGGTGCGAAACGCGATCCGCATCGCCGTCTCGCGGCCACCTGACTCATTGGAGGCCGCCGCCACCCGGATGTTCGCTCGGGTGGAAAGCCACATGCCCAGATACCCGATCGACGCCGAGAACAGCGCTCCCGCCAGGAAGAAGATCGAGCGACCGATCCGTTCGCCGAGATCCTCGGCGGGCAGCGCGAACAGCAGCAGGAAGACGACCACGGCGAACCCGGAGAGCGTCTTGAACTGGCGGTTCAAATAAGCCGATGCACCTTCCTGCACCGCTCGCCCGATGTCCTGCATGCGCGCGGTGCCCTCACCTGCGGCCAGTACCTCCCGCATCAGCACGCCACCGATGGCCAGCGCGGCGAGAGCGACAACGGCGACCACACCGACGACGGTGTAGTCACCCCCGCTCAGGTCGAGACCCCCGCCCTGGGCGAGGATAAACCGGGACATCGGCCCTCCATGGTTTCCGTGCAGTGCACCGACTGGGCCGCCCCGCAAGACGGCGCCACGGCCGATCAGTCTAGGCATGCCGCCGCCCCTCACCTCCCCCGGTGTCCCCAGCGCCCCCCTCCCGACGGCGCTGAGTCTCCCGAACTCCACAGCTTCGGCGAGGCGGGAAGGGCGTTAGCGTGCAGGGCGGGGACTTGGGAGAGCGACGGGGAGGGCGAGACGCGGTGGCGCACTGCGACGGGCGCGGGCAGGTTCTGTTGCAGCGCCTGCTCGCCACCACCGGCGATCCGGCCACCGGCGGCGGTGGCGAATCACCGCTGCGGTACGTCACGACGATTCCCGGCCGGGCGTCGACGGCGGTGCAGTGGCCCTGCTGGGTGCCCGACCGGCTGCGCGAGTCGCTCGCCGCGGCGGGTGTGGCGGCGCCGTGGGCGCACCAGGTCGCCGTCGCGGAACTGGCTCGGGCGGGCCGCCACGTCGTGGTCGCCACCGGCACGGCGTCGGGCAAGTCGCTGGCCTACCAGCTGCCGGTGCTCGCCCACCTGCTGGCCGATCAGCAGGCCACCGCGCTGTATCTCGCCCCCACCAAGGCGTTGGGCGCCGACCAGATCCGCGCGGTGACGACGCTGGACCTGCCCGGGGTGCGGCCGGCCAGCTTCGACGGCGACACCGCGATGGCCCAGCGGGACTGGGTGCGCTCGCACGCCCGGTGGGTGTTCACCAACCCGGACATGCTGCACCACGGCCTGCTCGCCCGGCACGACCGCTGGGCGCGCCTGCTGCGGCGGCTGCGCTTCGTGGTGATCGACGAATGCCACGCTTACCGCGGGGTCTTCGGCTCGCACGTGGCCCTATTGCTACGCCGGTTGCGCCGCGTCGCCGCCCGCTACGGGGCGCACCCGGTCTTCCTGCTCGCGTCGGCGACGGTCGCAGACCCAGAGGTCTCAGCATCCCGGCTCACCGGTCTGGACACGGTGGCGGTCACCGACGACGGCTCGCCCTGCGGAGAGCGCACCATCGCGCTGTGGGAGCCACCGCTGCTCGACGAGCTGACCGGTGAGAACGGGGCGCCGGTGCGCCGCTCCGCGGGTGCCGAGGCCGCCCGGCTGCTGGCCGACCTGGTCATCGAGGGCGCCCGCACGCTGGTGTTCGTCCGCTCCCGGCGAGGCGCCGAGCTGACCGCGCTGGCGGCCCAGCGGGCGCTGTCCGCCGCCGCGGCGGGAGAACTCGCTGCCCGGGTTGCCGCCTACCGCGCGGGTTATCTCCCCGAGGAACGCCGGGCCCTGGAAACCGCGCTGGACTCGGGGGAGCTGCTCGGGGTCGCCTCGACCAACGCGCTGGAGCTGGGCGTGGACATCACCGGGCTCGACGCGGTGGTACTGGCCGGCTACCCCGGCACCCGGGCGTCTTTCTGGCAACAGGCCGGACGGGCCGGTCGGGCCGGATCGGGAGCGCTGGTGGTCTTCGTCGCCCGGGATGATCCGCTGGACACCTATTTGGTGCACCACAGCGCTGCTCTGCTCGGCGCGGCGGTCGAGACCACCGTGCTGGACCCGACGAACCCCTACGTGCTGCGCCCACAGCTGGCCTGCGCGGCTGCCGAGCTGCCGCTGACCGACGCCTGCGTCGATTCGTTGGGTGGGGACGTGGCCCGGTCGGTGGTCGCCGACCTGGTCGCCGAAGGGATGCTCCGGCGCCGGTCCGGCGGCTGGTTCTGGACCGCTGCGCGCCAGCGCCCGCATCCCGGCGTGGACATCCGAGGCTCGGGTGGGCACCCGGTGGCGGTGGTGGAGGCTGACACCGGTCGCCTGCTCGGCACCGTCGACCCCGGATCGGCTTGCACCGCGGTGCATCCGGGGGCGGTGTACCTGCATCGGGGTGACTCCTTCGTAGTCGATGAGCTGGATCTGGACTCCGGCGTCGCGCTGGTGCATCCCGAGGAGCCGCCGTGGCACACCTCGGCTCGCGTGACGACGGATATCTGCGTGGTATCGACGCTGGACCAACGGCGCTGCGGTGGCGTCTCGGTGACGCTGGGCGACGTGGAGGTGACGTCGCAGGTGGTGGGTTACCTGCGACGGCTGCCGTCTGGGCAGGTGCTCGATGCGGTTCCGTTGGAGCTGCCGCCCTCGACACTACGAACCAGGGCGGTCTGGTTCACCGTCTCCGAGGCCGTACTGGAAAACGCCGGGTTGCCGCCAGCCGCATGGCCGGGAGCCCTGCATGCCGCTGAGCATGCCGCGATCGGCCTGCTCCCGCTGGTCGCCACCTGCGATCGGTGGGACATCGGTGGCGTCTCCACCGCGCGGCACGCCGACACCGGTGAACCGACCGTCTTCGTCCACGACGGGCATCCCGGTGGTGCCGGGTTCGCCGACCGGGGCCACGCTGCGTTGACACCCTGGCTGGCCGCGACCCGCGCTGCCATCGCCGCCTGCGAGTGCCCGGCTGGCTGCCCGTCCTGCGTCCAGTCTCCCAAATGCGGCAACGGCAACGACCCACTCGACAAATCCGGCGCCATCGTCGTCCTCGACGCTGTACTCACGTCACTGCGCGCCAGCCCTGGGCGTGAACTCGACAGCCCGGACCTTTCCGTCGAACAGAACGTCGGTGCTGTCGAGTTCACGCCGTCCGGCGACGGTGGCTGGGCCCGCGCGGGCGTGCGCGGTGGGGGTGCCGAAAGTGGCTAACCAGCTGGCGGGTCGGGCGGTTGTTTTCACCAGAACGGTCCAGCCATGTACTTGGCACGATGCCAGCTGTACTCGCATCCGGTCGGTTATCCGGCGGGCTTGGGCACAGGCGTACTGTTCACCGGCCACGACCGTCGCGGCACCGGCCAGAGCGGCTAGATCCGCCGAGGACTCGACGTGGTGGCGGACGACCATCGCCTCGCCCAGATGCATTCCAAACACCGCGATGCTGACGAGCACCGCGATGGCCCCGGCCGCCCACACGGTGGCCACGCCCCGGTCGTCGCTCATGGCACGGGCCCCGGTTCGAGCACCGCTGCTGCCTCGGCCCCGACTTCAACCCCCGGCAACAACCCGGCGGCCGGATTCACCGAGACCCGCGCGGTGACCTCGTCACCGCGGACGGTCACAGCCACCACCGCGCCGCGGGGAGCGATGCGCCGGGCGATCTCCTCGGCGCGGTCCTGCTCCCCCCTCGCGGTCAGCCGGGCCGCCTCCCGGGCGGCGTCGACGCAGCGCAACTGCGCCGCCACCGCCGACACCGCAGCCAGGACCAGGGCGAGTACCACAACCAGCGAGCACAGGGCCAGCGCCGCCTCCACGGTGACCGAGCCCCGGTCGCCGGTATGCATCAGAACTTCACCGACAGCGCCCGCTGCACCAAGTCGTTGAGCGCGCCGACGATCATGTCGCCAGTCACCACCTTGTACAAAACCGCGGCGAAGGCGGCCGCGGCGATCGTTCCGATCGCGTACTCGACGGTGCTCATGCCTGCCTCGCCGCTCACCGCACCGGCCAGTCGGGCGATCACCAATCGCCGCCACCGCCGCGTCCCTGTGCTGTGTTCGGTCGTCATCGGTCAGCTCCTGTCTTGTTAGGGGAAATGTGGATCTTTGTCACCACTGCCGCATCAGGCCACCGGCGAGTCCGATCAGCACCGGAACGACGCCGATCACGAGAAAGGCGGGCAGGAAGCACAGCCCGAGTGGGGCGGCGATGAGCACTCCGGCGCGCTGCGCTCGGGCTTCGGATCGCTCCCGGGCGCCGGCTCGCACCTCTGTCGCCAGCCGGGTCAGCGACTCGGCGAGTGCGGTGCCGCTGCGACCGCTGCGCCGGGCGGCCTTGGCCAGCCGCGCCGTCGCGGTGCACTCCAGCGCGGGCAGCCACGCCTGCGTCGAATCAGCACCCAGGGCGAGCAATTCCGCGGTCCGGAGCAACGCCGGCCCAGCAGGCTCGTCGAGCCCCTCGGCGACCGCCCGCACCGCCACCGGTACCGGCATTCCGGCCCGCAGGCAGGCCGCCAGCAAGTCCCACGCTCCGGCCAGTGCCAACGACTCGACGTCGCTGGCTGCTCTGCTATGAGTCCACCGGGCGACGCGGCCCGGCGCCGGCGCGGCCATCACCGGCTGGCGCAACCGCGACGGTAATCTCGATCGGGGACCGGCCGGGCCGGGCGCCATCAGCAGTGCCGCGGCCACCAGCAGCGCGGCCAGCCCCTGCGGTGTCATGCCGGCACCGCCCCGGACACCAGCCACGCACTCCACAGCACGCCGAGGCACGCCGCGGCTGTGCCGATCACCAGAAGCACCTGGCCCACTACGGTCTCGCACAGCACGCGCCACGGGGCGGCGCCTACCGCCTGACCAAGCGCCAACCCAAGCAGCGGCAACCCGGCGAGCACCGCAGCGGTCGCCCGGGGCCCAGCGAGCCGGGCCTGCACCTCAGCGGCGAATCGCACCCGGTGCTCGGTGTCCGAGCGCACCGCGTCGAGCAGGTCCGCGAGTGGGATCCCGTAGCGGTCGGCCAGCGACCACGCATCTGCGAGCCGGCCCAGCCACGCGCGCAACGGCGCCGGACCCGCATTGCGCAACACCGCCGGGACGTCTCCGCCGAGTCTGGCCGCGGCGGCCACTGCGGACAGTGCCCGGACAATGTCTTTACCCCCGTTTGAGAGCACATCGGGGGAGCCTCCAGAGTGGATGTCGGCGGCTGCCGTGATCGCGTCACCGGGATGAGCGCCGACCCGCAGTTCCGCTACCAGCACACCTAGGGCATCAGACAGTCCGGTCGCCGCCGTGGCCGCGATGCGGCGATCCCTGCCGGCCCGCCGGCGCGCGACGGCGGTGCCGGAAACCATGGCGGCGGCCAGGCCGCCACCCGGCCCGGCCAGCAACGCTCCGACTGCCGCCGCCAGGGCCACCAGCAACAGGCCACAACGCCGGGTGGCGCAGCTCCTGCGGTCCGGGGCTTCCCGGGCCTGACGGCGGCGTAACCCGGTGAGCCGGCCGCGACCCACCCCCGCCGGCCAGCACAGCACCCCGGCCGCCAGAGTCGCCACTGCGAGGCTCAGCACCCGGCACCTCGAGCTTCCAGCAGGTCGTGCAGGCGTTGCTTCCCAGGTCCCCAGCGGCCGTCCTGCCAGGCCGGTAGCACCCGAACCAGATCGCTATCGCGATGCAGCACTCCCACCGCGGCCAGCCCACGCACCCCGTCGCGCCGCACCACATGCAGCACCACGTGCACGGCAGCGGCGAGCTGGCTGTGCAATGCATAGCGCGCCATGCCCCCCAATGCGGCCAGCGCCTCCAGCCGGGCGGGCACCTCGGCGGGTGAGTTCGCGTGCAGCGTGCCAGCACCGCCCTGGTGGCCGGTGTTGAGTGCGGCGAGCAGCTCACACACCTCAGCCCCGCGCACCTCGCCGACCACCAGCCGGTCCGGACGCATCCGCAGCGCCTGACGCACCAGGTCTCGCAGCGTCACCTCTCCGGCACCTTCGACGTTGGGCGCCCGGGTGGTCAACCGGACGACATGCGGGTGCGCCGGCGCTAGCTCGGGGGCTTCCTCGACGCACACGATGCGCTCGCCGGCGGGCACGCAGCCCAGCAACGCGGCGAGCAGGGTGGTCTTTCCGACCCTACGCACGTGACACACTTACTTCGTG
>QHBY01000006.1 GCA_003244245.1 Pseudonocardiales bacterium
CTCACGAGCAAGGTGAAGATGAGCACTGCGTAGAGCGCCTGACCCGCGAGCCGAGCCAGCGCGGTGGCCACACGGCGCTCGCAGCCGAGCAGTACCCACTCGGCACTCAGTGCGTCGAGCGGGATGGCCAGCGCGGCGAGCGGTAGAAGGGCCTGGGTGTTGGCATTGGGCGCGATCAGTGGCGCGGTGGCGGCGAGGGTGCCCGCCGAGGCGATCGCGATGCCTAAACGCAGGGTAAGGATCTGACCGGCGATCTCGCGCGCGCGCTCGGGCTCGCGCGCGATGTCGCGCATGCCCAGCAACGCGAGCCCAAAGTTTGCCGGGATCGCGAAGTAGATGGTGATGTTGGTGGCGAAGTTCGCCGCGCCGAGGTAGTTGGGTCCGAGCTCGCGCGAGGCCAGGGCGAGCGCGGCGAAGCCAATCGCTTGGGTGACCAGCATCGTCCCGGCCAGCGCCGAGAAGCCCCCGAGCAGGCGTCGGACCGGCATCAGCCTGTGAGCGGGTCGTCGGACAGCGCTGCCGTGGCTCGCACCGGTCGGAATGGTAGGTGGTGAATTCGGCGCATCGCGCAGACCGCTGGTTCGCCAATGCCTACCATGGCGCTCGTGACAAGCAGGATCCGCTACGACGTCGGGGGCGGAAACGCCTGGCGGCGCTTCTCCGAGGCCGTTCGCGCCGCCGCCCTGCACGACGGGGTCCGGAGCGTGTGCGAGCCGGGCGGAGGCGCACGACCGCTGCTGGACCCGGACTTCGTCTCGGCCAAGGGCCTGGAGTACGTCGTCCTCGACATCTCACAGGCCGAGCTCGACAAGGCGCCGGCGAGCCACACGAAGGTTCGGGCGGACCTTATGTCGCCCGACCTCGGCGGGCTCGGGACCTACGACCTCGTGTTCAGCCAGACCCTCGCCGAGCACCTTGTCGACCCGGTGGTATTTCACCGCAACGTCCTTCGCATCCTGCGCCCCGGAGGCCGCGCGCTGCACTTCTTCCCAACCCTCTATGAGCCGACGATGGTCCTCAATCGCCTGCTTCCCGAGAGCGTCACCCAGCAGCTGCTGCTGTGGCTCCAACCGCGCCGCCAACGCGGCGGCAAGGAGGAGAAGTTCCACGCCTACTACCGCTGGTGTCGCGGGCCAACCGCCCGCCAGCACCGGCGGCTGGAGAGCGTCGGCTTCGAGGTAGAGGAATACGTCGGCTTCTTCGGTCACGATTATCTCTTCGACCTTTCGCTCCTCCATCGTGCGCAGTTCACGCTCGCCCGTGCGCTCGTGCGTCACCCCATCCCGGCTTTGACGAGCGCGGCCTACGTTGTCCTGCGCAAGCCCGGTGCCACGACTCGCTCATAAAGCGCCGCCGTAGCGGCGACCATTGGCTGCGCCATGAAGCGCTCGCGCCAGCGCTCGCGCCCGGCAACCCCCAGCCGCGCGCGGAGGGCGGCGTCGCCGGCTAGCCGGCGCAGCGCTGCGGCCAGCGCTACCGGATCGTGGCGATCGGTGGAATCGTCGTCGGCGACCCGGTCAAGGNNGCCAGCGCGGGGGCGTCTCCCACCGGAAAGAGCACGCCCGTCTCGCCGTCGGCAACGGCCTCACGCGTCCCCCCGGAGTCGCTTGCGATCACGGGCAGGCCTGCCGCCATCGCCTCCAGCGCCGCCAGCGGGAGCCCCTCCCAGAGCGACGGCAGCACGTAGCCGTCGAACGCGCGCAAGTAGGGCTCCGGACGCCCGTCAAAGGGCAGGACGAGTGTTGATGCTGCTAGGGATCCGGAGGCGACGCGGCGCCGAACCTCGAGGTCCAACGGACCGTTGCCGACGATCGCGAAGCGGACGGCTTCGCCCTCACGGGCGAGGCGCTCGAGCGCGTCGAGCAAGATAGACAACCCCTTTTGAAGACGCAGGCCAGCCAGGAAGCCCAGCAATGGGCCGTCGCCGCGGAAGTGGCGCAGTCGGTCGTCGGGTGCTGCGGCCTCGTCGATCTCAACGCCGTTGTAAATACGGTGCACACGCCGCTCGGGCGCGAGGCGGAGCGCCACGGCAGCGTCGTGCTCTTCGTCGGAGACCGCGATCCAGGCGTCCGTGACTCGTCCCAGCACTCGCTCCATCCACAGCCCCTTCCGGTAGATCGCGCGCGCATCGGCGCGTTCCCCGACGAAGACGAAGCGCCAGATCAGCGAGTGCGGCGTGTAGACAGTGGGGGTGCGAGTCGCCGTCGCGGCGATGCGCCCGAGCAGACCCGCCTTCTGGCTGTGCGTGTGCACGAGGTCGAAGCGTTCCCGGCCGAGCAGGCGGGCGACCGCAGCGAGCGTGCGTGCATCGATCGTCGGGGCGACCATGTCGCCGACGATCTCGAGCGGGATGTAGCGGATGCCAGACGCCTCGAGTCGCGCCCGGGGCCTGGCCTGCGCCGGTCCAGCGACCGTCACCTCGACGCGGCGCGCTGCCAGACCCTCGGCGAGCAGGCGCACATGCTCGGGGACCCCGCCGTCCACCGGTTCGAAGAGCTGGAGCACGTGCACGCCATCGAATGATCGTGCATCCCTGCCGCCTTCGCCGGCAGGCACGCCTGACCCAGGGCTATGCTCCGCGAGTGCGTAAGCGACCCGCTCCTCATGACCGAGGTGGTGCAGCGTCACGTCCTGGCGTCGAAGTGACCGTGGACATCTGGAAGTCCTGACGCCCGCAACGTGCGTCTGCGTATTCTTGAGGCCTTCCAACCCCCGGACGGGGGACTGCCCGAGCACGTCCGGGCCTTGGCCACGGGTCTCGTGGCGAGCGACCACGAGGTGACGGTCACCGGACCGGCGGACGCCGTGGTGCGTGCGGATCTGGAAAGTGCCGGAGCCCGGTTCGAGCCGATCGACCTCCGGGGCAGGTTCGTGGCGCCCGGCCCGGACCGCCGAGCGCTGGACGTCCTCGGCGTGCAGCTGCGCGATGGAGGCTTCGACCTCGTGCACGCGCACGGCCAAAAAGCAGGCCTGCTGGCGCGGCTCGCCGC
>QHBY01000007.1 GCA_003244245.1 Pseudonocardiales bacterium
AGGTCTCTAACTTAACGGCATTGCCCTTGGGCCAGCTCGCGTCGGTGTCGACTCACCTCATGACATCGCGGAAGTGGCCGCGATGTGGGACCGTCAGCCGCGTGGCTGCGCAACCGGGGTTTTCCCGCCGCACCTAACACGAACTGTAACGTGGCCGCTATGACCCCGCGCGCGAGGGATGAAGCTTCCTGTCTGATTCGATTTCGTCGGGCAACGCGTGCTGACGTTGCAAGTATCGTGTCGTTGACCGAGGCAGCCTACCGTGGCGAAAATTTAGGAGGGTGGACGACCGAGGCTCATCTTGTTGGTGTGCGGCGAACAGATACCAAGGGCGTCGAAGAAGTCCTGGCTGCACTCGAGCGCATGATAATGCTCGTCGAGATCGACGGCGACCTTGCCGGCTGTATCGAGCTGACGAAGCAGGGGAGCCGCGCTGTGCTGGGGATGCTCGCCGTGCGGCCCGACCTACAAGGGCGAGGCATCGGCGGCGCGATCATTCGCGAGGCAGAACGTATCTGCCGCGACGAATTCGAAGCCAAAGAGATTCGCATGCAGGTCCTCCATATGCGGAGTGACATCATCGCTTGGTACGACCGACGTGGTTACAAACCGAATGGCGAACGAGTTCCGTTCCCTTATGGCAACGAACGTCTCGGAGTCCCAAAACGCGACGACTTGGAGTTCATTGTTCTGGTCAAGGCGTTGGAGTAGGCGACTGAGCATTAGCCGAGCTGGTCAGACGGCATCGATCCAGCGGTGAACGGTTTCTACATCTTGGCCGTGGTCAGGATCTGCGAACAGATCGGCCACGGTCGCTCGCGCCCCGCGCAGATCGCCGGCGAACACCCGCGGCCACTGCCGGAACAACTGCTCAAAGAGGGCGACCGACTCCTTCCCGGCCGTTATCGCCTGCGGTAGCTCCACCCGCCCGGCAGCTCGTACCCGCGCGAAAACCCACAATCCGCGGGCGAGGTCGGGTTCGAAGGCGGTGGGATTGGCGGCGGCCAACTTGCGGCGAATCTCCACGGCTTGCGTGGTGGTGGTCAGGGCGTCCGGCAGTCGACCCAGATCCGACAGGTCGGCGCCGAGGTTGGTCAGCGCCCGGGCGAGATCTGGTTCGAACGCCGCGGGATTGGTGGCGGCCAGCCGGCGGTAGACCTCGACGGCTTCGGTGCTGGTGGCCAAGGCGTCGTGCCGTCGACCCAGGTTTGACAAGACGACTGACAGATTGTTCAGCGCCATGGCTAGCCCCGGTTCTAACGCGGTGCGGTTGACCGCAGCCAGCCGGCGCCGAATTTCCACGGCTTGGGTACTGGCGGTGAGGGCATCACGCTGCAGCCCCAAGTCCGACAGCATGACGCTGAGGTTGTTCAGCGACCCGGCAAGGTCGGGTTCGAATTCGGTGCGGGTGGTATCCGCCAGCCGGCGGTAGACGCGGACGGCTTCGGTGGTGGCCATCACGGCGTCCTCCCACCGGCCCAGGGTGGACATCCGGATGCCACAGTTCGTGAGCACCCGGGCGAGGTCGGGTTCGAACGCGGCGGAGTCGGCGGCCGCGAGCCCGCGGTAGGCCTCCACGGCTTGGGTGCTGGCGATCAGGGCGTCCTCTCGCCGACCCAGCGCCGACAGCCGCGAGCCGAGGTTGTCCAGACGCTGGGCACGTTGGGCTGCGCCAGCGGTGGCGGGCAGCGTGTCGTACAGGCGGCGAGCCAGAGCGGTGGCGGCCCACAGCAGTTCGGTGCTGTATCGGGGCAGCGCCGAGTGGACGGCGGCCGCGACGTCATCGGGGGCCTGGTCGACGACCAACTGAATCATCGGGGCGGTGGCGTGTGCGACGAGCGTGGGTCGGCGGCGCAGCAGCGCGAACAGCGCAGTGGCGGCCACCGGGTGCCGGGCGGCGGCCGCGGTAAGCACGACCAGACACTGCCGCGCAGGCGCCGCGGTGTCCCCAGCCGAAGCGGTCACCCCACGCCTGCCTTGCACGTCGAACACCGCTCACCTCCATCCAGGGTCATGTGCGCCGACGCTCTTGAGCCCGGCCTTGAGTGTGATCAAGTCGGATCTGGCTCGTTCGCCGTGGCCACGGCGAGCAGCGAAAAAAGATCAGTCGGGTTTTTTCGCGATGCACCACGGTGCTGTCCTGCTTTCGTCCAGTCCCGATGCAAGACCGATCACGTCAGTCAGACAGGCAGGACTGCGCCTTCCTAGCCTTCCTAGTGTATATAGATGTGTTTCTCTTTACTTT
>QHBY01000008.1 GCA_003244245.1 Pseudonocardiales bacterium
TTCTTTCGAGAAGCGGACCGTCGTCCAAGTAGGCGCGCCGCGGACTCATCTATCATTTATCGGGGCTCGTGAATAACCCTCATGGTCGGGTTGTCGTAGTGTTTGAACTCCAACAGATTGTTCGACGGATCCCGTAGCACGAACGTGTCGTGCCCTTCGGGCTAGCCGTCGAAGCGGTGGAAGGGTCCGACGAAAAACGGTAGATCGCGTATTTTGGCCACGCGCAGCAGCCGATCCCAGGCGGATTCGGTGTTGCCCTTCCACGGAAAGCCGGCCGGGCGTCCGCCCCTGCCGTCAGTGCCGCAGGCCCTGGCCTGGCTGCGGGCCCAGGACGGCTGCCCGGCTAAGACGGCTAAGACATAGACCGGACGGGACGGCTCGGCGGTGGTACAGCAATGGGCGGGCGGCACAGAGGTCGAGTCGGTCGTCTACCCAGGACAGGGCCACGCGTGGCCACATGCGGCTGCCACCAGCGGGTCACCGGCTGCTGCCACCGTGATGTGGGCATTTCTCAGCCGGCACGATGCGCCAGCGGCCCGCTAGGCCTCACGCAGCCGGATCGATGGACAGCACACAGTCGCCGCATACGGCGCGGGCCGCCTTCGGCACGGCCCGATAGATCAGGCAGCAACTGCGGCGACGAAAGCCCCCGGCGACCGACGCGACGCTGGTGTCCCGCAGGGGCGGCTGATCCAGCAGCAGTGACGCGATCACCCGCGATCGGTTCGCCCAGGCCGGCTGGCGGGTCGCGATCATCGACGCCGCACCGTGGATGGCGGAGGCGACGTTGCCCCACAGGACGTGCCGGGACACCGACAACGCCGCGGTGGCCTCGACAAGGTCCCGGACCGGGCCGTCCAGAACGCGCCTGGCCAGCAGGCCGGTGAGGAGCTCGGGGTGAGCGTCGGGGCCGCTGGCATCGGTGTCAGCGGGCCGCAGCACAGACAGCGGAAATGCTCCGCCCACCACGCGCTGCCACCGCGTGGCCTCCAGGTCGACCTCCAGCATTTCACCGGAGATCACCGCGACAGCCAGGGCCGGAGAGACCAGCCGGGCGACCAGACCGAGGTGCGTCACCGACGCGGCCACTCGCAGTTCCACGCCATCGGGTGACTGCCCGCTGGCCACCGCCAGCCGGACACGGACCGCGGCCACCCGGTCCATCAAGACGTCCGGACCCTCGACCAACTCGTTCATCGCATGCCACGGCTCGTGCGGGATGGAGCCCGGAAGATGGGTCTGCACGGCGAAGAACGGTCCGAATGCTGCGAGATCACCTATCACGGCATCAGCGCGCACCGTGCTGCGCCGGCACCGCGTCCCGGTGCTGATCGAGCAGCCGTTCGGCCAGCGGCGCGAATACCAGCCCGATCGTTGCCCATAAGATCAGCTGCGCGGCCACGGAGTACAGCCGGAAGTCGAACAGCACGTCGGCGGGAAAGCCTGGGTAGACGATCGTGCCGCCGGCATTGGTCAGCGGCAGTGGCGTCTCGGTGGTGTGGTGACCGAACTGCTGCTCGTTGACGGCCAGGCGCCCCAGCGGGGGTAGGATCGCCATCACGATGCCGATCGCGACTATGAAGGTCGCGCCCGCGAGCACGCTGGCATTCCAATTCCCGAACCGCTTGCGCAACCGCTGAACCAGCCCCACCGCCGCGACGAGAAACAGCACTGAACAAAACACCATCAGCAGATACAGCCCGCCGCGATCCTTGATCGTGTCGGGACTTCCAATCGCAGGCGGATTCGCCGGATACTTCACAAACGGCACCAGACACACAGCGAGGAAACCACCCGCCGCTACCAGCAGTGCGAGGGCGCGCGGCTGGAGGTTGCCGACGCGGCCCAGGCAAACCGCGTAGGCAACAGCGAACAGCGCGCCCACCGCGACGCCGAAGACAATCATGCCGATGCCGGCACCGAGATTCGCCTGGATGGTGCGACCGAAGATGTCCGGGCCGGCCGGTCCGGCGAGCAGGACAGCGGATTTATCCAGCACCGCCTGGGCGGCGTCGCGACCGTTTTCGTAGTCTATGGCCGCCTGGATCTGGGGTTCGGCGAAGATCCGCGCGAATACGAAAGCCAGCAGGCCCGCCAGCGCGCCGACCAGCAGGCCCCGCAGTATGAGCTTCTTCTCCATGCTCGGTTGTTCCCGATAGCCGGGTCAGTGGCAGGGGAAACCGAGGAGATGACGAGCGTCGTGCACGAACTCGTGGAGGTGCATATCGCTGCCGAACACCGAGACCGTGCCCTGATCGACGCCGATGAAGTAGTACAGCGCCAATGCGATGATCGCGGTGCCCGTCAGCCACAGCGCCGCCTTGGTCGCCGGTAGCACAACAGGGGTGGGCCTTGTGGTGGGTGCGGCGACACTGGTCACGATGAGCCTCCTGGGGGATCTTGCGTCCCTTGCGTCAGTGGGGCGTCGTGATGGCGAAGTGTCTGACTCGCCAACCACCTCGGTGACTGGCTCACAGTGGCGCGACCGTGCTGGACTCACACCAGCTTCCTCACGCCATCACGTAGCAAGAACGCTACGGCACACCCCTGCTAAGTCAAGCCACCATCGGCGCTACGGCGATGGAGGCGTCCGAGTAGCTCGGTGGGAACGATTCGGACATTGAACGGCCGGTGCGCCTCGAAGACGTCGTCGCCGATCACCCGGGCCATTTCTTGGTATTGGCCGTCGGTGTCGAGTTCGAGGACCAGTAGGTCGGGCACCTCCGGATCGAGCACCCAATAGCTGGGGGTACCCATCCGCTGGTAGGCGGCGCGCTTGAGGTTGAGATCGATCAGCCGGCCGCTCGGGGAGAGCACCTCGACGGCCAGCACGGGCGCCGCGGGGAGATTCTTATCGGTGAGCTCGTCAAACCGGGCGACCATGACGTCGGGCTGCACCTCGTTGGAGACATCGGTTTGCACGGCGAACGGTGCCGCGATGACGTACATGTCCTGCGGACATGCGTCGTCCAGCAGCCGATGCAGTTGGTAGGAGATCGTCTGGTGGCGCAAGCCGGGTGCCGGACTCACCAGGAGCTCCCCGTCGATGAGCTCGTAGCGGCGACCGTCATCGGGCATCCCTTCAAGGTCATGGACTGTGAAGGGTGTGCTGGCACTGACGCTCATGCTGGTCATGGTCCCCTCCTGGAGGTCGGTCTGCCAAACAGTGCCACCAGGGACCGACATTTCGGGTCAGGTGCTGGACAGCGCGGTGAGCGGGAACCTGTGCGTGGGCGTTGGTTCCCGCTCACCAGCGGGTCTTCAGGCGGCGGGTCAGGAACCCAGTCCGCCGAGGATGGGCCCCGTGAGCTGTCCCAGACCGAGGCCACCGGCGCCGCCAGACGGTCCACTCAGGATCGGCTGCAGGATGGGCCCGACGAGATGCCCTAAGTCGAGGCCACCGGCGCCGCCGGGCGGTAGTCCGCCGATAGAAGACCCAGTGCCGGTGTCCTGGGAGCCTCCAGGGGTGTCGGCGTCGGCCACTCCACCGATGAGTAACACTGCTCCGGCGGAAACGGCGACCACCAGGGCCTTCGGCGCTCGCGCGTGACGTGGTGTCGCGGCGCTGGGAACGTGCGAAGCCGGCGACGAGTCCGTTTTTAGCGCGCCGCAGGCCGGGAGCAGGTCTCCCGCATACACCGATTTCACTGCGGCGACGTTGCACGCCGAGGATGAACAGGAGTGGTCCAGAAGTAGACGAGGGGCGTTCGGCGAGCTTCACCATGGATGGACATTCGGTGGGCAGATCGATTCTGTTATCGCCTATGATCTGAGTGTTGCGGGTGAACAGTTTGTCCGATTCGCCGCAGTGGATTCCCATTTATATTCGTAGATCTGAACGCGGCTGCCGGTTCGGGCTGCGGTTCCGGACTCGCCGACGCCACCCCGCAGACTCTCGAGGCCGTCCGACCCTCGACGGCGCCGTCCCTACACTGGGCGGCTATGGCTGGACGGATCCGGGACGAGGACATCGCGGAGGTCCGCGAGCGCAACCGGATCGATGAGGTCGTCGGCGAGTACGTCGCGCTGCGCCGGGCGGGTGCGGACTCGCTCAAGGGGCTATGCCCGTTCCATGACGAGAAGTCCCCGTCGTTCAACGTCCGCCCGGTGCATGGCACCTTCCACTGCTTCGGCTGTGCCGAAGGCGGATCTGTCGTCGATTTCATGATGAAGATCGAGCATCTCGGTTTCGTCGAGGCGGTGGAGCGGCTGGCTGATCGGGTCGGGATCCAGTTGACCTACACCGGCGGCGGTTCCTCGGTGCAGCGCGACCGTGGCACCCGATCCCGGCTGGTCGAGGTGAACAAGCTGGCGCAGGAGTTCTACGCCCAACAGCTGAGCTCGGCCGAGGCGCAGCCGGCCCGGGAGTTTCTGATGCAGCGCGGGTTCACCCAGCAGTCGGCGGGTACGTTCGGCTGTGGCTTCGCCCCTTCGGGCTGGGATCAGCTCACCAAACATCTGCTGGGTCGAGGGTTCTCCGTCGAGGAGGTGGTCAAGGCCGGGGTGTCGCGGGAGGGCCAGCGGGGGCCGATAGACCGCTTCCACCGCAGGCTCCTGTGGCCGATCCGGGACCTTGGCGGTGACGTGGTGGGTTTCGGCGCCCGGCGGCTGTTCGACGACGATCGCGTCGATGCGAAGTATCTCAACACCTCCGAGACGCCGCTGTACCGGAAGTCGCAGGTACTCTTCGGGCTGGACCTGGCCAAACGGGAGATCGCCCGGCGCCGCCAGGTCGTCGTGGTCGAGGGCTACACCGACGTGATGGCGATGCACCTGGCCGGGGTGCCCACCGCGCTGGCGTCCTGCGGCACGGCCTTCGGCGCGGAGCACATCTCGGTGCTGCGCCGGCTGTTGATGGACGACTTCGAGTTCCATGGCGAAGTGATCTTCGTCTTCGACGGCGACGAGGCTGGGCAGAAGGCGGCGCTGAAGGCCTTCGACGACGAGCAGCGCTTCTCGGCGCAGACCTTCATCGCGATCGCGCCGGACGGGATGGACCCGTGTGAGTTGCGCGAGGCCAAGGGCGACGCCGCGGTGCGCGATCTGGTGGCCCGCCGCCAGCCGCTGTTCACCTTCGCGGTGCGGACGCTGCTCGCCGAGCATGATCTGGACACCGCGGAGGGTCGGGTGGCGGCCCTGCGGCGCACCGTCCCGCTGGTCGCTCAGATCAAGAACGTGTCCCTGCGCGACGAGTACGCCCGGCAGCTCGCCGGCTGGGTCGGCTGGGACGACGTCGCCACCGTGCGCAGCCGGGTCCGGGAAGCCGCGGGCGAGGCTCCTCGGCGAGGCCCCGCGGCGGCAGCCACGAACAGGCGTCCCGCGGCGGCAGCCACGACAAACCGGGATGGGCGCACGCAGAGCACTTCCCCGGCGGAGAACGGCACAGATCTCCCGGCACGCGACGATGTTCGGCTGCAGGCGCAGCGTGAGGTGCTCAAGGCGGTGCTGCAGGAACCCGCGATGACCGGTCCGGTGTATGACGCGCTGCCCACCGACGCGTTCACCCACCCCGTCTACGCGCAGGTGCACGCGGCGGTGCTGGCCGCGGGTGGGACCGCCGCAGGGACATCCGGTTCGGCGTGGATCGACGCTGTCGCCGCGCACTGTCCCCATCGGTCACTGGTGACCGAGCTCGCCGTGGAGACGCTGCGAGCCAAGGGCAGCGCCGAGGACGACGCGCGCTACATCGGCAGCCTGCTTGCCAGCCTGCAGGCCACCGTCGTGGGGCGTCAGGTCGCCGAGATCAAGTCGCGGCTGCAACGGATCTCGCCGGTGGATGACGCGGACTCCTACCACCAGCACTTCGGTGACCTGGTTGCGCTGGAGCAGTACTACCGGGCGCTTCGCGAGCAGGCATTGGGCGCGCAGGAGTGAGTGGGTGGCGACGACTGTTGCGGCGCTTTGCTGCGGTGCGCGAGCCGCCCGCTGGATTCACCGGCGTCCTGGAGGCTGACGAACCGATCGTGGCGACGGGGGACCTGGTGGGTGGCGGGCACCTGGTGTTGACCCGCCTGGGGCTGTGGGTGCCCGAGGGCGACGAGCCGCGGCGCGTGGGCTGGCACCTGGTGAGCAAGGCAGTGTGGGACCGCAGCGCGCTGGTGGTCACCGAAGCCGTCGCCACGGGCACGGTGGGTGCGGCCGTGCTGCTGGCGGACCTGCCGCCGCGCCGGTTCGCCCTCGCGCAGCCCGGCATGGTTCCCGAGGTGGTGCGCGAGCGAGTGACCAGCTCGATCCGGTCCAGCAATCGTTGCGAGCTCCCCGGCGGTGGTGCCTGGTTCGTGCAACGCCGGGTTCCCGGTCTGGACGGTGTGGTGCTGCAGGTGCGTGCCGATCCGGGAACCGCGCCCGGCGCGCTGGAGGCGATGGTCCGCGAGGTGCTGGCGCGCTTGTCGCGGCCGGTGCCATCCGATTAGTTGTTCGTGGCTGCCGCCACGGGGCTAAGTATTTTCGTGGCTGCCGTCACGGGGCTAAGTATTTTCGTGGCTGCCACCACTGGGCAAAGTTTCGGTTACTGACAGCGAAGGGGTCGTGTCGGCAGTGTGGGACCCGGAGACCTATCTCGCGTTCGGTGACCACCGCGCCCGGCCGTTCCACGACCTGTTGGCCCGGGTGGATGTCCGGGACCCGGTGCTGGTGGTGGACCTGGGCTGCGGGCCGGGCAACCTCACCCGGCTATTGGCCAAGCGGTGGCCGAAGGCCACCGTGATAGCGCTGGACAGCTCACCGGAGATGGTGCAGGCCGCTCGTGAACGGGGTATCCACGCTGAGCTGTGCGACGTTCGTCGATGGTCACCCGTTCCCGGCACCGGTCTCGTCGTCTGCAACGCCGTGTTGCAGTGGGTGCCCGAGCACGCCGAGCTGTTGCGCCAATGGATGCGGGAGCTACCGGCCGGTGGATGCTTGGCCTTGCAGGTGCCGGGCAACTTCAACGCGCCCTCACATGCTGAGACCGCGCGGCTGGCCGCTGAGCCTCGCTGGCGTGACTTGTTCGAGCTCAGGACCACTTACCCGGTGCTCGAACCCGCCGGGTACGCCGCAGTGCTGGCCTCCCATGCCGCGGAGCTGGACGTCTGGGAGACCACCTACCTGCACCGGCTCACGGGCACTGACCCAGTACTCGAGTGGATCACCGGGACCGCCTTGAGGCCGGTCCGAGCGGCGCTGTCGGCGGGGGAGTGGGCAGCGTTCCGGCAGGAACTTGCCCCACGGCTGAGGGCCGCCTACCCGGCGGGAGCCGACGGGGTGACCTGGTTCCCGTTCCGCCGGATCTTCGCCGTCGCGCAGGCCGGCTAGCCAGGTGTTGCACGCGGTGCGCTACGCTGACCCACGGCCGATCCGCTAGCGGCATCGGGCCTGTAGTACCTTCCCCGATAGCTCAATTGGCAGAGCATGCGACTGTTAATCGCAGGGTTGTTGGTTCAAGTCCAACTCGGGGAGCATCACAACGCGCAGGTCGACCCTCGTAGGATCCGGCCCTGACCGCAGTTCTGACCGCACTTAGTGGTCATGTGTCGGACTCGGCGTCCGGTCCGAACAGGTGCCCGAGGCGGTCGACCGCGTCGCGCTGCACCTCTCGGAGCACGTCGACGTAGATCGCGCTGGTCACGCCGATCGAGCTGTGCCCGAGCAGATCCCTGATCGTCTGAAGATCGACACCCTGGGCGAACAGGAGCGTGGCGCACGAGTGGCGAAGATCATGAAAACGGATGCGCTGGCCGCCTGCCCGCTTGACGAGAGCATCAAACGTCCGGTTGATGTTGCGTGGTTCGGTTGGCGTGCCCTTCCGCGTGGTGAACACCAGATCCGAGTCTGTCCACAGGTCGCCGGCTCCTAGCCGGTCTGCCGCTTGCTGCGCTCGGTGCCGCCGCAGTGCTCGTACGCGTGGTTGGGGGAGTGCGACCATGCGGGTGGAGTCGTCGGTCTTGGTCTCGTCGTGCCGGAGTTTGCCGGCCACTCGCTGCAGCTGCATCGCCATCGTGATGGTGCCTTCTACCAGGTCGACGTCCTCCCAGCGCAGTCCAAGTGCCTCGCCCCGGCGCATGCCTTCTCCAGGGGTTCCCAGCCCGTTGCGTGATGTCGCCTGAACCGGGCGATCGGCGGGGTGGTGCGGCGGTTCTCCTCGGGTGTGGTGCTCGTGGCTGGTAGAGGTTCACGACCAGCCACGAGAGCGAGGAAGACGAGTGCGGGCATTTCCGGTGAGGTTGCCGTCCGGGCAGCGGTATTGGACGGTTTTGGATGAGGACTTGCAGGTGGTGGCCGTCGCGGATGGCTTCCTGCGGCAGCAGCGGTTCGGTCGCGACGGTGCGGAGTCCACGACCAAGGCGTACGCGCATGCGATCGCGCTGTTCCTGCGTTGGTGCGCGCGGTCGGGCCGGTCGTGGCAGGGCGGTGTCGAACAGCTCGGGTCGTTCATGACCTGGCTGGGCCACGCCAGCCCGCTGGTCTCGGGTGCTGAGGCGGGCAGCCCGGGCTCGGTGGTGGTGTTCACCGGTCCGGGTCGTGAACCGGTGCGGTCACCATCGCGGATTAACGGCGTGCTGAGCGCGGTGCGGGGCATGGTGGTGCACGCGGTCGCCGCGGGGCAGGCGCCGGCGCGTCTGGTGGCGTTGCTGTATGAGGTCGCCGACGACCGTGACCTTCCCGAGCAGGCCCGGGCCGAGGACGGGCGCATGGCGTGGCGGATGCGGGCCCGGCATCGGCTGCACGAGCCCGAGACCCCGGTCGACCGGGCCAGCGACGGCGACATCGTCGCGTTGCTGGCGGCGTGCCGCTCGGCGCGGGACCGGCTGATCGTGCTGCTGATGGCTCGGGGCGGGCTGCGCCGTGGGGAGTTATGCGGGCTGCGTCGCGGTGATGTGCACCTGCTCGTCGACTCGGGTGCGCTGGGGTGCGAGGTCGCCCGGGCGCATCTGCACGTCATCCGCCGGGAGGACAATCCGAACCGGGCGTGGGCCAAGTCTCGCCGGCAGCGGGTCGTGCCGCTGGATTTCCTCACGGTGGGGGCGTTCGACACCTACGAGTTCGAACGCATGCGGGTCCCGCGGGCCGCTACCAGTGATTTTGTGTTCGTGAACCTGTTCCGGGCGCCGATCGGGGCGCCGATGCGCCCGGATGCGATCGGGGAGCTGCTCGCGGCGGCATCGCGGCGGGCCGGGTTGGACAGTCCGGTCCGCCCGCATCAACTACGGCATGCCTGCGCCAGCAACGTCGCTGACGCTGGATGCGGTATCGATGTGGTCGCTGAGCTGCTAGGACACGCGTCGGTCTCCTCGTCGCAGGTGTATGTGCATCCGGATCCGGGCCGGTTGCGGGCGGCGGTTGACATGGTGCCCAGCCCCCGCGAGCAGGCGGGAGTCTCCCGGTGACCGCCGCCGGGGTGGTGCGCGTGGTCCCGGCCGCCGGGGAGGCGTGCGAGTTCCCGTGGGTGCTGGAGGAGACGGTGCTCGGGGGCTCGGCCGGCCGCCTGGCCGCGATGCTGGATCCGGCGTTCCTGACCGAAGTCGGATGGGATCCGATGGTCCGGGTGTTGTCTTTGCCCTCGCAGCACCGGCTGCTGGGCCGGCAGGTGTGCCGGGTCGGCGGGTGTGGGAGCACCGTTCACAGTGGCCTGCCCGAGGTGTGCTACCGATGCTTCACCAGGCTGACCCGGCTGGGGCTGAGCGAGGCGGAGATCGCTGCTGCCCCGGAGTTGCCGGTGTTGCCCCCGCCCGCGGATCACTGCGCGGTGTCGGGATGCCAGTGCTCGCCGACGGTGGCCCAGGCGGTGTTGTGCGAGCCACACGCCAGAAAGTTCCGCCAGAGGCGGCCACCGATGTCGATGGAGCGGTTCCTGGCCGATCCGCGGGTCCGGGCGTTGCCGCCGCGGGAGATGTGCCTGGTGGCTGCGTGCACCCGCAGCGCCGACGGCGCTCGCGGCTACTGCAATACCCACTATCAGCGTTGGCGAGTGGCCCAGCACAGCGACCCCGGCCTGGATCGGCGGTGGTGGCAGGCCAGGGAGTCGGGGGTGGCCCAACCCGGGCAGGTGAACCTGCGGGCGCTGCCGCCGCTGGTGGTAGCCGAGGTGCTGGTCGGGATGCAGCACCGCGTTCGCGGCGGCGCGAAGATCACCGACGTGGATCTGCGGGTGATGTGCGATGCGCTGCGCCGCCAGCAGGTCCGCTCGATCGAGACCTGCGAGATCGGCCTGGTTGTCGGCAAGCCCGTCAGGTCCTTGCTCAACGCGGTGACCTGTCATGTTCGCCGGGCGTTGGCCGACCCCGTCAGCGAGCAGAGCAAGGACACCTGGGATCTGGCGATCTTCGGCCATCCCGGCAATCTGTCGTTCACCGGGATCGCTCAGCCGTGGCTGGTTGCGGCCGCCAAGCGGTGGGCGGCCGAGCAGTTACCCCGACACCGCGGCGGCGGGGCATCGAGAGTCCGAAGCAAGATCAACGGGCTGGGGATGTTGTCGGAGTACCTGCGCTGCAGACCGGATCGCGGACTCATCCCGACCGCATTGGGTCGCTGCGACATCGAGGGCTTCCTCAACCGGCTCGCCTATCTCGAGTCGACCGGCAAGATCAGCCGCTACCACCGCAATGTCCTCTGCCGTGACGTCCGGGCTGTCCTGGCCGGGATCCGCGCTCTGGGCCTGACCCGGACCGGTCAGGCCGCGGCAGGGCTGGCCGGGGACTTCGCCCTCGAACGCGGCGACATCCCCGCCGATCCCGAACGCGGCGAACCCGGTCGTGACCTGCCACCGGAGATCATGGCCGTACTCTGCGCCAACCTGGACACGCTGCAACAGGCCGAGGTCAAGGCCGCCACCCAGATCGGAATCGACACCGGGCGCCGGCCCGAAGACATCCTCGACCTGCCGCTGGAGTGCCTGGCCCGCGACAAGGACGGCGCTGCCGTACTCGTCTATGACAACACCAAAGCCCATCGTCTGGGCCGTCGCCTGCCGATCAGCGAGGCCACCGCCGCGGTGATCACCAGCCAGCAACGCCGGGTCCGGGCACAGTTCCCCACCACCCCGGCCAGCGAGCTGAAGCTGCTGCCCTCGCCACGCCGTAACCCCGACGGGCGCACAGCGATCACCATCTCCATGCTGGAGCGGCGGCACCGCGAGTGGGTCGAGACCCTGCCGATGTTGCGCACCCGCGACGGCGTCGAGTTCGACACGACCAGAACCGTTCCCTATGCCTACCGGCACACCTACGCCCAACGCCACGCCGACGCCGGAGTCCCCATCGACGTCCTAGCCGAGCTACTTGATCATCGAAATCTCAATGTTACTCGGCGGTACTACCGGGTTGGGGAGGATCGCCGCCGCGACGCCGTCGACAAGGTCACCGCGCGCAGCTTCGACCGACACGGCAACCGGATCTGGCGCGACGCCCACGCGCTGCTGGAATCCGAGCACGCCCGCTACGCGATCGGACACGTCGCCGTCCCCTACGGCACCTGCACCGAACCCTCCAACGTGCACGCAGGTGGTGGCGCTTGCCCCGTCCGGTTCCGCTGCGCGGGCTGCGACCACTTCCGCACCGATGTCTCGTTCCTGCCCGACCTCACCGGCTACCTCGATGACCTGCTCCGCACCCGGGAACGCCTCGCCGCCACCATCGACGACGTCGACGAGTGGGCCCGTGTCGATGCCACCCCGACCGAGCAGGAGATCACCCGAATCCGGCGCCTGATCAACCGGATCAAAGGCGACATCACCGAACTCGACGAGGGCGAGCGAGCCCGGATCGACGACGCGGTCGCCGTGATCCGCCGGCACCGGGCCGTGTCCCTGGGCATGCCAACCACCCGCAACCGCCTACCCACCCCCACGCGAGAGGCCCTGGCATGACCACCCAGCCACCGACCGAGCAGCGGCGGACCGCGGCGATGAGCCAAGGCCGCCACGCCGACTCCACCCGCCGCCGCCAACGCGTCACCACCGCCCTGAACCGCGCCCTCGCCCAAGGCAGCGAGCTCAGCGTCTCCGGGATCGCCCGCGCCGCCGGCGTCGACCGCAGCTTCCTCTACCGACACCGCGACCTGCTCGAAAAACTCCACGCCCTCGAAGCCACCCCACCCACCACAACGCAGACGCCCGGCCCGGTGGTCACCCGAGCCTCGCTACAAGCCGACCTGCTCGCCGCCCACGAACGCGCCACCCGACTCAACACCCGAGCCCAGCACCTAGAGAAACGCCTGTCCGAAGCACTCGGCGAGCAAGCCTGGCGCGAATCCGGGCTCGGCACCCCGACCGACATCGACGCCCTCCACCACCAGATCACCCACCTCGAACAGCAGGCCATCGACCTGCGCCTCCAACTCGAGGAACGCAACGAGGACCTCGCCGCCGCACGCGCCACCAACCGCGAACTCATGGCCCGCATCAACATCTCCCACCACAACAGGTGAACCCCCGCCGGTCGACTTGCGCCACACGTGTTGCGCTCGATAACGTTCCCCCACCAGCCTCTGAGCTGCACAAACGCGAGGAATCAACCTCCACCGCAGGGCCGAGCCCCGGAGAACAGTCCGGTGTCGTAAAGCACCGCGA
>QHBY01000009.1 GCA_003244245.1 Pseudonocardiales bacterium
GTTCGGGGTGCCGCACGCGGTGGTCTGTCGGGCATTGGGGGTCTCGCAGGCTTGGTTGTATAAGTGGCGCCACGGCGATGGCTCGCCCCGGCGGGCGCGACCGGCCACCCGTGCCGGTGCCCGGCGGTGATGATGCCCATCCCGACCGCCGAGGAGAACGGCAGGTGCAGTGGGCGGAACGCGTGCGCGGCCACTCGGGTGAACAGGGCACGGGCGCGTTCGGTAGTGAACAGCCGCGCCAGGGCCGAGCCGGGCAGTGCAGCGGGAATGCCGAACCAGGCCATCCGCAGCGGGTGTCTGGACACGCGCAGCAGCGGTCTGCTGATGTCCTCGGCCAGCTTGTCGAACCCGGCGGAGGGGCGGCCGAACAGCAGACGCCAGCGGTCGCCGTCATCGCCGAGTTCAGCGGCGGTCCGGTGCGACGTTGCCCCAATAGGCCGCGAACGCCGCCCGGTCGGCGTAGGTGAGCACAGCGCCCCACGGCCGTACCAACCGGGCGATAATCCGGAGATGGACAGCGGAAACACGGCTTTCGTGCTTGTCTGCGCGGCGTTGGTGATGCTCATGACGCCGGGCCTGGCCTTCTTCTACGCCGGCATGGTGCGGGCCCGCAGCGCGCTCAACATGATGATGATGAGCATGGTGACGCTCGGCGTCGTCGGGCTGATCTGGGTGTTGGTCGGCTTCTCGCTGGCGTTCGGTGACTCCCACACCGGGCTGATCGGCGGGTTCGACTTCGTCGGCTTGCGGGTGCCCGGGGTGGTGGTCGGAAAAGGTATTCCGCTGGCGGCCTTCGCCATGTTCGAGCTGATGTTCGCGATCATCACCGCGGCGCTGCTGTCCGGGGCGATCGCCGACCGGGCGCGGTTCTGGTCCTGGACGGTGTTCATCGCACTGTGGACGGTGGGGGTCTACGTCCCGTTGGCCCACTGGATCTTCGCGTTGGACGGTTTCTCCGGGGCCCACGGCGGCTGGCTGGCGAACCGGTTGGGCGTGCTCGACTTCGCCGGAGGCACGGCGGTCGAGGTCAACTCCGGGATGTCCGCGCTGGCGCTGGCGCTGGTCCTGGGCCGGCGCTGGGGCTGGCCGAGCGAGCCGATGCGCCCGCACAACCTGCCGGCCACGCTGCTCGGCGCCGGGTTGCTGTGGTTCGGCTGGTACGGCTTCAACGCGGGTTCGGCGCTCGCCGCGGGCGCGGTCGCGGCCAACGCGTTCCTCACCACCACGGTCGCGCCGGCGGCCGCGGTGCTCGCGTGGCTGGTCGTCGAACACCGCCTCGACGGCCGTCCCAGTAGCCTCGGCGCGGCCTCGGCTGCGGTCTCCGGGCTGGTCGGCATCACCCCGGCCTGCGGCTACGTCGACACGTTCGGCGCGATCGTCATCGGGCTGGCCTGTGGCGTGGTCTGCCAGCTCGCGATCCGGCTCAAGTACCGGCTGGGCTACGACGACTCGCTCGACGTGGTCGCCATCCACGGTGTCGGCGGAGCGGTCGGGCTGCTGCTGACCGGGCTGTTCGCGACCACCGCCGTCAACTCCGCGGGCGCGAACGGGCTGTTCTACGGGGGCGGGGGCGGCCAGCTCGGCAGGCAGGCCGTCGGGGTGCTGGTGGCCGCCGGGTACGCGTTCGTGGTCACCTTCGGACTCGCCTGGCTGGTCCGTGCCACGATGGGGTTCCGGGTCGCCCCCGAGGTCGAGGCCGAGGGCATCGACGAAGCCGAGCACGCCGAGAGCGCGTACGAGTTCTCGCCGCTCACCACGACGGGCCGCGGCACGGTGCTGCCGTCCCGCCCGGTGACGCACGAGGAGAGCGCGACATGATGCTGGTGACGGCGATCGTCAAGCCGTTCGCGCTGGGCGACGTCAAGGTCGCGCTGGAGCGCCTTGGCGTGCTGGGGATGACGGTGAGCGAGGTGCAGGGCTACGGCCGGCAGAAGGGACACACCGAGGTCTACCGGGGCGCGGAGTACGTGGTGGACTTCGTGCCCAAAATTCGGGTCGAGGTCGTGGTCGACGAGGCGCAGGTGGACGAGACCATCGATGCGCTGGTCGAGGCGGCTCGGACCGGAAAGATCGGGGACGGGAAGGTCTGGGTCACCCCGGTGGAGACCGTGGTCCGGGTGCGAACCGGTGAGCGCGGTCTGGACGCCCTGTGACGCAGACCCCCACCGAGGATCTCGCCGTGCTGGTCCTGGGCCGGCGAGCGTGAGCTGTGGGCTGGGAAATATAAGACAACGGGTCATGGGTCGCTGATCGTCACGAATCTCACTGGCCGTCCCACTTTCGTCTCCGAGCCTGTTCCCGGCAACCAGCACGACATGACCAAACTGAAAGAATCAGAGTTCGAGATGATCCTCAAGCTGGCCGGCGATGTTATTGGCGACAAGGGATTCATCGGAACTGATTACATCATCNNCTCCAGTTCGCAAGCCGCAAGACCGTGACCTGTACATGCGTGAACATGACTACAATAACCAGATCAGTTCACTGCGTGCACCCGTCGAGCGAGCTGTCGCCAACCTAAAGGCATGGCGGATTCTCTTCACGGATTGCAGAAGGCCACTGAAGACCTTCTTATCCTCATTCCGGGCTGCTATCTGCCTATACTTCTCAAGGAGGGTTTTGCATAAGCCTCACGGTGCGTCGGGGTCGCGCGGAACTCGACGATCCGGTGGCTGCGCCGGTGGGTGTCTCACGCCGGCCCGGGGGTGGGCGCAAGCGCGCCGAGACCCAGGACCCGGAGTTGGTCGCGGCATTGGGGAGGTTGGTCGATCCGGAGGCTCGCGGGGATCCGATGTCGCCGTTGCGGTGGACCTCGAAGTCAACCCCCCGGCACCTCCAGTAGGGTCGGGGA
>QHBY01000010.1 GCA_003244245.1 Pseudonocardiales bacterium
TTCTCGGTGGTCGCGGCGACCAGCAAGATGACCCGGTCCTCGACCGCTCCGAGCAGCGCGTCCTGTTGGGTGCGGGAGAAGCGGTGCACCTCGTCGATGAACAGCACAGTGGCGTCCCCGCCCTCGCGTCCCAACCGGCGACGGGCGGCGTCGATCACGGCGCGGACTCCCTTGACCCCGGCCGACAGCGCCGACATCGCCTCGAAGCGTCGCCCGGTCGCCTGCGAGACCAGCCTGGCCAGCGTTGTCTTCCCGGTTCCCGGTGGGCCGTAAAGGATGACCGACGCCGCCGAGCCGCCCTCGACCAACCTGCGCAGCGGACTGCCCGGCGCCAGTAGATGATCCTGGCCGACGACCTCCGCCAGCGTCGCCGGGCGCATCCGTACGGCTAGCGGCGCCGAGGCGGACAGCCGTTGCTCGGCGCGGTCGTCGGCCTGCACGGCGAACAGCCCACCGTCGAACAACGCCTCGTTATCTGCGACACCGTTATCGGCGACATTGTTATCTGGCACACCGCGACGGTACCGCCGGGGGCCGACCGAACAGGTCTTGCAGCACCACCCCGGCGGCGTGCGGTAGCAGGTCCCGGCCGCGCTGGCCCAACCACGGCACTCCCTGGCAGATCAGCCATGCGACGTGGTGGGCGGTGGTCAGCTGCCGGCCCCCCGAACAGTCAGCTCGACCGGATGCGGCACCGCGACGCTGGCACCGGCGAGCAGGGCGACGAACCTGGCAGCCAGCATCCGGTGCCCGCACTCGGAGGGATGCAAGCGGTCCCCGCTCCACGCCGCGGGATCGTAGGCGCCGTCGCCGACAGCTTCGCGAACAGCGTGGTTCAGCCCTCCGTCAGCGGACGACCGAGGTTGCGGTCTTCTCGGCGGGTGCGCATCAGCAGCACCAGCACTCCGGCGAACGCAATGCCGACCAGATTCACCAGCAGCTGCACGGCTGACTCCGCGGCTGTCCGCCAGGCGCCGGTAGTAACCGCGAGCGCCGCGAACGCCGCTGCAGGCACCGTCGTCACCGAGATGAACACCCCGATCAGCGCCGCCGATTTCGCTGAGGTGAGACTGAGCATCCCGGCGGCGCCGGCGAGCATCGCCAGGATCAGCGAGAAGGGCCCGACCTGGTAGATGAAGTCCACCTGCTTGAGTGAACCGACGACTCCCACGTCGATCAGCCCGGTCCACTCGCTGAGCAGTGCGCCGGCTGCGGCGATCAACATCGCCATGGGAAAACCGACACCAAGGCCAGCACCACCCTGCGCAGTAGATCCCCACGTCGCAGCACCAGCCCGACCGCCAGCGCCGCCAGTGGCGCGAACTCCGGACCGACGACCATCGCGCCCACCACTGTTATCGGGGAGTCGGTGACCACTCCCACCACCGCAATCAGGCAGGCCAAGGTGAGGAACGCCAGGAAGGTGAAGGTCAGCCGCGAATCGTCCCCGGTCCGCGCGATGAGCTCCTCCCACACCACCGCGTCCGCGGGCTCCCCCGGCGCGGCCAGCGCCGCGGCATCTGCAGCGTCGGAGAGCACCGTGTCCAGCGGTTGGAGAGTGATCCCGCCGACGTGGTCGATACCGAGTTCGCATAGATCGGCCAGCAGCCCGTCGACGGCCTCCCGGACCACGTCAGCCTGCACCAGGTCACCGGACGGATCGACTGCGGCGCCGCGAGCGATGGTGAGGTGGACCGCACCAGGTCGGTTGCGCAGCTTGTCGAGCACTGCGTCCGTCACCTCCGCTCGGCACATGACGCGCAGGTGCAGCACCCGCTATCCCTTCGCAGCAGGCTTCGCGTCCACCCCGGCCTCGGCACGCTGCTCACGAGTGATCGGGGCCGGGGCGCCGGTGAGCGGGTCGAGACCCCCACCGGACTTGGGAAAGGCGATGACCTCGCGCAGTGAGTCGGCACCGGCGAGCAGCATGCAGATCCGGTCCCAGCCGAAGGCAATCCCTCCGTGCGGCGGCGGCCCGTAGCGAAATGCCTCGAGCAGGAACCCGAACTTGTCCCGCGCCTCGTCGTCGGTGATCCCGAGCACCTGGAAAACTCGCCGCTGTACGTCGGCCTGGTGGATACGGATCGACCCCCCGCCGATCTCGTTGCCGTNNGACGATGTCGTAGGCGTAGGCCAATGCGGAGCCTGTGTCCTGCTCGAAGCGGTCGATCCAGTCCGGCGTCGGCGCGGTGAACGGGTGGTGCACCGCGGTCCAGCGACCATGCCCGACCGCGACGTCGCCGCTGCCCTCGGCGGGTTCGAACATGGGTGCGTCGACGACCCAGACGAATGACCAGGCCGACTCGTCGATCAGCCCGCACCTCTTGCCGATCTCCACCCGGGCGGCACCCAGCAGAGCCCGAGCGTCACGTACATCGCCAGCGCCGAAAAAGACACAGTCGCCGGGATTGGCGCCGACCGCCTTGGCCAGGCCGTCGCGCTCGTGCTCGGCGAGGTTGCGGGCCACCGGCCCGGACAGCTCGCCGTCCGCGCTGATCAGCACATAGGCCAGCCCCTTGGCGCCCCGCTGCTTGGCCCACTCCTGCCAGGCGTCCAGCTGCCGGCGCGGCTGACCCGCTCCGCCGGGCATGACCACCGCTCCCACGTAGGGCGCCTGGAACACCCGGAACGGGGTGTCGGCGAAGTAGCCGGTGAGCTCGGTGAGCTCGAGCTCGCAGCGCAGGTCCGGCTTGTCGGTGCCGTAGCGCGCCATGGCGTCGCGGTAGCTCAGCCGACTGATGGGCAGCTCGATGCGGTGCCCGGCCAGCTCCGCCCACAGCGCGGCGATCACTGTCTCGCCAAGCGCGATCACGTCGTCCTGCTCGACGAAGCTCATCTCGATGTCGAGCTGGGTGAACTCGGGTTGCCGGTCGGCGCGGAAGTCCTCATCCCGGTAGCAGCGGGCGATCTGGTAGTACCGCTCCAGCCCGGCGACCATGAGTAGCTGCTTGAACAACTGGGGTGACTGCGGCAGTGCGTACCAGCAGCCCGGCTGTAGTCGCGCCGGCACCAGGAAGTCCCGGGCCCCCTCCGGGGTGGACCGGGTCAGCGTCGGGGTCTCGACCTCGACGAAGTGCTCCTCGTGCAACACAGTGCGGGCGATCCGGTTGGCCTCGCTGCGCAGCCGCATCGCGCCAGCCGGGCTGGACCGGCGCAAATCGAGGTAGCGGTGCCGCAACCGGATCTCCTCACCGACGTCAAGGTGCTCGTCGAGCGGGAACGGCAATGGCGCTGACTCGCTGAGTACCGACAGCTCCTCGGCGGTGACCTCGATGCTGCCGGTCGGGATGTCCGGGTTCGCGTTGCCCTCGGGACGGAGGGCCACGGTGCCGGTGATCTGGAGGCAGAACTCGGCGCGTAGCCGATGCGCCCGCTGCGCCATGTCACCCTCACGGAAGACCACCTGCGTCACCCCGGAGGCATCCCGCAGATCAATGAAGATCACGCCCCCGTGGTCGCGGCGCCGGGCAACCCACCCGGCGAGAGTGACGGTGTTCCCTGCATGCTCGGCCCGCAGCGTGCCGGCAGGGTGGGTGCGCATCACGGGAGCTGACTCCTTGGTCTTCGACTGCAAACCGAACCCTGCAGAGGCTAGCCGCGCCGGAAGCCCTGCCACCGCCCCGTCCCCCCGTCACAGCATGCTGAGCTGATCAGCCCGCGAATTCGTCGTAGCTGAGACTCTTCCCGGCGCGGGCTCGGTCCCCACCGCGGTGCGCCGGATCGGGCGTCTGCGAGATTCGCCCGGTGCCACGGCTCCTACGCCATAGCGTCGAGCCAGCGCGGCTACCTGGGCGGAGATGCTCTGCCGGTATACCTTGGGTGCGTATGCGCCTCCGCGGTAAAGCTCTCGGTAGCGGGCCACCAGATCGGGGTGTTCGCGCTCCAGCCAGGCGAGGTACCACTCCCGCGCGCCGGGGCGAAGGTGGAGCACGAGTGGGGTGACGCTGCCCGCGCCGGCCTCGGCGATCGCGCGCACCGTCGCGTTGAGCTGGCTCGGCGAGTCGGTGAGGTAAGGCAGAATGGGTGCCATCAGCACCCCGCAGCCGATGCCCGCGTCGGTGAGCGTGCGACACACGCTGAGCCGGGCGCGCGGCGCAGGCGTGCCCGGCTCGACCCGCCGCCAGAGCTTCTCGTCGACGAATCCCACTGAGACGTTGACCACGACCTCGGTGACCTCCGCCGCCCCGCGGAGCAGGTCGAGGTCGCGCAGCACCAGGGTGCCCTTGGTGAGGATCGAGAACGGGTTCCGCGCACCGCGTAGCGCCTCAAGGATGCCGGGCATCAGCCGGTAGCGTCCCTCAACCCGTTGGTAAGGGTCGACGTTGGTGCCCATCGCGATGTCTGCCCCCGTCCACCGCGGGGAAGCGAGTTCCCTACGTAGCAGCTCCGGCGCGTTGACCTTCACCACGATTTTCGAGTCGAAGTCGAGACCGCTGTCTAGTTCGAGGTACTCGTGCGTCCGCCGAGCGAAGCAATAGACACAAGCATGGCTGCACCCGCGATAGGGGTTGAGCGTCCAGCTGAACGGCATCCGGGAACCTCCGGGTACCTTGTTGAGGATCGACCGGGCCCGCACCTCGTAGAACGTCATCCCGCGGAACTCCGGGGTACCGAAGGTGCGGGAGATGACGTCGCCCACCCCGAACAGCGCCTCCTGAGCAGGCTCGTCGGACAGTGTCAGGTTGTCCCACCGCATCGGCCCACTGTATCGAACAATTGTTCGATCCGCTAGGAACGTCTCGCGGTATCCACCAGAGAGGGACGCCCAGCTGATGAGTGCACTGGACAATAGAGCCGGCCGGCACCGTGGCGGCAGCATCGGAGAGCGGGCCGGCGCCGCCGGCGGGCATGGCCATGGGCATGGGCACGGACCTGCGCCACCGTCTTCCCGCCGAGTGAAGATGCTGCTGATCGCGGTTCTGGTGCCGCTGGCGCTGGCCACGTTGGTGGGACTCTGGCTGACCTGGCCCGGTGACCAGCCCCGCAGCGCTATCGACGTGGGGCTCGGGCAGCGTCCGGTACAGGGCGACGTACTCACGGCGACCTCCGCACCGTGCGCCAGCGGCGGTGCGGGCGTTGGCCAGGACAAGAAGTGCGTCTCGCTCGCTGTGCGGCTCGCCGACGGCGACTCACCGGGCGTGGTGATCCAGCAGGTGCTGCCCGACGAACCGAGCACGCCGCGCTTTGCTGTCGGCAACCACGTGGTCCTCGGTTACACCGGCGGGAATCCCTCCGACGCCGCCTCTTACCAGATCCAGGACTTCCAGCGGGGCGCTCCGATGCTGTGGCTGGCCGCGCTGTTCGCCGCCGCTGTGCTGTTGCTCGGCCGGTGGCGAGGCCTCGCGTCGCTGGCCGCGCTGGGCTTCAGCTTTCTGGTGTTGGTGACTTACCTGTTCCCCGCGATCCTCACCGGCGGCAACCCGGTGATCGTCGGTGTGCTGGCCGCGAGCGTGATCATGTTCGGCGTGCTGTACCTCACGCATGGTGTCTCCGCACAGACCTCCAGCGCGGTGCTGGGCACCGTGTTGAGCCTCGCTCTGATCGGGGTGCTGGGTACAGCTTTCTCCGCGGCCACCCATCTGACCGGGCTGGGCGACGACACCGCCAGGCTCATCGGAGCACTCGGCCACGGAATCGATGCCCGGGGTTTGCTGCTCGCCGGGATGCTCATCGGAGCCCTCGGCGTGCTCGACGACGTCACTGTCACCCAGACCAGTTCGGTGTGGGAGTTGCGCCGAGCGAACCCAGAGCTCGGGGTGCGAGCCCTCTACACCGCCGCGCTGCGGATCGGCCGGGACCACATCTCCTCAGCGGTCAACACCTTGGCGCTGGCCTACACCGGTGCGGTGTTGCCCGTGCTGCTGATCTTTTCGCTGTCCGGGCAGGGTTTCGGCCCGATGGTCACCACCGAGGACATAGCACAGGAAGTGGTGCGCACCCTGGTCGGCAGCATCGGACTGGTCGCCGCCGTCCCGATCACCACGCTGATCGCCGCCCTAGTCGCCCGCCAAGACAAGATCGAGCCCGCCGCTGAGCGGACGTGGACCAGCTGAGCGATTTACAAGCCTCGGGATCGGCCCGGCGAGGCGATGCTGTGCAGGAACGGGTTGCTCGCGCGTTCCCGACCGATGGTGGTCTGCGGGCCGTGGCCGGGCAGCACGACGGTTTCGTCGTCCAGCACCAGGATCTTGTTCCGGAGCGAGGCGAGCATCTGCCCGTGGTCACCGCCGGGCAGATCAGTTCGTCCGATCGAACCGGCGAACAGCGTGTCGCCGGAGACCAGCAGGCTCGAACCCGCACCGGGGCCCCCACCAGCCCCCGAGCGGAACGTCACCGAACCGCGGGTGTGGCCCGGGGTGTGGTCGACGGTCAGGGTCAACCCGGCCAGCTCTAAGGCCGTCTTATCGGCCAGCAAGCGCACCTCACGGGGCTCGCGCAGCGCAACCCGGCCGCCGAAGAACTGGCGCGCTTCGGTGGATAGCGCGCGCAGTGGATCGGACAGCAGCACCCGGTCCTCGGGATGGATCCAGGCCGGGATGTCATGGCCGTCGCATACCGGGGTCACCGCGAAGATGTGATCGAAGTGCCCGTGGGTGAGCAGCACCGCCACCGGGTCGAGCCGGTGCTGGCGCAGCAGCTCGTCGAGCGGTCGCTCCGAACCCTCTCCCGGGTCGACCACCACGCACGGACCACCTGCCTCGGGAGCAAGCACGTAACAGTTCGCCTGGAACGAGCCTGAGGGAAAGCCTGCGACGAGCACACATCCAGCCTAAGGCGCGCACGTCAGGGAGGCTGACGCCAGGCTCACCTACGGCCCCCATAGACTGCGCCGCGATCGTTGCCGAGCCACAGGAGTCCGGGTGCCCACGAACGAGCAGCGTCGCGAGGCCGCGAAGCGCAAACTGGATCGCCAGCTCGCCCACCGAGCGGAACGAACCAAGGCGCGCCGCAGGTATGCCGTGGCGGGCGGCGCCGCAGCGGTGGTGCTGGTCATCGGCGTCGTGGTGCTGATCGTGACGCTGGGCAACCGGCACCAGGCGGTCGAGGCCACCGCAAAGCCGTCCACATCGGCCACGCCGGCCAAGACGAGCACTCCCGCCACACCTCGCGCCGAGAACAAGCTGGCCCCGCTACCAGTCCGGCCGGCACCCCTGCCAGCCTCGGTGGACTGCCAGTACCCGGTCACCCAGCAGACTCCGGCCAGGCCGGTGAAGCCCCCGCTGGCCGGCTCCACCTCCGCCAGGGGCAGCGCGCAGGTGACCATGCAGACCTCGGCCGGCGCGATCGGTCTCACCCTCGACCGGGCGTTGGCCCCGTGCACCGTGAACAGCTTCGTCAGCCTGGCCCAGCAGGGTTTCTACGCCAACAGCCCGTGCCACCGGCTGGTCACCAACCCCGGGTTGCAGGTCCTGCAATGCGGTGATCCGACTGGGTCGGGCTCCGGCGGACCGGGGTACACCATCCCGGATGAGGTTTTCCCCCAGCTGGCCTATGGGCGAGGACTCGTCGCGATGGCCAACACTGGCCAACCCGACAGCGGCGGTAGCCAATTCTTCCTGATCTACGGCCAGACCCAGCTCCCCCCGCAGTACACCGTCTTCGCCACGATCTCACCGACGGGCCTTGAGGTCCTCGACCAGATCGCCAAGGCGGGCGACGATGGCTCGCTGGAACCCTCCCCTGGTGGTGGCAAGCCCAACCAACCGGTCACGATCACGTCCGTCGACGTCAAGGCAACCTGACGCCACCAGGCGGAAATCAGTTGGACGACGTGACCCGGTAGACGTCGTAGACGCCTTCGATGTTTCGCACCGAGCGCAGCACGTGGCCCAGATGCTTCGGATCGCCCATCTCGAAGGAGAACCGGCTCACCGCCACCCGGTCTCGGGTGGTGGTGACCGAGGCGGACAGAATGTTCACCCGACCGTCGGCGAGCACCTTGGTGACATCGGAGAGCAGGCGGTGCCGATCCAGCGCCTCCACCTGGATCCCGACCAGGAACACCGACGCTGACGAAGGCGCCCACTCCACGTCGACCAGCCGCTCGGGCTGCGCCCGCAGCGACTCGGCGTTGGTGCAGTCGGTGCGGTGCACGCTGACCCCGCCACCTCGGGTGACGAACCCGAGAATCTCGTCACCCGGCACCGGCGTGCAGCACCGGGCGAGCTTGGCGTAGATGTCTGCGGCGCCACTGACCCGCACGCCGGTGTCGGTGGTCGGTCGACGGCGCTGGACGGTGGAGGGAGTGGCACGCTCGGCCAGCACCTCCTCGGCACCCTCCTCACCGCCCAGTAGCGCAACCAGGCGTTGCACCACATGACGAGGCGAAGCATGGTGCTCGCCGACAGCGGCGTACAGGGCGCTGACGTCGGGATAGCGCAGCTCTCGGGACACGGCCACCATCGACTCGGCAGAGACCAGCCGCTGCACCGGTAGCCCGACCCGGCGCAGTTCCTTGGCG
The DNA here is from genome assembly GCA_003244245.1 of Pseudonocardiales bacterium. Lineage (GTDB taxonomy): Bacteria > Actinomycetota > Actinomycetes > Mycobacteriales > Pseudonocardiaceae. The sequence continues at coordinate 8,462 of QHBY01000010.1, forward strand.
ATGGCGTTCTTGCCGGTCTCGATGGCCTCCTCGCGACGCTCCTTGGCATACCATTGCCTGATCTTGGCCCGGGCCCGGGGTGAGGCGACGAAGGAAAGCCAGTCCCGGCTGGGGCCGCCGCCCTCGGCCTTCGAGGTGAAGATCTCGACGACCTCGCCGTTTTCCAGCTGCCGCTCCAGAGCGACCAGCTGGCCATTGAGCCGGGCGCCGATGCAACGGTTACCGACCTCGGTGTGCACCGCGTAGGCGAAGTCGACCGGTGTTGAGCCGGTGGGCAGCGTGACGACCTCGCCCTTGGGCGTGAAGACGAAGATCTCCCGGGTGGCCAGGTCATAGCGCAGCGACTCGAGGAACTCACTGGGGTCGGCGGCCTCCCGCTGCCAGTCCAGTAGCTGGCGCATCCAGGCCATCTCGTCGATATCAACGGCCCCGTTATGGGTGCCGTTGTGAGTGCCGTGGGTCTCCTTGTACCGCCAATGCGCGGCGATGCCGTACTCTGCGGTGCGGTGCATATCGCGGGTGCGGATCTGCACCTCCAGCGGTTTTCCGTCCGGTCCGATCACCGTGGTATGCAGCGACTGGTAGACCCCGAATCGGGGTTGCGCGACGTAGTCCTTGAATCGCCCCGGCATCGGCTGCCACACCGAGTGCACGACCCCGATCGCGGCGTAGCAGTCCCGTACGTCCTCGACCATGATCCGCACTCCGACCAGGTCGTGGATGTCATCGAAATCACGGCCGCGCACGATCATCTTCTGATAGATCGAGTAATAGTGCTTGGGCCTGCCCTCAACCGCGGCGGTAATCCGGGATCCGGTCAGCTGTTCAGAGACCTCGTCAACCACGGTCCGCAAATAAGTGTCGCGAGACGGCGCCCGGTTGGCCACAAGCCGTACAATCTCGTCGTATTTTTTGGGGTGCAGGATCGCGAAAGAAAGGTCCTCAAGCTCCCACTTGATCGTAGCCATGCCCAACCGGTGCGCCAGCGGGGCGAAAACCTCGAGGGTCTCCCTGGCTTTGCGCGCCTGCTGTTCCGGCGGCAGGAAGCGCATGGTGCGCATGTTGTGCAGCCGGTCGGCTAGTTTGATCACTAGAACGCGGGGATCGCGGGCCATCGCGATGACCATTTTGCGAATGGTCTCAGCCTCGGCGGCAGCGCCGAGCTTGACTTTGTCTAGCTTGGTGACGCCGTCGACGAGGTGTGCGACGACGTCACCGAAGTCCTCCGAGAGGCGGGCCAGCGAGTAGTCGGTGTCCTCCACAGTGTCGTGGAGCAGCGCGGCCACCAGCGTGGTGGTGTCCATCCCCAGCTCGGCGAGGATAGTCGAAACTGCCAACGGATGAGTGATGTAGGGATCGCCGGACTTGCGCTTCTGGTGTGCATGCTTGTCTGCCGCGACGTCATAGGCCCGCTGCAGGAGAGCGAGGTCGGCCTTGGGGTGCAACTCCCTGTGCACCGCGGCGAGTGGTTCAAGCACCTGCCTGACCGGGCCGGGCCGCTGCGCGGTGATCCGTCGCGCGAAGCGGGCCCGAACCCGCCGGGTCGCCGACGGAGGCCGCTGGGAACCGGTGGCTGCGTTGGAGTCAGTCGGCGCTGCATCGGCACGCTGCAGGTCCTGGCTCACACCGCACACTCCCGCCACGTGGTGACAAACAGTTCTTCAGCGTACCGCCCTCGGTGTCCCGCCAGTTCCGCAGTTGTCCAGGGTCAGACCGATAGCAGGACGTGCAGCGATCGACCAGCTAGCCGATCGCGGCCACCGAGCGACGCGATCTCCAGCAGCACCGCGATCCCACCGACCGTGGCCCCGGCCCGCTCGACCAACGCGCAGGTCGCTGCGGCTGTGCCCCCGGTGGCGAGTATGTCGTCGACCACCAAGGCCCGCTGACCGGATCGGAGAACACCGTCGGCCAGTTCCAGCGAAGCGACGCCGTACTCCAGGACGTAGCCCTCGCTGTCGCAGACCACCGGCAGTTTGCCGGGTTTGCGGACCCCGACCACGCCAGTGCCCAGTGCGTAGGCGGCCGCGGCGCCGAGCAGGAACCCGCGGGCCTCTACCCCGATCACCACGTCGACCCGTTGGGCGGGGGCGATCAACGCCTCCACCACCGCTCGGAACGCGGTAGCATCGGCGAAGACCGGTGCCAGGTCCCGGAACAGTACACCGGGCTGCGGGAAGTTCGGGACTTCGCGAATCAACGAGACGAGCAGGGCCGCCAGGTCGGACCTGGTGCGCACCATAGATATTTACCGACCCGAACTTCCATACTGACGTTCCGCACATCTCG
>QHBY01000011.1:0-2315 GCA_003244245.1 Pseudonocardiales bacterium
AACGGCGTCTGATCCGCATGTAGTACTAGCGACGAGAGGCCCGGCGTTTGTCACGCGCCGGGCCTCTCGTCGTTGGCGGGTGATACCTGACTCATTTTCACATGACGCCGCGCTGTTTATGGCGCGCAGCGCAAGCACTCCCCCGGTGACCTATCTCACGTCAACTCACTCAACTACGGCGATCAGGTCGCCCTGCTGCACGACGTCGCCCTCCGAGACCGCCAATTTCGAGACAGTTCCTTCGACCTCCGACAGCACGGGGATCTCCATCTTCATCGACTCGAGGATCACCAACGTGTCGCCGTCAGACACCGCGTCGCCTTCCGCGACCACGATCTTCCACACGCTGGCCACCATCTCAGCCCGGATCTCCTCAGTCATGGATCGCCCTCCTCGACGTTGCGCCCCATTATCAATCACGCGAAGCGGCCCAGGGTCGGCGGCGTCATGGCACGCCGTGACACACTCTCCACGATCGCTATCAATCGCCGAAGATCAATCTATACCGGGAGGGAGGACGTCGTGTCCAAGCGTGGCCGCAAGAAGCGTAGCCGCAAGAAGAACGCCGCCAACCACGGCAAGCGTCCGAACACCTGAGCCGCGCTGGGGGACCAGTCAGCGGACTGGTCCCCCAGCGGGCCGAGGTGAGCTCAGCTCTCGGTCGACAGCCAGACGTGGCTCTCGACGACGGCCGACACTTCCACGATGGCGCCGTCATCGCTTCGCTTGACGATCACTTCCGCGCCGAGAACGGCTTTGCGCAGCATGATCTCGCGGATCGACTGGCGCAACCTGTGCCGCAGCGCGTCAGGTGCGTGGTCACCGCCGCACTTACGAGCCAGCAGCGCCTTGAGATGCTCCTCAAGACCGAATTCCTCCAGACACGGGCCGCACTCGTCCAGATGGCGCCGCAGCAGCTCGCGGCGCTGGTGGTCGCACTCGTTGTCCAGAAACAGCCACAGCTCGGCGAGCACCTCGTTGCAGTCGGTGTCGTGGGGATCTCCACAGCTCATGACGCGACCTCCGCAGCGCGCAGAAGACCCCGTTCACGTGCCACTCCGGTGAGCATGTCGCGCAGCTGCTTTCGCCCGCGATGTAGCCGCGACATCACAGTCCCGATCGGGGTACCCATGATCTCGGCGATCTCCTTGTAGGCAAAGCCTTCAACGTCGGCCAGGTAGACGGCCATCCGGAAGTCCTCCGCCAGTTGGCTCAAGGCGTCCTTGACGTCGGAGTCGGGCAGCCGGTCCAATGCATCCATCTCCGCCGAGCGCAGCCCCGACGAGGTGTGTTGGGCAGCCTGAGCCAGCTGCCAGTCGGTGATCTCTTCGGTGGGTTGCGCCACCGGCTGGCGCTGCCGCTTGCGGTATCCGTTGATGTAGGTATTGGTGAGGATGCGGTACAGCCATGCCCTCAGGTTGGTGCCCGCCCGGAAGGACGCGAAGGCGCCGTAGGCCTTGAGGTAGGTCTCCTGCACGAGGTCTTCGGCGTCGGCCGGGTTACGCGTCATCCGCAGCGCCGCCGCGTAGAGCTGGTCGAGCAGGGGCATGGCGTCACGCTCAAAGCGAGCGGTGCGCTGCTCCGGAGTCTCCTGGGCGCCGTGATCACCGGCGCTGTGACCACCGGCGCTGTGATCCTCGACACCCTGATCCTCGACACCTTGGTCTTTGACACCGTGGCCGGCGCTGTCCGTCGGCCGCGGTTCCTCACCTGTGCCCCTAGGGCGCCCTGGCACGGTAGTCCTTTCGGGGTGTGATTGGGGCAGGCTGGGCTGCACGGGTTCTGCACTGTCGGCTTCCACCACTCCGACCACCCCCATACCCAGATACGCGTTGGTGGTCGAGGGTACGCGCCAATCGGGGACCCGGCCCAGCAAAGCGCACCTGTCCTTCGCGGGGCGATGGCGGATTGGGGTTTGTTGGGCTGTCACTACCACGGCCGGAGTAACGCCCCACTCAGCGTCCGCATTCCGCGCACATGATCGTCGTCTGTGTGCCCAGGACGACATGCCGAGACTGTTGCCTATCAGCGTGGGGTTGCCCGTGGGACTCAGCTGTGGACCTCGTGTTCTGGGCGGATCCGCTAGTGGATCCTGCCGACGGCCCAACGACCTGCCATGATCGCCGAAACTGAGCGATGGCCGTGCGATCCCGCACGGTTACCGCTCACTTTTGATGATCTTTGGAAGGCAGGCAACGCGATTAGGCAACAGCCTCTGCAATGGCGCTGCTGACACACAGATCGCGATCACCGTGGCGTGGCCCGGGGGCAGCGCCGTCAGCCCGGCGCCGTCAGCCCCAGCGCAGCCAGCCCCA
>QHBY01000011.1:2403-13920 GCA_003244245.1 Pseudonocardiales bacterium
CCAGCGCAGCCAGCCCCAGCGCACTCAGCCCAGCTGCCGGAGCCGACGCTGTAACCACTCCGCCACGCAACGGGCCACTGCCGCGGGGTCAGCCTTGAGTGAGTGGTCACCCGGCAACAGCACGACCTCGCGTTGGGCGGCGGGTTGCGGGCGACCGAAGGGATCCCGCTCGCCCTGTATGACAAGCACCGGCACGTCCACCCCGTCCAGCTCGTCCATTCGGCTGCGCTCCGGGCGCCCCGGTGGATGCACGGGAAAGGCCAGACACAACACCGCCGCCGCACCCCCTGCTGCCGCGGTGCGGCACGCCACTCTGGCTCCCGAAGAACGGCCCCCGAAGACCAGCGGCAGCCCGGCGAACGCTGCGCCCGATAGATGGTTCGCGACGGCCAGCCATGCCTCGTCGAGCTGCCTGGCCGGTGCCGGGGCGCGCCGCCCCGCGACCCGGTAAGGCTGCGTGACCAGCGCCACGTGCATCCCAGCCGTGGTCGCCGCCGTGGTGGCGGCCATCAGGTCGGGCGCGCCGGTGGAGCCGCCCGCACCATGCCCGATCAGCAACGCCGCGCCGGACCCGAACTCGCCGGATTCGGACCCGCCGGATTTAACCTGCAGTGCCGCGCCGGCTCGCGGGCAGTGCAGTTCGACGAGCGCCGGACCGGATGGCGTCGGGATGGCCAGCCCAGTCACCGCCGCAGTCACCGCACCTGGTCCAGATCCAGCAGCGCGGGCTGCTCCGGCGCGGCCCATTCAACTAGCGCGACCCGTTCAATTAGCACGGGGCCGTCATGCCGGACATCGTTCACCGCCGTGGAGACCGGCCGCAGCTCAAGCCCGCGGGCCAGCGGCGCGGGCGGCGGTGCGAGCAGCTGGCCGGGATCGCCGGAATCCGGATCAAGCCAGGCCTGCCACGCCGCATCGGGCAGGATCAGCGGCATCCGGTCGTGAATCTCGGCGAGCGGACCCACCGCGTCGGTGGTCAGCACGGCGCAGGTCACCAACACGGACCCTGCGCCGTCCGGGCGCCGCCACGTCGACCACAACCCGGCCAAGGCGAGCCCAGCACCGTCTGACCGGGTGATGAAAAACGGCTGCTTATGGCCGCCTGCCCGCTGCCACTCGTACCATCCGTCGGCGGGTAGCAGGCAGCGCCGCCTGGCCACCGCATCGCGGAACGCCGGCTTGCCGGCTGCGGTCTCGGCCCGCGCATTGATCAGGCGGGACCCGACCGCCGGGTCCTTGGCCCAATGCGGCACCAGCCCCCAGCGCATCACCCGGACGCTGCGCACGGTGCGATCCGGATTGGGAGCTCCCTGCAGATCGCGTGGATGCCGGGTCACCACCGACAACACCGGTGTGGTGGGCGCGACATTGTAGTGAGGCCCTGGCGCCGCGCCATCGGTTGCATCTACAGCGTCGAACTCGACGGCCAGCGTCGCGGGATCCCTGGTCGAGGCGTATCTACCGCACATGGAGTCATCGTGGCACGACCACCACACAAGCCGGGTACGCAATGATGACACCATGACGACCGCCACCCTGCCGTGGGCCGCGCCGCTGGCGCGCGGACCGGTGCGAGCCACCGTCACCGTGCCTGGATCGAAGTCGATCACCAACCGGGCGCTGCTGCTGGCCGCGCTGGCCGGCACCGGCGGCACCATCCGGGGGGCGCTACGCAGCCGGGACACCGATCTCATGGTCGGCGCGCTGCGCGCCATAGGAGTGCCGGTGACCTGCCACGGCGACGAGCTTGTCGTGCCGGTCCACAGCGGGCTGCGCGGCGGAGCCACCGTGGACTGCGGGCTGGCCGGCACCGTGATGCGCTTCGTACCGCCGCTCGCCGCGCTGGCCCAGGGCCCAGTTCGCTTCGACGGCGACGAGCAGGCCCGGCAGCGACCGATGAGCGCGGTGCTGGGCGCTTTGCGCACGCTGGGGTGCCGGATCGACGGGGACGCAATGCCGTTCGTGCTGCACGGGGTGCCTGGGCGACCCGGCGGCGAGGTGCGGATCGACGCGTCAGGTTCCTCGCAGTTCGTCTCTGGATTGCTGCTCTCCGCCGCCGGGTACCAGGGGGGCGTCACGGTCCGTCACGACGGCCCACCCGTCCCGTCCGGACCGCATATCGAGATGACCGTGCAGATGCTCGCCGACCGGGGAGTCGAGGTGGACACCGACGGCGCGACGTGGTGGGCGGTGCAATCGGGCCCGATCGCGGGCGGCGACCATGACGTCGAACCGGACCTGTCCAACGCGGCGGTGTTCCTGGCGGCGGCCGCGGTGACCGGTGGGCAGGTCACCGTACCGGGCTGGCCCGGGCGCACCACCCAGGCCGGTGACGCGATCCGCCCGTTGCTGGCCGAGATGAGCTGCGAGGTGAACTTCCACGAGCGCGGGCTTACCGTCTCGGGTCCCGATCAGCTCACGGGCGTGGACGCCGACCTGCACGACATCGGAGAGCTCACCCCCACGGTAGCGGCGCTGGCGGCACTGGCCAGCGGGCCTTCGCGGCTGCGCGGGATCGCCCACCTGCGCGGGCATGAGACCGACCGGCTGGCCGCGCTGGCCACCGAGCTCGCGGCCCTGGGCGGCGACGTGCGGGAGACGCCCGACGGACTGGAGATCCACCCGCGGCCGTTGCGCGGGGACCTCGGCCGGCCCTGGGGCGCTTACGCCGATCACCGGATGGCCACCGCGGGCGCGATCCTGGGCTTGGTGGTGCCGGGGATCGCTGTCGATGACATTGCCGCGACGACCAAGACGCTGCCGGAGTTCCCGGCCAGCTGGTCGGCGATGCTGGCCGGTGGTGCCGGCTGAGCCGGCCCGGCAACCGCGGTGGTCACGGCCTCGACGAATCCGACATCCGGGTCCGGCCGGGGCGGCGCGGTTCCCTCCCCCGCACCAAGCGCCGCCCCGAACATGCCGGCGCGATAGGCGCGATGGTGGTGGCGGTGGACCGTGGCCGGTGGACCTGCGCACCCGACAGTGATCCGACCACTCGGGTGACGGCGATGCGGGCCCGCGAGCTCGGGCGCACCCCGGTAGTGGTGGGTGATCAGGTCGGGCTGGTCGGCGAGGTCAGCGGCGCACCGGACGGCCTGGCCCGGATCGTCCGGGTCGACGAGCGGTCCAGCGTGCTGCGCCGCACTGCCGATGACGGTGATGCCTACGAGCGCATCGTGGTGGCCAACGCCGAGCAGCTACTCATCGTCGCCTCGCTGGCCGACCCACCGCCGCGGACCGGGCTGATCGACCGCTGCCTGGTAGCTGGTTTCGCCGGCGGATTGGTACCAGTGCTCTGCCTGACCAAGCGTGACCTCGCCACGCCGGATGCGGTGCTGGAACGCTACGCCGCGCTGGACATCCCGGTACTGGTGACCGCCCCGGACACCGGGGTCGACGCGGTGCGAGCGCGGCTGGCGGGTCAGGTCTCGGTACTGGTCGGGCACTCCGGCGTGGGCAAGTCGACGCTGGTGAACCGGCTGGTGCCGGACGCCTTGCGGGCCACCGGGGCGGTGAGTGGGGTGGGCAAGGGGCGGCACACTTCCAGCTCCGCCGTGGCCCTTCCACTACCAGGCGGCGGGTGGGTGGTGGACACCCCGGGGATCCGCTCCTTCGGCCTGGCGCACGTGACCCCCGACGACGTCGTCCGCGCCTTCGCCGATCTGGCCACGGCGATCGAGAACTGCCCCCGAGGCTGCACCCACCTCGGTCCCCCCGCCGACCCGGAGTGCGCCCTGGACGAGCTGGACGGTGCCCCCCGCCGCCGAGCGATGTCCGTTCGGGCCCTGCTCGCCGCGCTCGCCGAGTCAGGGTGATCCGGTCCGAGGTAGGGCGCAGAGGGACCCTGCGAAGGGAGGCCCGAGGAGTAGGCCTACGTCGAGCTTCCGCTGTCCCTGGCGCATGCTTAAGCTCTCGCACAGACCGTGTCGCCGTCCATACCATGGCCAGAGGGGCAATAGCAACCTGTGACCGGCAACTACCTGCGCGAGCATCCTTTAGACCGGGCCCTTCGCCAGTTGGGCCCTAAGTCGAGTTCTGAGCAGCGGCTCGAGTTCGTCTGGCGGGCTACGAGGAAGACACAGGCAGACACATCGGCCGACCACCCGCTGAGGCGGACCGTCATGACGTCCTGCGGTGGCTGCGCGTTCCCGACGAGACCTACGACAGGCCAATGCTGTGGGCGAAGTGGCCGCTTTTGACGCCGCTATCCGCGAGGCGGTCAACGAGGCTCTGCGCAAGCATGGCTCGGTCACGGAGCCTTGGGGAAATAGCCTGGTCTGCCTGTCTATTGCGGCCGTCGTGCCTCGTATGAGCCAACAAGGACGCCGACAACCTGGTTAAGGGTCTCCTCGACGCGATGCAGGGCTATCTGTATCCCGACGACGAGCTGGTGCAGTGCCTGACGGTGCGCCGTCTCGAGTACGCCGGTGCCCAGGGGCACTACCTCGTGAATGCCATGCCAGTCGCGGCCTGGACACATGACGTGGTGGTCGACGACGCCGCGCGACCTTCACTCCTGAGCGGCCATGTGAGCAGGACCGCCAGCGCAGCAGCAGGCAGCGCGAGTGATCGTCCCTCTGCCGACGGGACGTGATGAGTTGGCCTCGGAGAGCCCCCTCCCCCACCGCATGAGTACCGGGCATACGCAAAGGGTTGTGCGGTCCAGTCTCGCTGAGCGCTCGGCAGTGAATGGGACTTCCTGGACACTAGTCGATCAGGTCTGGCTACGCCTGGAGGACACTCGGGCTACGGACCGAGGTCAATCGGCCGGAACGTCGTTCGGGTGGCGACGTAAATGAAAGGGCCGGATTCGTCCAGAGACGCTTGGATGGCCCGCCACTGGCACATGAACACCTCGATCTGGTCGAACGTGCCTCGGGCGTCGCGGCTGCCGAGGGCGACCATGCGAGCGCCATTGTCCCGCACCGCTGCGATCTCGGCCGTGTGCTCCTGGATCTTGGCGTCGCGCGTGATGATGAGCCAGCCGAGAGCCGTGACCTGAGGAATCCAGACCGGATCCTTGACCGCGGTGCTAGTGATCGGACACGGCTGGCGCTGCTGCTTGAGCACCACTCCCCCACGATCGCCGGGATAGGTCGCATCGGGCCGTAGCCCTGCGATCTGGTGAGCTAGGCCGAGCACGTCGGCATCGAAGTAGAGGTGGACGGCGGCAATTTGTAACGCCGCCCGGGAACGGTTGGCTTGACCGGCACGGCTCAGGCGGCCGCTCGAAGCGAGGTCTCGAACGCGAGCGCCCAGCGGACTTGATCTACGGTCAGGCCGAAGTCGTCGGCAATGTCGTCGTGGTCTTCGCCAGCGTCGTCGTGCTCCCAGATGGCGCTCGTACTGATGCCGCCGACCGCCGGCCGTGGCGGAGGTCCGGGTCTATGCGAACTGGCGACGCCTCATCGTCATGAGGGCGCCACTCAGCGGCAAGGTCGCCTTCCCAGCTGACTCGCTGCAGGAAAGCATCCGACGGAGGCAGCAGGAGAAGCTGACCTTGGACAGGCGCAACGAGCCAGAAGTCAGGGTCGAGGCCGGCCTGCTCCTGGGCTTCTAGGACGAGCTGACGCCCCGCGATGTACGGCCGACGATCGGCCAGCGGGTAGGGGATCTCGTAGCGGGCCCGAAGGATGTCGATGAACGCGCGGAGCTCGCCCATCGGGATGCCGCCGCGCCGGTAACTGCGCAGCAGCCCCACCTCGATGAACTCGGCCCAGGATGACCGGAGCCCGCCCGCTGCGTGGCTCAGGCCGGATCACCGGCTGGTAGGACTTGCCGCGCCGCTCGCCGCCTTGGAGCCAGTAGTTGAGCGTGTTTTGAGGCACGCGAAGCAGTCGGGCCGCCTCGGCCTCGGAGTACATCTCTCGATCAAGCACGCTCACGGGCACAGGAGTCAGTTTGTCACCCGGGCAGGAGGTCAGGAACGAAGCGCGCCGGGCAGGCTCGGCCGTCACACGGAGGGCGCTGACATGTGGGGATAGGTGTGATCGGTCGGCGGGTCGAAAGTCTCCTTGATTGTTCGAGGGCTGGTCCAGCGCAGCAGGTTGATCAGTGAGCCGGCCTTGTCGTTGGTGCCCGATGCGCGGGAGCCGCCGAAGGGCTGACGGCCGACCACCGCCCCAGTGGGCTTGTCGTTGATGTAGAAGTTGCCTGCCGCGAAGCGCAGCGCCCCCTGGGCCTGCACGACCGCGGCCCGGTCGGTGGCGAACACCGCGCCGGTCAGGGCGTACGGGCTGGTGGAGTCGACCACGTCGAGGATCGCCCGGTAGTCGTCGTCGGGATAGACGTGGACGGCGAGGATGGGTCCGAAGTACTCCGTGGCGAACACCTCGTGGGTGGGGTCAGCGCCGAGCAGCACCGTGGGCTGCACGAACCAGCCCCGCGAGTCGTCGCAACCGCCGCCGGCGAGCACCTCGATGGACGGATCGGTAGCGATCCGAGCCAGAAGATCACGATGCTTGGCGAAGGCCCGCGCGTCGATCACCGCGCCGCCGAAGTTCGACAGGTCAGCGACGTCGCCATACGCGATGGTCCGGGTGGTGTCGGCAAGCTGCTCGCGCAGACCGCCGTCCCACAGCGACCGGGCGAGGTACGCGCGGGAGACCGCGGAGCACTTCTGACCCTGGTACTCGAACGCGCCGCGCACCAGCGCGGTCGTCACCGCGGCGGGATCGGCCGAGGGATGGGCGACCACGAAGTCCTTGCCGCCGGTCTCTCCCACGATGCGCGGATAGCCGCGGTAGCTGTCCAGGTGATCAGCGATGGTGCGCCACAGCTTCCGCAACGTCGTGGTGGACCCGGTGAAGTGCAGCCCGGCGAAGTCCGGATCGGCCAGCGCGACCTCACTGACCGCTGTGCCGTCACCGGTGACCAGGTTGATCACTCCGGGTGGCAGCCCGGCAGCCTCCAGCAACCGCATGGTGTGGTGGGCGGCGAGCTGCTGGGTCGGCGTCGGTTTCCACACCACCGTGTTGCCCATCAACGCGGGCGCGGTGGGCAGGTTCCCGGCGATCGCGGTGAAGTTGAATGGAGTGATCGCGGTGACGAACCCCTCCAGCGACCGGTACTCCAGGCGATTCCACTCGCCAGGTGCGGAGTTCGGCTGCTCGGCGAGCATCCGGCGGGCATAGTGCGCGTTGAAGCGCCAGAAGTCGATCAGCTCGCAGGCCGCGTCGATCTCGGCTTGCTGCACCGACTTCGACTGCCCGAGCATGGTGGCGGCGTTGAGCGTGTCGCGCCACGGACCGGCAGCGAGGTCCGCGGCACGCAACAGGATCGCGGCGCGCTCGTCGAAGGACAGCTCGCGCCAGGCCGGGGCAGCCCGCATCGCGGCACGAACGGCGTCGGCGACGTCGGCGGCGCTGGCCTGCGCGCTGGTGCCCAGCACGTGGGCGTGCCGGTGCGGGGTGACCACGTCGAACGGCTCCCCGGCCGCCAGCCGCTGCACACCGCCGATGGTCATGGTCAGCTCGGTCCGTTGGTCGGCCAGGTCGGCCAGCGCCCGAGTCAGCGAATCGCGTTCCGGACTGCCCGGCGGGTAACTTCGGACGGGCTCGTTTTGTGGGATCGGAACCGACGTGATCGCGTCCATCAATGCGCCCAACTCAGAGGAGTTCAAGTAAGAACGGGATCTCCTGGGTGGCGTACCAGGCCATGTCGTGGTCCTCGGCATCGCCGAGCGCGAACTCTGCATCCGGATCACCGAGATCGGCAGCGTCGATCACCGCCACCGCGGTACGCACCGCATCCTCCGCCTCGGCTACATCGACATGCACCGCGGCGACCGCGCGGGCCGGTACCGCACCGGTGACCGTGACGGCGGCATCGTCGAGATCGGGGCGCAACCGCACCCGCTCGACGTCAGCGGCCACCACGACCCGGCGCGCCAGCGCCGCCGAGTCGTCATCGAGCTCGGCGGCCAACAGCCGCAGCGAGGCCCGGGCTGCCTCGTTCATCGCCACGTATTCCAACTCTTCGGCATCGCCGGCGGCGTAGGACTCGCGAAGCATCGGGGTGAGCGCGAAGGCAGTGCCGGCGACCGGGATCAGCTCCCCGGAATCGACCAGCATCCGCAGCATCGCGAGCGTAGCGGGGATATAGACCCTCATCGGCGAAACAGCGCCCCTCTCTGCGGGACATCCAGACTAGATCACCGCCCTCCGCAGACGTCGGCTTACCCTTGCCCTGTGCCTCCGCGCGACAAGCAGTTCCGCGTCCCGAACGGCCAGCATGCCGCCAGCCCTCGGGACACCTTCATCACCGTCTACGGCCGCAAACCGGTGTTGGAGGCGCTGATCGATCCGGCGTTGACCATCGACAAGGTGATCGTGGCCGAGCACGCCCGCGGCGAGACCATGCAGGAGATCCTCGACGCGGCGGCGCGCCGGAGGGTGCCGGTGCAGCGGGCCTCAGCGCACCGGGTGAAGGTGCTCGCCGGCAACGGGCGGCACGACCAGGGCATCCTGGCCGACGTGGTGGCGCCCAGGATGCGCCCGCTGGACAGCGCGCTGCAGACGCTGCGCAGCCCAGCGGCGGTCCTCGTGCTCGACGCGATCACCAACCCGGCCAACGTGGGCATGATCCTGCGCACCGCGACGGCAGCGGGTATCGACGGCGTGGTGCTGCCCCGCCGGGGGGTGCCGTCGATCGATCCACTTGTGATCAAGGCTTCGGCTGGGGTGGCCTTCCACGCCCCGGTGCTGCGCAGCTCCACCGCCGAGCTTGCCTGCGCCGCGCTGCGGGAAGCCGGGTTCGGGGTACTCGGACTGTCCGGTTCGGCACCCGGCGCCGGTTCGCTGTTCGGCGACTCACCGCCGCCGCGGGTCGCCTACGTGCTGGGCAACGAGACCACGGGGATCTCCCCGGCTGTCGCTGCGCAGCTCACCGGCTGGGTCGGCATCCCGATGGCCGGCCACGTCGAGTCACTCAACGTCGCCAGCGCCGCCGCGGTGGTGTGCTTCGAATGGGCTCGCCGGCGCCAGATACCGAAGTAATCCGATTACCCACAGATCCCACCCGGTTCGGCGACATTCGACGACAGCACCCCTGCACCTCGCGCATACTCCCTCCCACCGGATCGTTGCCCCTCCTCCGATCCGGAGCCCACGGTCGGCGGCACTGCCGCCACGGACCGTCCCAGTACGGCGTCTCCGGCTCCGCCGTCGACCGGCCGCGCGCAGCTCGCGTGGTCGTGCAGACGAGGAGAGCTACGTTGACCACGAGCATCGCGGACCCACGTCCCCAGCTACCGGTGCTGCGCCGGTTGGTGGACATCCTGCCGACCGCGTCGCCAGCCACCGTGACGCCGCCGCCAGCCACGGCGCTACCGGCAACCGATCCCGCAGCGTCGGTCCTGGCGCAGCAGGTGCTGCGCGCCGCCGTGGAGATCCTCGGCGGTCGGCGCCCGGCGCGACAGCTGTCCGCGGTGTTGGGCCCCGATTTGCTGGCCTACCTGATGTCGCTGCAAGTGACCGCCGGGCATCTGGAACCGCGCATGCGCAAAGTACTCCCCCCGCAGCATGCGGGCGGCGCGCTGGAGGCGGTCGCGCTGGTGACGATGAACACCGGCGTCCGGGCGCTCGCTGCCCGCTTCGAGAAACACGGCAGCCGTTGGCAGTGCACCGCGCTACAACTGCGCCTCACCGCTGGGGACATGAGGATCGGCAAAAGGTAACGACGCAGTCACCCGTGCGCCGACATCCGGCAGCAGATGAACCCTCCGGTTCCCGAACTCAACAGCAGAGCTGCCCGCCCGCCCCCGGACAGCGCTGCTGTTGAGTTCGGGAGGCACAGCGCACTTGCAGGCAGGAAGCCGGGCGTGCGCGGTCAGGAGGGAGCTGTGGTGGGGGCGCCGTGGCAGCGCTTGTACTTCTTGCCCGAACCGCACGGGCAGGGGGCGTTGCGAGCCGGTCCCCCGGCATCGCTGCCGGCGTGGCGACTACGACCCCGCACCTCGGTGCCGCCGTCCTCGGCCGGTCCGGTGTAGGTGAGCGGCCGGGACTCCGGCTGCGCCAAGCCGCCGTTGTTCAGCGCGGGCGCGCCCAGCGCCACGGGAAGCCCAGCGTCATCGGTTTGGCCGTCGAGCTGCGACAGCGCCGAACCGGCCGGCGCGGGGGCCAACGCGGCCGGCGCGGGAGCCAGCGGAGCCTGCGCCGGCTCCTCGACGATCTCCGACTCGGCGACCTGGACCGCGACGTTGAACAGGAATCCGACGGACTCCTCCTTCAGGGCCTCGAGCAGCGCGCTGAACATCTCGAAGCCCTCGCGCTTGTACTCCACGAGCGGATCACGCTGGGCCATCGCGCGCAGCCCGATGCCCTCCTTGAGATAGTCCATCTCATAGAGATGCTCGCGCCACTTGCGGTCCAGGACCGAGAGCACCACCCGACGCTCCAGCTCCCGCATCGCCTCCGGACCGGCCAGCTCCGCGAGCTCTGCCTCGCGCCGGGAGTACGCGGCCCGCGCGTCGTCGAGCAGCGCGGCCAGCAGCACCTCCCGGGTCAGGTCACCGGTGTCCTCGGCGATCGCCTCGTACTTGATGCCGACGGGATACAGCGTCTTCAGTGCAGACCACAGCTGATCGAGGTCCCAGTCCTCGGCGTATCCGTTCTCGGTGGCGCCGTTGACGTAGGCGGTGACCACGTCGGTCATCATGTGCTCGATCTGGTCGCGCAGGTCCTCACCCTCGAGTACCCGGCGGCGCTCGGCGTAGATCACCTTGCGCTGCAGGTCCATGACCTCGTCATACTTCAGGACGTTCTTGCGGATCTCGAAGTTCTGCTGCTCGACCTGGGTCTGGGCGGACTGGATCGCCCTGCTGACCATCTTGGCCTCGATCGGGACGTCATCCTCGAGCCGCAGCCGGGTCATGATGGACTCGACCAGCGGGCCGTTGAACCGCACCATGAGCTCGTCACGCAGGGACAGGTAGAACCGGGACTCACCGGGGTCGCCTTGGCGCCCGGAGCGGCCACGCAACTGGTTGTCGATGCGCCGCGACTCGTGCCGCTCGGTACCGAGGACGTACAGTCCGCCAGCGGCGACGACCTCCCTGGCCTCGGCCTCGACCTCGGCGCGGGCATCGTTGACCGCGGTTTCCCAGGCCGCCTCGTACTCCTGCGGAGCCTCGACCGGGTCAAGTCCGCGCGCCCGTAGCTCGGTATCGGCGAGGAACTCGGGGTTGCCGCCCAGCATGATGTCGGTCCCGCGACCAGCCATGTTGGTGGAAACCGTGACCGCGCCTTTGCGGCCGGCCTCGGCGACGATCAACGCCTCCTTCTCGTGCTGTTTGGCGTTGAGCACCGAATGCGGGATCCCTGCGCTCACCAACGCCTTGGACAGGTACTCGGAACGCTCCACGCTCGCGGTCCCGACCAGGACAGGCTGGCCCTTGCTGTGCCGCTGCGCGATGTCTTCCACTACCGCACCGAACTTGGCCTCCTCGGTCTTGTAGACCAGGTCACCGTGGTCGGTGCGGACCATCGGCTGGTTGGTGGGGATCGACACCACACCCAGCTT
>QHBY01000011.1:13972-26950 GCA_003244245.1 Pseudonocardiales bacterium
AAGTAGTTCTGCAGCGTGATCGTCGCCAAGGTCTGGTTCTCAGCCTTGATCTCCACGTTCTCCTTGGCCTCGATGGCCTGGTGCATGCCCTCGTTGTAGCGCCGGCCGTGCAGCACCCGGCCGGTGAACTCGTCGACGATCAGGACCTCACCGTCGCGGACGATGTAGTCCTTGTCTTTGGTGAACAGCTCCTTGACCTTCAGCGCGTTGTTGAGGTATCCGACCAGCGGCGTGTTAGCCGCCTCGTAGAGGTTCTCGATGCCCAGCTGGTCCTCGACGAGCGCGACACCTTCCTCGGAGACACCTACGGTGCGCTTACGATCGTCGACCTCGTAATGCACGTCTCGCTTGAGCATCGGGGCGAGCCGGGCGAACTCGCCATACCACCGGGAAGACTGGTCCGCGGGCCCGGAGATGATCAGCGGGGTGCGCGCCTCGTCGATGAGGATGGAGTCGACTTCGTCGACGATGGCATAGCTGTGCCCGCGCTGAACGCAGTCCGCAAGACTCCAGGCCATGTTATCGCGCAGGTAGTCGAAGCCGAACTCGTTGTTCGTGCCATAGGTGATGTCGGCGTTGTATGCGGCGCGGCGCTCGTCCGGGCTCAGCTGGGACAGGATCACCCCGACATCCAGGCCGAGGAAGCGGTGCACCCGACCCATCCACTCGGAGTCACGCTTGGCGAGGTAGTCGTTGACAGTGACGACGTGCACGCCCTTGCCGGCGATCGCGTTGAGGTACGCCGGCAGCACACAGGTCAGCGTCTTGCCCTCACCGGTACGCATCTCGGCGATGTTGCCCAGGTGCATCGCGGCACCGCCCATCAACTGAACGTCGAAGTGGCGCTGGCCCAAGGTGCGCTTGGCGGCCTCGCGGACCACCCCGAAGACCTCGGGCAGCAGGTCGTCCAAGGACTCGCCGTTGCCGTAGCGGCCGCGGAACTCGTCGGTCTTGGCGCGCAGATCGGCGTCGGACCGGCTGGCGACGTCACCCTCCAGACCGTTGATGTGGTCGGCAATGGCGCGTAACCGGCGCACGGTTTTGTGCTCGCCGGCGCGGAGCAGTCGGGACAGGACCACCGTGGAGACCTCACTCGTATCGGGGCACCCGTTGGAGGGCGGGTCGGCGGCGGGCGGTGCGTGGCGTGCCACATCGCACGCCAGCGCCGCCGGTCTGCGCGCCATCGTATGCCCAGCCCGGCCACGGCGGTATCAGCGCAGGTCAGCTACGCCCACAAACGCCATGATCGCTGTCTGTGTGCCCTGTGCGACACGAGATGTCGTGCCACGCCACAGACGGCGATCATGGTTACGCCAGGGCGTCAGACGAGCTGGATCACCCCGTAGTCGAAGCCGTGCCGGCGATACACCACGCTGGGCAGCCCGGACGCGGCGTCGGCGAATAGGTAGAAGTCGTGGCCTACGAGCTCCATCTCATAGAGCGCATCGTCGACTGTCATGGGTGTGGCGGAGTGCCGCTTGCGCCGGACGATGCAGCCCGGTCCCTGCGCATCCGGTGACTGGGCATCCGGTGAGTGGGCATCGAGTGACTGGCCATCCGGTGACTGCACAGTCGGGGATTCGGCCCGTTGGGTGGGCAACTCGTAGTCGAGTTCCGGATCGGGTGGGGCAAGCAGTCCCGTCCGGTGGCGGTGGCCGTTCGTCTCGACCTCGGCGTCGATAGTGGAAGTGAGGGTGGCCGCCAACGGCGCAGTGGCCTCGGCGACAGAGGTGGGGTGGCGGCGTCCGTAGTGCACCTTGCGGCGGTCTGCGACTCGGCGCAGCCGGTTGTCCAGTTTGCTCACCGCCGCGTCCAGGGCGGCGTAGAAGTCGGCACCACACGCTTCAGCACGGACTACCTGCCCGCGGCACCGACCAGTGATCTCGACCCGCTGGCAGCTCTTGGACTGCCGGGGATTGCGTTCGTGGAACAGCTCGACGTCGTAATGAACGGCCTTCTGGTCATACCGTTCGACGCGGGCGAGCTTCTCGGTAACGTGCATCCGGTAGTGATCGGGTACCTCGACGTTCCGACCCTTCACGACAATGTTCACGGGCGACCTCCTCGCGTTGTCCAACAGGGACTTCAGCGACGCCGGGCACTACAGTGATGATCTTCGGACGGCAGCAGCGGGGCCGCCCACAATGATCACTCCACCGCCGGCGTCAGAACCATGGCTTTCTCGCCTCCTCCCGAACGGGCAGCGATGCTGATGCCCGGACGGTAGTCCGCCGACGGTGCGCTCGCCAGAGCTTGGCGTCGCGCGTCGCAGGGTCAACGCTGTGGTAGGTACACGAAGCCGACGGCTACGACGGTGCGTGACACCCGGCGGCGGCGAGCACCACGATCGCCGGTACATCGACACCCATCCGGAGCAGCACAGTGGCACATGCCGCAGCGGTCGTCCCGGTAGTCACCACGTCGTCGACGAGCACGACGGCCGTGCCGGCGGGCGGTAGGCCGGCCCGGCGCGCCAGCACCCGCCCCGCCAGATTGGCTTGCCGAGCCGCCGGGTCCAGGCCGACTGAGTCGCGCACCCCGGGGGCGACCCGCAACGCCGGGGCAACCGCAGCGGCCACCCCCGCACCGGCCAGCGCAGCCGCCGCCCGCCGCGCCAGCAACATCACGTGCTGTCCCCCACGCCGAGCAGCCGCCACCCGCCGAGACGGCACCGGCACCAGGCATAGTCCGCCGGACCCGGGCGGGAATTCAACACCACCCCCGGATCGGCGCCGTTGCGGATGCAGACTGCGGTAATCGAGCCCTGATCTACCGCAGTCTGCATCCAGAACGGGCAGATGGAGCAGCGCGGACGCGAGAGCACTGCCCAATGGGGCCGCGAGGTCTCGGCGGCCGCGCTCCTTGTAGGCCAGCAGCGCGGTGCGCAACCGGCCCCGGTAGGCACCCAACGCGTACACCGGCGCGAGCGCCCCGTAGCACGGCGGGTACACCCGGACCGGCTCTCCCAACAGGACCTCGCAGTCCGGGCACAGCAGCGCACCGGGCACTCCGCAACCGCCGCAGTCGACGGGCAACAACAGGTCCAGCAGTGGATGCAACACCTCGCCAACCCTGCCCGAGGTGCGTTCATCACAACTGTCCTTCAGCCCGTCAGCGGCGCAGCTGTGCACAGTGGTGCCGGCCATCCACAGGGCCGCGCAGCCAGCTTGCGCTCATCGCTCAGCCCGGGTACAGCGGTACCGAGCCAGGTCCGATCCCGCCGAGCAGGGGTTCCCACACCTCTTGGGTGTCCGAATACGCCCACAACCCGGTGGCGTCTGCCAACAGCACCTCACGGCCGGGTGCGGCGACGACGTCGGTGAGCGGGCCGGTCAGGTTGGTGGCCGACAATTGCCGGACGGTGAGCCCGTCCACGGACACCGACGACACCTGCGGGGACGGTCCGGCCGACGCCACCACCAGGAGCTCTGGACGCGCCCAGTCCACGCTCGCGGTGGGCGGCAGGCTGCCGTCTCGCAGCACCTGCGGATGGCGCAGACTCACCAATCCCGACTCCGTCACCACCGCGGCCACCACCAGCCGGCCGCCGACCACCGCGGCCGCCTGCACCCCGTCCCTGGACGACCGCAGCTCCGAGATGGGGCCCAACCGGGTCAGTTCGGTGGCGTTGATCTGGTAGGTCAACGGCGGTCCTGCGCCGGAGAGCGCCACGCTCACCACCGTGTGACCGTTTATCACCGTCCACACTTCGGTGCCTGAGGGCCGCCAGGTGGGTCGGGTCATGGTGACCGCGTCCAAGGGCACCGCGGTCAGATCGCCGTCGGATGGTCCGACCCGCAGCTGTGGACGCCCGTCCGGACCGGCAACGACAGCCGCCAGCAGCTCTCCACCGGGATTCGAGCTGGCGGCGCTGAGCACAGTGAGCTGGCCGGCTCCGGCCGAGCCAGGCGCCGGAGTGCCGTCCAGCCTGCGCAGTCGACCACCGATGACAACCTGCCCGGGCACGTCAGGTCGCGGCCCGGTCGGTGCGGCGTAGGCGGCGATATCAGCCGAGCGCCATTCGGCCTGCTCAGCCACCAGCGGCTCCCCGGCGGCGAGCAGTCGCATCGGGGCGGGGACCAGGCCGTCCAGGGAGCTGACGATCTGCGCCGCCACCAGCCGCCGTTGCGCATCGGTGAGCGCGTCCACCCCACTGAGGTTGATCACCGTCCGCCCCGAGCGGCCGACCAGCACGTTGGATCGCAGCCGGGTCCCTTCGGGAATCGTCGATCGGACGGCGCCGGCCAGCCGCTCGGACGGGCCGGCGAACAGCAAGTCCAACACCCGCCCGGGCAGCGTGGACGCCGGTTGGGCGGGCACCCAGCGCAGGTCGGGCACCAGGGTGCCGCGGTTCGGGTCGACGAAGCTGACCCGGACTTGACGATAGTTGCGCTGCAACGCGCCGGCCTCCACCAGCACACCCGGCGGTGGGTTGGTGATCCGCCACTCCCCATGCTCGGTGACCACGTCGAGCGGGATGGAGAAGGTCCCCGCCGCGGGCCTGAAGCTGCCATCCGCGGTGAACACGCCAAGCCGTGACCCCCCCACCCGGATGCGACGGACCCCGCCGGCGGGGCTGGGCTGCGGGGCTGCCCCGGGCGCATCCTCGATCACGGTCAAGCCGGCGCGGTCATTCCAATTCGCCGCGGCGCCGCGGGACAGAAAAGCGCGGGCTGCGGCGTGGCCGTTCGCCGGGCTGCCGGTGGCCTCGATGAACTCGCGTACCAACCGGAACGGGTCCACCCCCCGTTGCGGACCGGCTGGTGGCGCCGATCCGGAACCCACCGGCATGGACCGCACCACTTGGAGGTCGGAGCTCGCCGGGACAGCCGCGCAGCCCGCGAGGGGGGCAAGGATGAGCAGGGCGGTAATCAGGATGGGTAGGAGGCGCCTCGGCATCGTCAGCGCCCCGGTCCAGCCGGCACTGGAGGTCCCTGCACGGGGGGCCCCGACCCTGGGCAGCCCTCGGGGGGACCCAGTGGCAGCGGGCTGCCGGTGAGCTCGATGCCCCGGCTTCGGGGCAGCGTGAGCCGGAAGGCGCTGCCCTGCCCGGGTACGCCCCAGGCCTGCAACCAGCCCCCGTGCAGGCGGGCGTCCTCCAGACTGATCGACAGTCCGAGTCCGGTGCCACCGGTGCGCCGATCACGCGATGGGTCGCCACGCCAGAAGCGGGTGAACACCAGGTCCTGTTGGCCCGGCTGCAGCCCGATGCCGTGGTCGCGCACGAGCACCGCGACCGCGCCGGAGTCGCCCGCGACGATCACCTGGACCGGGTGGCCCTCACCGTGGTCCAGCGCGTTGGTGAGCAGATTGCGCAGGATTCGCTCGACCCGCCGCGGGTCGACCTCGGCGAGCACCTCCTCGTCCGGTAGAGCAAGCTCCAGCGGCGTGCCGGCGCGGTCGGCCACTGCGCGCACCGAGGCCGCCGCACTCGCCACGCTGTCGCGGAGGTCGACGGTCTCACCGTGCAGCTCGGCGACCCCGGCGTCCAGCCGGGAGATCTCTAGCAGGTCGGCCAGCAGCGCCTCGAATCGATCCAGCTCGCTGACCAGCAGCTCGGCTGGGCGGTGCAGCACCGGGTGCAGTTTGTCGCGCGACTCATAGAGCAGATCGGCGGCCATCCGAACGGTGGTCAGCGGGGTGCGCAGCTCGTGGGACACGTCGGAGGTGAAACCGCGCTGCAGCTCACCGAACTCCTTCAGCTGGCGGATCTGGCGCTGGATGCTGGCGGCCATCTCGTTGAACGAGGTGCCCAGCCGGGCCATGTCGTCCTCCCCGACGACCGGGATGCGTTCGGAGAGGTGACCGTGCGCGAAGCGTTCGGCGACCTCGGCGGCCTGGCGGACCGGAACCACCACCTGGCGGATCACCAGGCTGGCGATACCCGCGATCAGCACCAGCAGCACCAACCCGCCGACCACCAGGGTGGACTGCACCAAGGTCAGCGTGCGCTGCTCAGCAGTGAGCGGGAACAGCAGGTACAGCTGCATGGTGCGACCCGCGCTAGCGACCGGTATGCCGACGGCCAGCATGGTCACCCCAGTTGAGCCCCGTTGCACTGTGGTGATCTTGTGGGCGAGCGCGCCGCGTTCCACCGCGGAGCGCAGTACCGCGGGGACGTCTTCCAGCGGGCCGATCTTCTGCCCGGTGCCGGCTACCCCAGACGGGTCCCCGCCGTCGACCAGCACCGGCTCGTAGGCGCCGGCGCTGGCCGTGGCGGGGCCCGTACCGGTCGGGTCGGGATTGGTCAGCCGATCGACGGCGGTGGTGAGCCGGCCGGCCAGCGACGCCGAGGTAGGATCCACCGCGCCGAGCTCGGACTCCACCAGGATCCTGCTGTTCTCGGCCTGCAGCAGCGCAGCCTGCGTCTTGTTCTCGATCAGCCGCTGGGCGAGCTGGGCCTGCAATACCATGCCCAGTACCAGCACCACGGTGGACGACAGTGCGACGGTGCTGCTCACCACCCGCACCTTCAGCGAGCGGCGCCACAGCGCGCCGAACATGGCGGTCAGCTCACCGCCCGCTTCGGCGACCGAGCGCAGCTGGTCGGTCGCCCGGTCGGCGAGCGACGTCACCGCGAAGTGATCCCTGAACCGGGGATCGGCAGCGTTGGAGGCCTCACGCGGTGCCGGCCTTGTACCCGATACCGCGCACGGTGAGCACCACTTCGGGATGCTCAGGATCCCGCTCGACCTTGGAACGAAGGCGCTGCACGTGCACATTGACCAAACGTGTGTCCGCGGCGTGGCGGTAGCCCCAGACCTGCTCGAGCAGCACCTCGCGGGTGAATACCTGGCGCGGCTTGCGGGCCAGCGCGAGCAGCAGCTCGAACTCCAGCGGGGTCAGCGAGATCGGCGTCCCGTCCCGGCTGACCCGGTGGCCAGGCACGTCGATCGCCAGATCCCCGATGGTGAGTTGCTCGGCGGGATCGGCATCGATGCGGCGCAACCGGGCGCGCAACCTCGCCACCAGCTCCTGGGTCTTGGGCGGCTTGACCATGTAGTCGTCGGCGCCGGACTCCAGGCCCAGCACCACGTCGACGGTGTCGCTCCTCGCGGTGAGCACCACGATCGGGACATCGGATTCGGCGCGGATCGCCTTGCACACGTCGATGCCACTCATGCCCGGCAACATGAGGTCCAACAACACCAGGTCCGGCTTCAGCTCACGCAGCGCGGGCAGCGCTTTGGTGCCTTCGCCGACCACCGCGGTCTCAAAACCCGCCTGACGCAGCGCGATGGACAACATCTCAGCGGACGCGGGATCATCCTCCACCACGAGCACACGAGCTGCCATGCCCACTATCGTGGCATTGCGCGCGACGGTCCCGCCGCTCGGGCGGCAGTCGCTCAGCCGAGCAGCCGCACCGCCAGCTCGCTGAGGTTGCTCGGTGCGGCGGCGCCGGCAGTGCCGACGGTAGTTCCGTCTAGGACAGACCACGGGGCCAGCCAGCTACGGGTGGCCAGGCCGTCATAGACGGCTGCGCACCGCGCCTGCAGCCCATGATCAGTCTCATACACGTCCTTCGCCCGCGCGCTGTCGGCCTCGGCTCGGAGATCCGCACGGGCAGCGGCGACGCTCATCGGCACCCGCAGCAGCAGCTGGAGATCGGGCACCGGAACACCGAACCGGTCGACCTCCAGCGCTCGGAGCCATTCGACGAAGGGGCCATCGGCGTCCTCGTGCAGCCGGGCCGCGCCGTATGCCGCGTTGGACGCGACGTAGCGGTCAAGCAGCACCACGTCGTAGTCGCGGCACAGCGCCCGCAGCTCATCGCCAGCGCCGCGCCGGTCCAGGGCGAACAGCACCGCCATGCCGTGTACCGAGCCGGCCAGATCGCCCAGCCGCCCGTACAGCGCGTCGCGGGCCAGCTCCGCGTGCACGTCGCGGTCGTAACGGGGAAACGCCAACCGGGCGACGCTCGCGCCCTGGGCACTCAGGGCAGCGCCCACCCCGTCGGCCAGGGTACGTTTGCCTGCTCCGTCGAGCCCCTCGATGACGATCAGCCGCCCCACGCCCGCACACGTTATCGGCAGCGTGTCCGGGGATGCGCTGCCACAGCTTAGGTACCCGGCACGACCAACCGTTGCACCGGCTGACCGGTGATCTCCGCGATCACCTCGAATTCCTTGTCGAGGTGCAGAACGATGAGCCCGAGAGCTCGGCGGTGGCCGCGATGAGGAGATCGGGTACGACGGCGCACGATGGTGTCCACAGTCGGCGAGCGAGGTGAGCACCGTGACAGCACGATCTTCGATCGCCGGAGTCAGGTATTCGACCGGCATGGCTGAGATCGGTGGGCTGCGTAATCCGGCTCGTAGGTCGCGCGCCGATCTGGCGGAATGCCGACTTCCAAGAGGGTGACAGTGGAGATCCGCACCAGTCCCCGCTCGATCCGTAGCGCCCACTCGCCGGCCTGGGCGCTGCTCCCGAGGCGACCGAGTGCCGACTTATCGATCAGCCAGGGCTTGGTGTCCTCGCGCCCGGTCTCGGCGGTCACGACCCCGCCAGAGCCATGACCTCCGGATCAGACAAGTCACCGTCACGTACGGGGTGAGGTGCGCATCCGGGCGACGAGGCCGGTGTCGTAGTGGCCGGAGACGAATTCCGGGTTCTCCAGCAACTCCGCGTGGAACTCCAGGTTGCACTTCGGGCCGGTGATGGTGAACCCGGCTACCGCCAGCCTGGCCCGTTCCAGCGCCTGCTCCCGATCCGAGCCGTGCACCACGAGCTTGGCCAGCAGCGAGTCATAAAACGGCGTGACCGTGGTGCCCGCCGCGTAACCAGAGTCGACTCGCACCCCCTCGCCGGTCGGTTCCACCCACCCGGTGACCGCCCCGGGACCAGGCAGGAAACGCTTCGGGTCCTCGGCATTGACCCGCAGTTCGATCGCGTGCCCGATCGGGGCCGTAGCGTCGACGTCGAAGGCGGGTTCGGCGCCCTCGGCGATACGCAGCTGGGTGGCCACCAGGTCCACGCCATAGCGCAGCTCGGTGACCGGGTGCTCCACCTGCAGCCGGGTGTTCATCTCCAGGAAGAAGAACTCACCGGTGTCCTGGTCGAGCAGAAACTCCACCGTTCCCGCATTGCGATAATCCACCGTGGCGGCGGCGCAGCACTGCGGCGTATTCCATCCGGGCGACGCAGATCCGGCTCGACGGCGGGTGACGGACTTTCCTCAGCGACCTTCTGGTGGCGCCGCTGCACCGAGCATTCGCGCTCCCCCAGCGCTACCACCCGACCGTCGGCCAACCCGAGAACCTGCACCTCAACGTGCCGTACCCGTGGGAAGTACCGCTCGACGAACAATCTCGAGTCACCGAAGAGCCGGTGGGCGAAGGCGGCTGACCTTGGGGTACTCGGTGCGCACGGATCGCCGCGTCGGCCGCCACCGCCATGCCCATCCCACCTCCGCCGGCGGCGGCCTTGAGCATAACGGGGAAGCCGACCTTCTCGGCTTCAACGACCGCAGCGTCCTCGCGTGACTCACGGCGTGACGTCGAACCGGGCGCCACCGGCACCCCGGCGGCCGCGACGGTTTCCCGGGCGGCCACCTTGTCACCCATCGCGGAGATCGCCTCGGGGCTGGGACCGACCCACGCCAGGCCGGCCTCGGACACCGACCGCGCGAACCCCGGATCCTCGGACAGGAACCCGTAGCCGGGGTGCACTGCGACCGCGCTGGTCTTACGGGCGACATCGAGTAGCTGGCGGGCGTCGCGGTAGGCCTGCGCGGGTGGGCCGGTCAACTCCACCGCGTCGTCGGCCTCGGCCACGAACGGCAGGTCGCAGTCCACCGAGGAGTGGACTGCGACCGTACGTATTCCCAACGCACGCGCGGAGCGGATAACCCGCCGAGCGATCTCACCTCGGTTGGCGACTAACAGCGACTCAAACACCCACCACGCTCCTTCAGACGATGTTGTTCAAATGGTGCCAGCCGGCGTGCGATCGAGGTCCGGTTCCAGGTAGATGATCCGGGCGGCGGGGACGGCGCCGCGGATCCGCGCCTCGGCCTCGTCGATGACCCGGGCCACCTCGGCGGTGGACATGGTGGCCGGCACCGCGATCTTCGCGGCGATCAGCAGCTCGTCCGGGCCGAGGTACTGGGTCCTGAGGTGGATCACCCGGTTCACGCCGCGGCCCACCATCGCGGTACAGATGGCGCGCAGCTCCTCGGGGCCGGAACCTTCGCCGATCAGCAGGCTCTTGGTCTCGACGATGAGGATGACCGCGATGACGCCGAGCAGCAGGCCGATGCCCAGGGTCCCGATCGCATCCCACATCGGGTCGCCCGTGAGCACCGCCAACCCGACGCCTGCCAGGGCGAAGACCAGCCCGACCAGCGCGCCCGCATCCTCCAAAAGCACCACCGGCAGTTCCGGGGACTTCGACTGCCTGATGAACCGCCACCAGCTACCGGCGCCCTTGAGCGGCCTGGACTCCCTGATCGCGGTGCGAAAGCTCAGACCCTCCAGCAGGATCGCCACGACCAGGATCCCGACAGCGACCACTGGCGAACTGATCTCTTCGGGGCTGTGCAGCTTGTGGGCGCCTTCATAGAGCGCGAACACCGAACCGAGGCTGAACAGCAGCAGCGCCACCACGAAGGAGTAGAAGTAGCGGTCGCGGCCGTACCCGAACGGGTGCTCCTCGGTGGCTTGCCGCCGGGCCCGCTTGCGACCGATCAGCAGCAGGCCCTGGTTGGACGTGTCGGCCACCGAGTGCACCGCTTCAGCGAGCATCGACGACGACCCGGTGATCAGGAAGCCGACGAACTTCGCCGCCGCGATACCGGCGTTAGCTGCCAACGCCGCGACGATCGCCGTTGTCCCGCCCCCCGCTGACACTCTCGCCTCCTATTGCTCAGACCGCTAATCGCCAGGCGAATGGAGGTCTGGGCGGCTTACAGATCGCTATTCGGAGCCGGATGACGGTCCGGGGTGGGCGGGTAACGGCGCTAGGCCGGGCAGGGCGCGGAAGAGTTGCACCGGGCCTGGGCCTGGGCACAACGTGACGTCAGGGTCCGCGGCGGCCAGCCATACCGAGCCACCTCGGCGCACGGTGACACTGCCGCCATCCAGGGAATGCAACTGCGCTGATCCCTGAGTGCACAGCAAGATCTGCGGCCACCGACTGTGCAGGCACACCGGGGTCGACTCGCCGTCTGCCCATTCCAGCCGAGTCAGCTGGAACTCCTCCGCCAGAGTGCGATAAGCAGTCTCGTGGAGGCCCACCCGTTCACCGCGTTGCACCGGCAGCGCACCGTATGAGAAGTCCAGTACCCGCAACAGCTCCGGGACGTCGATGTGCTTGGAGGTCAAACCGCCGCGCAGTACGTTATCCGAATTCGCGCTGATTTCCACACCAGTGCCCCGCAGGTAGGTGTGCAGGTTACCGGCGGGCAGGTACATCGCCTCTCCCGACGCCAGCACGACGTGGTTGAGCAGGAGGGCGGCGAGCACCCCGACGTCGCCGGGATAGGTCTCGGCCAGCTCAAGAATCACCCGACACTCTGTTCGAAAATCGCCTCCGCGAGGGGTCCGAAAATCGCCTCCGCGAGGGGTCCGAAAATCGCCTCCGCACACGCCGTCGCGACGCAGTAATGCAACGCAGGCATCCAGGGTGCCGGGCAGCACTGCCTTCATCGCTGTCTCGGGCATGGTGATCCAGGTGGTGAACAGGGTTCGCAGCCCGTCGGCATTGGGCTCGGCCGCGAGCATCGCACGGTAGGGCTGCAGCGCTGGCACGTCGAGAGCTTTGAGCAACTCGACTGTCCGCCGCGGGTCCCGGAAACCGGCCAGCGCCTGGAGCTCGGTGAGCGCGCAGATCAGCTCAGGTTTGTGGCTGGGGTCGACGTAATTCCGTTCCGGTGCGTCCCGGGGAACTCCCCGGCCCTCCTCGCGGGCGAAGCCCTCAGCAGCCTGCTCCGCGGACGGGTGGGCCTGCAGGCTCAGCGGTTCCTCCGCGGCGAGCACCTTGAGCAGGAACGGCAACCGGCCGCCCCAGCGCTGTGCACAGCGGGTTCCGAGATGCCGGTATGGGTCGGTACGCAACGCTTCCAGCAGGGAGGTCTGGGCGCCATCTGCGTGCATCAGCACCGACGGATCCGCCGGGTGCGCGCCCAGCCACAGCTCCGCCTGCGGATGCGGGGCGGGAACCGGGCTGCCGAGAAGCTCCGGGATCGCCGTCCGGGAACCCCAGGCGTAAGGCCGAACCGCGTTGCGCAACAGCTCCACAGCCCCTCCCTTACCGCCTGGTATTCGTTCATTCATTGACTTGAGCCGCCCGGCCGATCCAACCGGGCCTGCCCAACACACCCCGGCTCAACCCGAGGTACAGCGCGGCGAAGTCGAACCGTAGGGCCAGTACCGCGGCGGCACTCGCCGCGGCGCCCGGGTCGCCCTGGCGCACCATCAGCTCCTCGTCGACGGTCACCACATCGGCGCCGGGCAACGCGTCCAACGCCGCGGCCCGCTCAGGCTCGTTGCCGGTGTCGGTGTCGGCGAGCACACCGAGCAGTACTGGCCGGACCGCCGGCATCGCACCGTACGGCGGCACATCCTCAAGCGGGTCCTCGTCCGGATCCCTCAAAGAATCACGGAAAGGATCACTGAATAGGTCGACCTCCGCACTCCCGCGAATTGCCTCCCGGCGCAGCACTGGCAGCGCTGCCGCCTCATGGAATCCCGCCGCATGCGCCACCACCCCCGCATGCGCGGCGAGCGCCCCGGCGCAATGTCCGGCCACCGCGGTAGCCACTGGATCAGTACCCCACAGCAATGGGGTTCGCCCAGTCAGCCGCAACGCCAGGGATTTAGCGGGGTTGACCAACGACTCGTGCGCGACGTGGTCGCGCTCGGCTTCCCGGTCCAGCTCGCCGGCCACTGCCTCGACGTCGGTAGCTAGCAGGCCAAGGGCGTCCAACAGCAACAGACCGGCGGTCAAAGTCCGGGGCAGCGCCAACCCCGGTGGCAC
>QHBY01000012.1 GCA_003244245.1 Pseudonocardiales bacterium
TGCGCTACGTCCGCATGCTCCCAACGGGACTTGACCTGGCTCCCCCCGGTGCGTGCCAGAACTGTAGCCGACACGGGAAGTCGGGATCAAGCCGACCCCGGACTTAGGGCAGATCGTTGGCGATCATCTGGTCGAGCGCGTGGTCGACGTTCATCCACCGAGTCTCGTTCCCAGGCAGGACGATGTCGTAGCTTGCGTCGAGAAACTCGGCAAGCCGCTGGGCGCTGGCCTCGAACACGGCGTGGCCAGAGGGTGAGTTGAGCTCCACAACGACGATCTCGGGATCACCTGTGCCCGGCCGGATGCGCACGTCGCCGTCACCCGCATCGGCGATCAGACCGTCGGCGAGTAGGTCCCGGGAGAACACCCACTCGACCCAACCAGCCCGGCCGGTGCGAAAGGCAGCGACGATGGCGTATGGATCGCGAGTGTCGTAACGCAGCGCAACCTGTACAGGCACCGCAGGAGTGCGTGGTGCCAGCAGATCAAAAACCGCCGATGAACGGAGGGTCACGTGGTCGTTACGCATCGTTGTCGCCCCTTTCTGTGCCGTCAGCCATGAAACGATTGACTTTGGTTGCTGTGACGCGGGAATGGTTGAGCTACGCCCGGATGCCTATGACAGACCACCCGGACGGGGCAGAGAGGCTTATCCGAGCGACAGGGTCGTCGCTCATCGTGCCTGGCTGCCGCCGTCTGAGCCGATACCGTGAGGCCCCTAGCCTGAACCGGTAGGTTGTGCTCAGCGTAGGTACGACGTGAGGATCTCTCTGGTGGCCGATGAGGCTCGATCGCGCGCCCCCCGGCCCGACCGATGGCAAAATAGTTCGGAGTCGGTGCCGCCGGCTCTCAGTATGGGCGAGGGACCTTCCGACGTCGAGTTGGTGCGCAGACTCGGGGATGCGGATGGCGCGGCACTGTCCCAGCTGTATCAGCGCTTTGGCCGGCCGTGCTACTCGCTGGCCCGCCGCATCTGTGCCGACGAGGGGCTGGCTGAGGATGTCGTGCAGGAGGTGTTCCTGACGCTGTGGCGCGATCCGACCCGATTCGACCCAGCGCGGGGCGGCTTCGCCACCTGGTTGCTCACGCTCATCCACCACAAGGCGGTGGATGCGGTGCGAAGAGAAAGTACCATCCGTCGGCGCATGGTCGCTGCGCCAGAAGCCGGTGAGGACTGGTCGCCAACGCCGGTACCGGGCGCTGATCAGGCGGCGATGGCGCGCGTCGCAGCCGGGCAGGTGCGTGCTGCGCTGCATCGTCTACCGGTCGAGCAGCGGCAAGTGCTCGCGCTCGCCTACTTCGGTGGGCACACTCAGCGTGAGATCGCAGTTCTGACTGGTGTCCCACTAGGTACGGTGAAATCCCGCATGTTTACCGCTGTGCAACGGCTGCGGTCGCTGCTGGCCGACCAGTTGGGGCCGGACACACTGGTCGCCGAGGCGCGCGTGGTCAGAGAGGCGAAGCGATGAACGACCAGCAGCGCCGTGTTGCCAGCTGCCCGCATCGCGACTTGGCGGTCGGGTGGGCGTTGCACGCCCTGGAGCCGGCCGAGGAGTCCCTGGTCGCCGCCCACATGCCGGATTGCCCAACTTGCATCGCTGCCGCCGCGGAGAGCGAGGACGTTGGCGCCATGCTGGGCCTTTCGGTGCCGGAAGCAATCCCCAGTGCGGAGCTGGAGCAGCGGGTACTCAGCGTCACAGGTGCCAGCTGGGTTGCGCCGGTCGTGCCATTGGCATCCTCGACGCGGTCAGCGCGCCACATCGCCAAGGCATCGCGGCCGCGCGCCCGCGAGCTGGTTGCGGCCGCGGCGGTGGTTTTGGTAGCTGCCGCGGTGGTGCTCGGCGTCCAGGTGGTGCAGCTCAACGGCGAACTCAACCAAGCGCAACGCCAGGTCACAGGGATGTCTGAGGCGATACAAAGCGCCGCGGACCCGGCGTCGATCCGGGTACCACTGGTCGCCAAGGACGGCCGTGCAGTGGGTATGGTGCTCGCGAACCGGGATCAGGTCGCGGTAGTAGCCACCCGCCTGCCTGGCAATCGGGAAGACCAGACCTACGTTCTGTGGGGGCTTGGTGGGGGAGCGCCGATAGCTCTCACGGCCTTCGACGTAGCGCAAGAGGCGCCTGGACCACACTCCGGACCGTCGGCCAGCGGACCAGGAAGTTTCACCGGCTACGCGGTCTCCCTCGAACCGGGTCGGCGCGCCCCCGCGACACCCACCGATATCGTGGCGAGCGGGCAGGTGGCAGGCTGACGGTAGAGGAGAAGTCACCCCGGAGCTCCACAGATCGAGCTGGGCGCGAGAACTGGTTCACTCGCTTCCGGGAGTGGGTGCGCCGCCGGCCAGGTCTCAATCTCGCCTACCGGATCTTGGTGGGTCTGGCGGGTACGGCCGTGCTTGCTGCAGGCATCCTCGCCATCCCCTACCCTGGTCCCGGGTGGCTGATCTTGTTCGCCGGCCTCGGGATCCTGGGAACCGAGTTCACGTGGGCCAAGCTGGTGCTCCGCTGGACTCGCGCTCGCTACGACGCCTGGGCCGGGTGGGTGCGCCGGCAGCCCGCCGTCGTCCGGCTGGGAGTGATCGTGCTGACCGGGGCCATCGTCCTGGTCACACTGTGGTTGGTGAACGCCTTAGGACTGGTCGCCGGATGGGTCGGCCTGCACTGGGATTGGGTGGGTTCGCCGCTGGCCTGATCCTGTAGGGTGATGCCGCTACCGCGGTCAGCAGGGGGCGATTAGCTCAGCGGGAGAGCGCTTCGTTCACACCGAAGAGGTCACTGGTTCGATCCCAGTATCGCCCACCCAGGTCAGAGCCTTGATCAGCGATCTTGAGACTCAGTTTCCAACCGTGTACTGCAACGAAGTACAGCAATAAGTCACCCATGGAGGCTGTCTCCTAGCCGCTTCAGCGCGGCACGGGTGGCCTTGGATGATGCCTGCGCGTAGATCTCCATCGTCACCGCGATCTGGGCGTGGCGCAGGATGCGCATGACTTCGCGCGGGTGAACATCAAGGTCGACCAGGAGTGTGGCGCAGGTACGCCGACCGTCGTGGACAGTGATCTTGCGGACTCCTGCCTTGCGGCAGCGGGCGTCCCAGGACCGGTTGAAGTTGCGGGGTTCAACCGGGTACCTGTACCGTGCCAAAACTAGACAC
>QHBY01000013.1 GCA_003244245.1 Pseudonocardiales bacterium
ACGCGTCGGGCACGACCTGAGACGTTAGCGGGCCGCCGTCAGCCGCTGATCGTGGCCACTGCGTCGGCCGCGAACGGCGGCGGTCCGAGCAGCCTCACGCCGTACTCGTCGGCGGCGGCCAACGTGCGCTCGAGATCTGGCGGCGGCGCGGTCTCGAAGTCGCGGGTCAGCGCGGGTTCGCCGCCGGCCCGAAAGAAGCGCTCCTGCGTGCCGGGGGTGTTCCAGACAAGAAACCGCGCCGACTCGGAGACGACCAGGAACGCGTGGGGCACGCCGCTCCGAATCGCCATGGTCTGCCCGGCCGGCGCCCGCTGCTGCATCCCGTCGACGTGGAAGAGCAGCTCGCCCTCCAGCACGTAGAACGTCTCGTGGCTGGGATCAGTGTGCAGGCCGGTGGCGCGCCCGCGCGTAGACGCGACCTCGACGAGGGACAGCGCGTCGTCGCTCCACTCGCCGCGCAACTTGATGTCCTGCAGCGCGCCGTTGAACCAGATCGTCTCCCCGTCGAGGGGGGCGACTGCGTGAAACGGTGTGTGGGCCGAAGATGGGTCGCTCATGGTCCTCCTCCTCAAAATGAGACTTGTATCTCATATGAGAGTCTCATACCATCATGAGCATGTCAACCTCATATGAGGCCACGGGCCGCACGAGCCAGAAAGCGCGCACCCGCAATGCCCTGCTGACTGCCCCGCGGGAGCTGCTGGCCCACGGCGTCACGCCGACTGTCGAGCAGGCCGCGGCCGCCAGCTCGATCGCGCGCGCCACCGCCTACCGCTACTTCCCCAACCAGCGCGCCCTGCTGACCGCGACGTTTCCCGAGCTGACCGAGCCGTCGCTGCTCGGCGAGGCGCCACCCGAGGATGTCGGGGCGCGACTGCGGGTCGTCGTCGACGCGATCGCGCGCCGGTCGGTGCAGCACGAGCGGGCCCTGCGCAGCATGCTGCGCCTGTCGCTGGAGCCCGATGCTGACGCACGTGGCGACCTGACGTTTCGCAAGGGCCGCCGGATCGCGTGGGTCTCCGAGGCGCTCGCGCGGCTGCACGGTCGGCTTCCCGCGCCCGAGCTCGACCGCCTCGTACTGGCGATCGCCGCCGCCGTCGGCATCGACGCGCTCGTCTGGCTCACCGACATCGCCGGCCTGTCGCGGGACGAGGCGGTCGACCTGATGCGCTGGTCGGCGAGCTCGCTGCTGCGCGCCGCGCTCAGTGAGCCCGAAGGCTCCTGGGATTAGTCGATGTGGCCGGAAGTTCGACGAGCTCTTGCCGGGAAACCTGACGAGCCTAGCTTTCGGCGTGTTCGGGAAACCGTGGCCCCGGCCAATCCGTCAAACAGTAGGTCGGTATTCGACCCCGCATCACTGGCGGCGCCGTGAGATCCACGCAGAGCGCCGCTTCGGCGACCTGACGCGGACATCCTCGACGCCGAAACCGACCGCTACGAGCAGTCGCAAGGCGTTGACATCTCCTCACCAAAGACCCGCCTGTCTGGTCATCGGGAGTCCGTAGCGCGGAGCTATCCCGTGATCAGGGCGGTCGCGGATGGGCTCGCCGGGAGCTGCGGCGTCAGTCGGCAGATCCGGCAGGCACGCCATTGGCACGGTTGACCGGTCACGGCCGCCGATCCGATCGAAGCCCGCGTCGTAGTGCAGGATCGTGAGGCTGCGCGATTCGGCGGCCGCCGCGATCAGCAGGTCGGGGATCTTGCGGCCGCGCTGGTGTTTGGACGCGAGCAGACGCTGAACCTGTCGGGCTCGTCGCAGAGGTCGGCGGTGGTCTCCACCAGCTCGAAGACCTCAAGGCCTGGAGGAGCTGATCCCACTCGCCCGCGCTGCGCGCGGAGTAGCCGATCTCCAGATCGCTGATCCCGGCTCGCGAAAGCTCGCCTCGCTCGGCGGCGGCCTCGAAGGCCGCCCGGACGACGGGCCGGCGCACGCGGGTGAGCACACTGCTGTCGACCAGGTGCGTCAGCGCCATGCTTCTTCACGTCGAACGAGATCGGCCCGGGCGAGCACGTCAAGGCGCTCCTTCACCCGCGAGCCTTGAGTGCCGCCAGCCTGCCGGAGCGCCCGATTGACGGTTGCCTTGATCGTGTCGGTGCCAAGCTCCGCGCGAGCCGCCTGCAGGGTCTGCTCATCGATGTCTACGAGATGCTTGCTCATTCTTTGAATAGTGCCGTGAGCGCCGGTATATCCTGACCAGGGCCGGACCCCACGACTGCGTTCACGAGAACGCTCCTTCCCTACCTGGCATGCACGACTTCGCCGAGCTCAGGGTGTCCCACTAGGTTGGAGGCCGTGAACGGGCAGTCACCCTGGTCCGGCCGCCGGCTGCACTTCGTCGGCATCGCCGGCGCGGGCATGAGTGGGCTGGCGCTGGTGGCGCGCGCGCTGGGGGCGCGGGTGAGCGGCTCCGACCGCGCCGAGTCTCCGTATCTGGATTCGTTGCGCGCGCAGGGCATCGAGCCGGCGATTGGCCACGCTGCGGAGAACGTGCCAGACGGCGCCGAGGTCGTCTATTCCACCGCGGTACCGGCCGACAACTCCGAGCGCGCCGTCGCGCGCAGACGAGGCCTGCGCGAGATCCATCGCGGCGACCTGCTGGGAGAGGTGAGCGTGCTGCGCCGCTGCATCGCCGTCAGCGGGACGCACGGCAAGACGACGACTACCGCGATGATCGTGCACGTCCTGCGGCGGTGTGGACTCGACCCCTCGTTCCTCGTGGGCGGCCAGATCGACGTGGGCGAGGGCCTACCTGCGAATGCCGGCTGGGGCGGGGGAGAGTGGATCGTGGTCGAGGCCGA
>QHBY01000014.1 GCA_003244245.1 Pseudonocardiales bacterium
GCGTCGAGCCGCGGCGACGGGCGGGCGGCCAGGACCACTCGCAGCGCACGCCGGGTGGCGTAGCGCTCGGCGGTGGCCAGCGCGATCTCGGAGGTGCCGCCCAACAGCAGCATGGACTGGGGGTTGCCGACAGCATCGATCACAGTTCGAGTCTCCTGGAGAGGTCAGAGGCGAAGATCCGGTCGGGGTCGGCGGCGGCGCGGATTTTGCGCCACTCGTCGATCCGCGGGTACATGCGGGCCACGGTGGCCGCGGCGGTCCGCGACTCCTTGGCCAGGTAGAGCCGGCCGCCGGCGTCGAGTACCTGCTCGTCGAGACGGTCGCAGAACTCCGCGAGACCCCGGCGGATCGGGAAGTCCACGGTGATCGTCCAACCGGGCTGGGGGAACGACAGCGGCGCCGCGTTGGCCGCGCCGAAGCGTTTGAGCACGTTGAGGAACGACACGTGCCCCGAGCGGGTAATGTCCGAAACAATGCGGCGGAAGGAGTCTTGCGCGCCCAGCGGTACCACGAACTGGTATTGCAAGAAGCCCCGTGAGCCGTACGCCCGGTTCCATTCGCCGACCATGTCCAGCGGGTGGTAGAAGCTGGTGAGGTTCTGCACCTCGCCGCGGCGGCACTTGGGCGCCTTGCGGTACCAGGCTTCGCTCAGCGCGCCGAAGATGGCCCGGTTGGCCAGCCCGTTGGGAAAGGCATTGGGCGCGGTGAGCAGCTGTGGCGCGTCGAAAGCCAGCGGGGCGCCGCGCAGCTTCGGTGGCAGCTCGTCACGCTTTGCCAGCGAGCCACGGGTGAGCACCGCGCGGCCCAGCTTCGCGCCCGTGGAGATCGCGTCGAACCAGGCAGCGGAGTAGTCGTAGCGGTCGTCGGAGCCGTCGGTGAGCAGCGCCATCAGCTCGTCGAGGTTGGCGGTGCGGTCGGTGTCGACGACGAAGTACGCCGACTCGACGTGGGTCAGCGCGATCGTGGCGTGCACGATGATCCCGGTCAACCCCATGCCGCCGACGGTGGCCCAGAACAGCTCATCGTCGGGAGTCAGGGTGGTGACCGAGCCGTCTGCGGTGACCAAATCGAGCGAGCGGACGTGGTTGCCGAAGCTACCCGCGCTGTGGTGATTCTTGCCGTGAATGTCAGCGGCGATCGCGCCGCCGACGGTGACCTGCCGGGTGCCGGGCAGCACCGGAACCCACAGCCCGAATGGCAGCGCGGCGCGCATCAGCGCGTCGAGGCTGATTCCGGCGTCCACCACGGCCAGGCCAGTGTCCGCGTCGAGGGAGTGGATCCGGTCGTATCCGGTCATGTCGATGACCAGCCCACCGGCGTTCTGCGCCGGGTCGCCGTAGGAGCGCCCCAACCCGCGTGCGATCACTCCCCGACTTCCCGGGTCACGGACAGCCCGCTGGATCGACTCCAGGGTCGGCTCGACCAGTACCTGAGCAGTGCTCGGCGCAGTCCTACCCCACCCGCTCAGCGAACGCACGACGATCTCAGCCATCGCCCGGCAGGCTACTCCGGCCCCTGTCGGCAGGCGCGTGGGTGGTCGTGTGCTGGTAAGCGTCGCGGGCGGCGGTGTCGGCGGAGAGCTGTAGAGCGCCCCAGTCGACGTCGGGATGCCCGGCCAGCCGGGTGGGAACCTCGTAGAGCCGGCCGAACGGGCGGATCGCGGCGAAGTCGCCACCCTGGTCCTGGGCGGTGGTCACCGCGGAGAGCCGGCCGAGGCGCCGCGGCGCCTCGATCACCACCCGGGGCGCGCCGGCCAGACCGTCGGCGACCCCGACGATGTTGCGCACGCAGGGGAACAGGAACGCCTGCGGCCAGCTCACCAGTACCGGCCCGCGGCCGGCCAGGAACTCGGTGAACCCGACGACGCTGCGCAGCCGGGGCCCGGTGACGGCCAACCAACCGTCCGGGTCGGTGGTGGCATCGGTCGCGCGGATCCGGACCCGGTCGGCGCCGGCGGGAACCTGCGCCGCGTCGAGCCCGATGGACCGCCACGGGCGGTAGTCCGGTGGGCCGTCCAGGTGGTCCTGGTTGGGGCGCACCCGGTCGTACGGGACGCGGGCGCCCAGCGTGGTGACGCCGGCGTACCGGGCCCGGCCGAACTCCAGGACCAGGTTGTTGCCCCGATCGGTACGCCCGGACACCGAGACCGCCACCCCGCTGGCCTTGGAAAGCGTGGGGAGCCGGAACCAGGAGCTGGTCATGGTCCCCGTGTTCCGCGGGTCGCCGACCAGGCTTCCCCACAGTGCGGTGGACTGGCCGGTACCCGGCGGGTCAGGCGGCGGGTACGCAGGGTCGAAACCCGCCATGGCGGTGAACCCGGTCAACTGCTGCGCGGGGCCGGGGCCGAACGTGCCGACCGGGGCCAGCACGGCGCCGTCGGGCAGCACCTGGATGTCGTCGGCCAAGCCGCAGGAGGGGCCGCCGGTCAGCTGGTGAAGGTTCACCAGCGCGAGGGAACCGGCCGGCCGCCGCACCGGGGCGGCCAGCAACGAGCCGAGCAGTACCACCACCGCAGTGCCGGCTGCCGTTACGGCCATCACCGCTGGGGCGGTGATGGCTCGTGAGTGGCGCCGCGCGGCCGCTACTGCGGCCAGCGCGGCGGCCCCTACCACGATCCACAGCAGGGGGGAGTCCAGCGGAAGCCCGATCGGCCGCACCGGGCCAGCGGCCCACGGCACGTCGTAGACCGCCGGCTGCCACCAGGCGTTCGGTCCGGCGAAGGCCAGCCCGGCCGCCGCGGCCACCAGGACGCCCCCGGCCACGCCGATGATCTGGGCCACCCGGTCGGCGCCCGGCGCCCGGGCGCGTTGTGCCATCAGGACCACGGCCACTACCAGGAATGACGCGAATAACCCGGCCAGCGCACCGAAGTGATGCGACCACTTCGACGGCGTCAGCCACAGCAGCGCCAGTGCGGTGGCCACGACTCCGGCCACCCGCGCGGCCGTTGCGTCGACGTCGGCTGGACCGGCCCGGCGGACTGCCACCAGCACCCCGACCACCGGCAGCAGCGCGAGCGTGAGCAGGACCGGGATTCGCTTGGTGGCGCTGCCGTCCTGGTCATTTCCGAGCAGGAACCGGTACCGGTCCGGCTCGTGGTACCACGGCAGCGACGGTCCGAAGAAGGTGTGCCAGTGAGTCGCGGTCACCAGGCCGTACCAGGTCTGATCAGCGAAGATCGCGGTAAGGCCCACCGCGCCGATGCAGCACAGCAGCAATACTCGCGCCGCCACCTCGGACCGCCCGCGCACTGACTCGCGGAGGATTGCGACGATGCGCGGCGCAAACACCACGATCGGCGCGGCGACCAGCAGCCCGCTCGGGCTGACCGGGATGACCAGCCCGGCGACCAGCGCAGCCCAACCCAACGCGGCGAGTCCACGAGCCCGCCACAGCAGCGCCAACACCGTGGTG
Organism: Pseudonocardiales bacterium; assembly: GCA_003244245.1. Lineage (GTDB taxonomy): Bacteria > Actinomycetota > Actinomycetes > Mycobacteriales > Pseudonocardiaceae. The sequence goes on from QHBY01000014.1 coordinate 3,415, forward strand.
ACGCCGAACGCCACGTAAGGTTCGGGGCGCACTCCGAGGTTGTAGGGCAGCCAGGCGGCGAGCAGGCACGCCGCCGTCAGCAGCCGGATCCGGACGGTGCCCGCCACCGCGGGCACCGCCGCGCCGAGCACCCCCCGGCTCACGATGAACCAGGTCGCCACGCCCAGCACGGTGCTGGGCAGCCGTAGCCACAACGGCGCCAGGCTGACCTGGGTCAGCGGCGCGAGCAGCTGCTCGCTCAGCGCGAACGGCGTCTCCGCGGCGTTCCACCACCGGTAGTAGTTGCCGACATTGCCGGTCCGCGCGGCGTTGCGGGCGATCGTGGTGGCGAAGCCGTCGTCGTCGGTCAGCGGACCGATGATCGCCCACCCCGCCAGTATCCCGATCACCCCGAGGTCAACCCAAGCGGTGCGCCACCGAGGTTGGATGTGAATGCGCACAGGTTCTTCGGTGGTACGCCGACCGCGGGCCAGCAGGGCAAGCGCGATCAACGCCGCGAGCAGTTGCACGGCGATGAGCAGGATCTTGACCCGGCTGGGGCTGGTGGCGAATGGGCTGGCGGTGCGGGCGGTGACGGTGATCCCGGCGGCCTGCCAGGCGTCGAGATCGGTGCGGAACGCGAACACCTTAGGGACCGGTTCACCGGCCAGTGTGATCGTCCGGGTCCCGATGGTGATCACTGTTCCGGTCGGGCCGGCGTGCACCCGCGTCCGGCAGTCGCCGAAGATCCCGGCCACCGGCGTGGTGCTCACCACCCGGGCACCCGACAGCAACCGGGCCACTCCGGCCTCGGTCCGCAGCACCAACCCGTCGCCGTACGGGCCGGTGGCCAGCACGGTGACGGCACCGCCCCGGTCAGTCGCGGCGCGAATCGCCGAGCACGGCACTGTTGCGTCCAGCTCCGCCGGCCGGTAGGGCGCGAACAACGCCGTACTGGACACCACGGGATGCCCGGGTGCGGGCCAGCTCACCGTGGTCTGGTCGGCGATCACCGGCACGAACGGCAGCACCACCCCCACCAGCACCCCCACCACCCCAACCAGCAAGGCGAGTGCGGTGCCAGCCCACCGATACGCAACGCCGGACAGTGCTCGAGCCCCTCCGCAGTGATCGTCGTACCCAGCTCTACCGTTCCCCGAACTCAACAGCAGAGCTGCCAGATCGACCTCAGACAGCTCTGCTGTTGAGTTCGGGGGGCTGAGCGTACCCAGACGCGTTCAGACGAGATCGGCGGCGAGTACGGGGGGCATGTTGCCGAGGTGCACGATGCACAGGCGGTGGGTGGTGCGGGTGATGGCGACGTAGAGGTCGTTGAGGCCGCGGGGTGACTCGGCCACGATCCCCGCCGGATCGACCAGGACCACTGCGTCGAACTCCAGGCCCTTGGCCTGGGTGACGGTCAGCACCGTCACAGGTGCATCGAGGTCACCGGCGCCTGGCGCCGAGACGATCGTGCGTAGCTCGTCCACCGCCGCGGCCGGCGCGAGCACGGCGAGCCGGCCGTCGCCCACCGCGGCGGCCTCTTCGATGACCACCGCGGGCAGCTCGTCGGCCAGCGAGGCCACCTGAACGGCGCGGGGCGCCACGCCGCTGTGGCGCACTGACCGCGGTGGGGTGATGTCGACGTCGATGGCGGCCAGCACGTGGTCGGCGATCTCGGCGATCTCGGCCGGGTTCCGGTAGTTGATCGTCAGCTCTTCCAGGTGCCACCGCTGCGCCACGTACGGACCGAGCACGTCCTGCCAGGAGGCCGCGCCGGCCCGGCTGCCGGTCTGAGCGAGGTCGCCGACCACCGTCATCGACCGGCTCGGGCAGCGCCGCATGAGCACCCGCCACGCCATCGGGGACAGCTCCTGCGCCTCGTCGACGATGATGTGACCGTAGGTCCAGGTGCGGTCGGCCGCGGCGCGCTCAGCGGTGCTCTCGTAGCCGCGCGCCCGCTGCCGGTCGGCCAGCCGGTCGGCGTCGATGAGGTCGGTGGCGCGCAGCAGCTCGGGGTCGAGGTCCTCGTCGAGGTCCAGGATGTCCAGCACGCCCTGCGCGTACTGCAACTCGGCGCGCAGCGCGGCGGCCTCCCGGGCGGCCTCGGCGCTGCCGTCGGAGCCGAGCAGCTCGGCGGCCTCATCCAGCAACGCGACATCGGCGGGGGTCCACACCCGCTCCGGGTCGACGTCTGGACCGGGAGCGGGCCGCGCCAGCAGGTCGCGCTCCTCGAGCTCGAGCACCCGGTGGGTGGCGCTGGCCAGCCGCTGCGGGTCGGCGTAGAGGTCGGTGAGCAGCTGCTCCGGCGACAGCGTCGGCCACAGCGTCTCCAGCGCGGCGGCCAGCTCGGGGCTGCCCCGCAACTCGGTGCGGATGTCCGCCAGGTCGCCGCGGTTCAGAACGTCTCCGCCCAGGCCGTTCGCGATGCGGTCGGCAAGGACGGTCACGACCTCCTGGTGAAAGATCCGCTTGGCCTCGTTGTGCGGCCGGTGCGAACGTCGCGCCCGGGTGCGAGCCGGCTGGCACACCGCGCTGTCCAGCTGGATGCGCTGGGCCTCGACGATGAGCTCGATCGGTTCGGTGGGTACCTGCTGACGGTCCCGGATGGCTGCGGCCAGCACCTTCGCCATCTCCAGGCGACCCTTGACCGCGGCGGTCTCGTCGGGCTCGACGCCGCGGGCGTGTAGCCCCGGATGCAGCTGAGCCACCGTGCACAGCAGCACGCTGGTCTCGCCTAGGGAGGGCAACACGTGCCCGATGTAGCGCAGGAACGTCGAGTTGGGCCCGACGACCAGCACGCCGCGCTTGGCCAACTGCCGGCGGTGGGTGTAGAGCAGGTAGGCCGCCCGGTGCAGCGCGACCGCGGTCTTGCCGGTTCCGGGGCCACCCTGCACAACGAGCACGCCCTGCGGTTTGGCCCGGATGATCCGATCCTGCTCGGCCTGGATGGTCGCGACGATGTCGGCCATCTGGCCGGTCCGGTTGGCCGTCAGCGCGGCCATCAGGGCCGCCTCACTGGTCAGACTGGTACGAGTCGGGGCCTGCTCGGCATCGTCGGCTAATACGTCCAGGACTTCATCCTCGACGGCAAGCACCGTTCGGCTCCGGGTCCGGATGTGCCTGCGACGGCGAACGCCCTCCGGGCGCGCAGCGGTCGCGGTGTAGAACGGGCGAGCTGCGGGCGCCCGCCAGTCGATGAGCAGCGGCCGGTATTCGCGTTCCTCGTCGAGCAGCCCGAGCCGTCCGATGTAGCGCCGTCCCTCGAAGTCGTCGTCATCATCGGCGGTGTGCAGGTCCAGGCGCCCGAAGCACAGGCCCTGCTCGACGCCGTCCAGGGTGGCGAGCTGCTCGGCGTACATCGCTGCGGCTGCGTCGCGCTCGCTGCGCGCCTGTGGGGTACCGGCGTTGGGCGCTCTCAGGACCTGGGTGAGCCGTCCCATGGTGTAGCGGCGGCGCTCATCGAGATGCTGGTAGAGCAGGACGAGGTAGTCCTGCTCAGCAGCCAGCACGTCAATCTCTGTTGCGGGGACCGACACGCGATGCAATCCACCTTCTGCGCTCGACGGGGGAACGTGGCACTAGAACCAGTGGGCGGCTTTGGACATTCCAAGGTAGCAACAGGCGGCTCGACGACCGCGCGCATGGGGGGTTCAGTGATGGTAGGCGTGACCCTTGCCGCGACCGATCATCACCCGATTCGCGGGAAGGCCACGACGAGGGGGCGGCCAGGCTGCGGTGGTCAATCTCACCACCGCGCGCTGGGTGAGGTCGGCTGCGGCGGGGTAATCCCTGAGGCATTGAGGCGTCGTTGCATGACCCGAGCATGGTGGTGGTACATGAGGATGCGCAAAGTGCTGAGCGTGGCGTTGCTGATCTGGATCGTCGTGCTGGTAGTCGGCTGCCGGGTCGCTACGCAGCCGCAAACGGTCGCCACGTCGCCACCGACCGGGGCCACCGAGGTGAGCCCGGCTGATCCGGTCACGGTCACGGTTGACAATGGCAAGCTCACCCAAGTCGGACTCACCAACACCGAGGGCAAGTCGGTGGCCGGGGCGCTGTCCGAGGACGGCCACAGCTGGACGGCCACCGAGCCACTGGGTTACGGCAAGAGTTACACCTATGTCGGCACCGCCACCGGTGCCGATGGCAAGACGGTCCCGGTGACCGGTTCGTTCTCCACGGTCAAGCCTCAGGCGCTGGTCAGCGGCACGCTCAACATCCACGACGGCGACACCGTCGGCGTCGCCGCGCCGATCATCCTCGAGTTCGACGACCACGTCGCTGACCAGGCGGCGGTACAGCGTGCGCTGCGGGTGCAGACCTCGGTGGCGACCGAGGGCTCGTGGGCCTGGTTAGCCGACGACAACGGCCGCTCGCGGGTGCACTGGCGGTCCAAGGACTACCTGCAGGCGGGCACGCAGGTCACCGTCGCCGCGAAGCTGTACGGGGCGAACCACGGCGACGGAAAGTGGGGCCAGGAAGACCTCAACCTGCGGTTCACCGTCGGCCGGGCGCAGATCGTCAAGGCCGACGTCACCAGCCACCGGTTGGTGGTGGTCCGCGACGGCAAGGTGGTCATGGACTTCCCGGCCAGCTACGGCCTGGGTTCTGACCCGGAGCGGGTCACCCGCAGCGGCACCCACGTGGTGATGAGCAAGAGCCCGCTGTTTCTGATGTCGAACCCGGACTATGGGTATGTCAACTTCCCCTCGCACTGGTCGGTGCGCATCTCCAACAACGGCGAGTTCATTCACGCCAACCCCGAGACCACCGGGGTGCAAGGCTCGGCGAATGTCACTCACGGCTGCGTCAACCTGTCCACGGCCAACGCCAAGGAGTACTTCGACAGTGCGATCTTCGGCGACCCGGTCGAGGTCACCAGCAGTAGGATCGCGATGTCCCCCGCGGATGGTGACATCTACGACTGGACCGTGCCATGGGACAAGTGGGTGTCGACGTCAGCGCTGAACTGACACCAGCCCGAGGCGGGCCGGCAGCATGGCGCCGCGGTGCTCGGGGCTGAATTCAGCCGGTGTAGGCGCGACCGGTGTAACGCTGCCCGATCAGCGTGGGTAGCCGGGTCCATCCGGCGCGTCGCAGCGTCCCCACGCGCACGTCGACCAGACCGGCGGGATGGATGTAGACCACCTCGTCGACGTGGCCCCAGTCCAGCGTGGGTGCCCCCGGCGGGGTGAGCCGGGAGGGTAGCTCGACGAACTTGGCGGTGCGGTCGACCTGCAGCAGCGTGCCGCCGTTGCCGGCGAAGGTCGAGTTGTAGAGGATCGCGTCCTCCAGCCCGTCGGCGGCCCGTAGCCGCAGCGCGGGAGGCGCCACCATGCCGTCTCGCACGGCGATCTGATCCGCGCAGGGCCACAACCCGGCGGATACCTGGTCGGCGAACACCGGCCGACCGGCGATGATGTCGGCTACCGGGCGTGGCGCGGTCAGCCGCGGTTGCGCCACGGCCAGCCAACTGCCCGGACCTGCGACGCGGTCCCGGGCCACCACCCGCACCGCGGTCGGCGCGGCCAGCCCGGCGTCGGCCAGCGCGATGGAGACCTGGGTCCAGTCGGGTTTGTCCCCGACGGCGGGCCCAATAGCGGGCACGGCCACCGTGCGAACCCGGTCCGGGGAGGCAGGATCACCGGTTGCCACCTGCACCGCCAGCCACTGATCCTTGCTCAGCGTACCCCGCACCGGCACGGTCACCCAGCCGCCGCGAAGGTGACCCGGCAGCGGGTACCAGGGGGTCTGGAGGGTTCCGATGCCGGTACCGCTGGGCACGTCGTCGTGCCACACCGTGCTGCTAGGTTCAGTGATCGGTGCCGGCGTCGATTCCGGCAGCGGTGCGGCCCGCATGTCCCCGGTGAGTGCAGCGGCGCCGGCGGGCGGGCCGAGGCCGGGTTCGACGCCGGCGAGCACTTGCACCGCCGGGGCCAGGCCGCAGGACCGGCCGGTGAGTGCCCGCAGGTTCATCAGTGCCACCGAGGTGCCCGGGTATTGGCGCAGCGGCGCGACGGTGAACACCACCAGCATCAGCGCTACCCCCAGGCGGGTCGCGGTGACCAGCACGGCCCGAGCTGGGCCCAGCCTGCGCAGCCACCACCAGCCCACCCCGGCGACGGCCAGCCACAGCAGCGGGTTGCGCAACGCAAGCGGTCCTAGCGACGGCGCGAGCAGGCTCTGCACGTACGGCGTATCGAGGAGCTGGTGGTTGCCGAACGGCTGACCCCAATCCGACAGCGGGCGCCACAGGTTGGGCCCGGCGAAGGCGACCGACGCGGCGGCTACCAGCCCGGCGCTGCCGATGATCACCGTCGCGGTACCGGCCCGCCGAGGCAGCGGGGATCGGAGCATCGCGACGGCCAGCAGCACGGTGGCCGGCGCTGCGACGGCCCCGAAGTGGTTCACCCATTTCGTCGGAGTGAGCGCCAACACGGCCAGGCCCAGCGCGGTGATCCCCGCTGCGTGGCCCAGTAGCCGGCCGCTGCGCCCCGCGGTGCCTCGACGGTGTCCAGCGCCCAGCGCCACGGCCAGCAGCATGCCCAGGGTCAGCAGCACCGGCAACCGCTTGCCCCACGCTCCCCGGTCGTCGGGCACCAGCAGGTTGGCGTAGTGCAGGTACTCGTCGTACCAGGCGTGTTGGCGGTAGTACCAGCGGTGCACGGCAACCGATTCCAGCACGTCGCCCAGCGTGGCGTCGGCGAAGCCGACCGGGACGACGATCGAGGCGGCCGCACCCATCAGCAACACCGCGGCGACCCGGTTGCGCCCCGATGCGGCCCGCCACCACTGCCACAGCCACGGCAGGCACACCACCAACGGTGCGGCGGCCACCAGACCGGTGGGCGACGCCGTGACGGTGAGCGCGGCGACGGCGACAGCGACGGCGAACACCCCCACCGAGCGGCGCCGCCGGGCCAGCTCGGCAAGAACCCACACCGCCGCGGTGCCCAGCGCGATCAGCGGTTCGGGGCGCAGCGTCATCCCGTAGGGCAGCCACCACAGCAGGTGCGCCGCCGCCACGGCCCACGCCACCGCGGGGCGCCGCGCCACCCTGCCCACTACCAATCGGCCGAGCATCGTCGCGACCAGTACCCGCAGCAGCGCGTAGGTCGCCAGCCCGTAGGCCAGCGGCAGCAACCGCATCCAGCCCAGGCTCCACTCGCCTCCGATGGCACCCCAGGCCTGCATGGCGTACTGGCTGGCCACAAAGGGGTTCTCGGTGACGTTGAACTGGTAGATGACATTGCCGACGTAGCCCGACTGCATCGCATTGCGGGCCATCAGCAGGTACCACGAGTCATCGATGTTGACCGGTCCCGCTACCACCCAGAACCCCGACACCACGACGACCACAGCGTCGGCCCACGACAGGCGCGGCCGGATCAGGCCGGGCCCCTCGCCTCGCCCCCAGCGCCAGGCCAGCACGAGCAGCGCCGCCAGCGCGAGTCCCTCCGCGACCAGCAGTGCCGTCTTGAGCAACGTGGGGTGCGACTGGTAACGCGCGTCGGTGTGCAGCGCCACCGTCAGACCACGCGTTGACGTCACGGCATCGGTCTGCAACTCGGCGACCTGGGGTACCAGCAGGTCACTGCGAGTGTCGATGCCCGCACCGTCACGAGATACCCGCACCCCGCCGGCGTCGGCGAGTACCTGGTAGGAGCAGCTACCGGCCGGCAGCGTCTCGCGCAGCACCTCGGCGCCGGAGGCGGTGACCGTCACGACGCCCTGAGCCGCGGTCACTACCAGGCCCTCGCCCGGGGCGGTGCCCACGTCGGCGGGCAAGGTGCGCAGCGCCTCACCCCCACCCGGGCGGGCGGCCAACGCTTGCAGCGTCGTACACGGGACCGTTGCGGTGAGCTGCAACGGGCGGTAGGGCGACAGTGGCAGCACGGTGGAGCTGGGTTGCTGCCCGGCGGGTGGCCAGCTCACCACCGGATCGTCGGCGATCACCGGGGCGAGCATCACGAGGATCCCCAACACCCCGGTGACCACCGCCAACGCCGCGACTACCCACCCCAGCTGGGGATCGGGGCCTGCGCGGCTCGACACCGCGGCAGGGTACGGCTAACGCACTCGCCCCGTGTGGCTGGTGTCGGGCTCGCCGGGGGCGGTGGCTAGGGTGAATTCGGATCCGGGTACCGGCTCCGGCGATCTTCCTGGTAGCCGCCGCGGTCGCTTCGGACCTTGTGCCGGTGTTGGGGCGGTGCCCGTTCTCACGGTGCAGCGGGTGGTCACCGTGATGCTGATCCTGTTGCTGTTCGACGGTGGTATGCACATCGGCTGGCGCCGATTCCGCGCCGCCGGCGGCGCGGTGCTGTGGATCGGTGTGGTCGGCACCGTGGTCACCGCGGTGGGGGTGGCGGTGCTGGCGCACCTGGTGTTCGGATTCGACTGGCGGGCCGGGCTGCTGCTGGGTGTCGCGCTGGCCCCCACCGACCCGGCGGTGGTCTTCTCGGTGCTGGGCCGCCGGGAGATCTCCGGCCGGTCAGGCACCCTGCTGGAGGGTGAGTCCGGGGTCAACGACCCGGTCGGCATCGCCGCGATGGCCGCGCTGCTGGCCGCGGGGACCGCCGGTGGCTGGCACGCCGTGGGTGCCGGGGTGGCGAGTTCGTCCTGGAGATGGTCGTGGGTGCCGTGGTCGGGGTCGCCGGTGGGTATGCGTTGTCGGTGACGATGCGCCGGCTACCGTTGCCTAGTGCAGCGCTGTACCCGCTGCGGACGCTGTTGGGCTCCGGGGCGATCTACGGACTGGCCACCCTGGTCCACGGTTCGGGTTTCTGGCCGTGTTCGTCGCCGGGATCCTCGTCGGGGATCTACGCGCGCCGTACAAGGCCGAGATCGAGCGGTTCCACTCATCGCTGGCCAGCCTGGCGGAGATCATTGCGTTCGCGATGCTCGGCCTGACCGTGTCCTTGACTGGGTTGGTGGAGGGCAACGCGTGGTGGGTTGGCCTGGTGTTGGCCGTCCTGCTGGCCCTGGTGGTGCGCCCGGTTCTGGTTGGGCTCCTGCTGCTCCCCATCAAGATCAGTAAGGGCGAGCGGCTGTTCGTGATGTGGTCCGGGCTCAAAGGCGCGGTGCCGATCCTGCTGGGCACCTACATCCTGTCCGCCGGGGTGCCCAATGCCGACCGGCTGTACCAGATCGTGATCGTCGCAGTGGCGTTCTCGGTGGTCGTGCAGGGCGGGCTCGTGCCCACCGTGGCCCACCACACCGGAGTGCCCATGCGGGTCCTGGAACCCGAACCCTGGGCGCTAGCCCGAGTTTCCGACGA
>QHBY01000015.1 GCA_003244245.1 Pseudonocardiales bacterium
TACGACCGGCTGAGCCCAAGGAGCCCATTGCGGTTGCCGATGCTGTGGCGACGCGGTGAGTGCCGACACGCCACTGTCCTCCGGGTATCGTCGCTGCTGAAGGCGGGTTGAGTGATCGTCGGCGTGCCATGTGCCGTCTTATCATTCTTCGTCCCCCTTGCACGATGACGTCGGCGAATTGATCAGATTCCGACGGACCTTAACATCGACGCAATGAGACGTCAGTTCAGCATTGTTTGCCTGGTTGAGGAGGTTTGCCCCGGTTCGATCTCAATGTTTCTGGCGAGGACAATGGTGCAATTATTAAGACAAAGTAGTTGTCCGACAGCAGAAGGCATAATGATCTTTAGTGCGCCGCCCACGGAACAATACCTTGACCAATACAGACAAGTCCGCCGCGATGGACGATCCGACCGGAATCCGGATTTGGGACGAAGAGGGCCGTTGCGGTAGCTCGATGACCGCAATTCTGCCCCCAACGAGCAGAACAGGACTCACCCTCGGACGCACCCAGCACGCCGCGTGCCCACGTCGCATCCCGACGAGAACGCCGCCCACATCTGTCGCTGGACCGCATATCCTGCGCCCCGCCTCTCGGCTCGGCAGGCATGCGCGGTGCGGCCTGCCCGGCGGATTCCAGTGATCGTCCGATGCCGTCAGGGGGTCAGTTTTGGGTTGCCGTTGACACAGGACCCCGTGGGTGACCCGCAGAAGGCGCTATGGGCAGGTGCGTGAGGGGTTGCCCTGCTGTTCAGCGGGCATGCCCGCTCCGTTCAACTCCGGCACGTGTTGGTGAGGCAACCAGGACGAGCCATTGGGGGCCAATGTTGGACCACAAGAGTCGGCGGCTGGCTCGCTTAGTTGCAAAGGGTGGTGAGAGCTGGGTTAGTGGTTGCCGAGTGAGGTAGCCGCCCCGGACTATGGTCGGTCGGATCCGATGGATTTCGCCTCGCTCGCGCCTCATCCACAGGGTCTCCACAGCCTGTCCACCACCGGCGCACAAGCTCCACCATCTGTCCACACGATGTGGATGCCGCGCTCGCCGAGGTGCCTCTACGGTGTCGCGCCATGAGCCAGACGCCGACTTATGACCAGCTGCGTGATGAGCGAATCAACGCCGATGTCCCGGCCGGCGAGGTTGACCCGCACCAGGTCGATCACTTCGGCAGACACCGACTCGGGGACCACTTCGGCAGACACCGACTCGTCGGCGACGCGCCAGGTGCGGCGGTGTGCGGCCTGCCACCTGGATCAGGAGCTGATCTCGCCGACTGGTCCGGGTGCGGGACGGTGAACTCCGGTCACCCCGGAAAACATCGCCTCCACGACGACGCGCCAGGTGCGCTGGCGATATGCGGCGCCTCGCAAGGACCGCGTGCTGATCGTGTTGGGGGCTGGTCCTGGTTCACTCCGGTCGACCCCGGCCGCGCAGGCCTGGCCAACACCACGAGGCCGATCCCACCGATAGCGGAAACAGACCTTCGTGGGCAGACATACGTGGCGGATCAGCAGGCATGCTTTGGCCCACGGGCAGCCCCAGAGCCGGCACCGCATGCAGTTCTTCCACCGCCAGCCCACGCTGACGACACCCACCAGCACATGGCGGTAGACGCCAGCCGCGACGCGAGAGCCGGGCCGCCGGAAGCGAGGACCGGTCTAGGAACCACCAGAGCCCCCATCATCATAGAAAGTCATTGGCTCAGCCGCCGACTGTACCGTTTCGAGTCACGGCAACGGGGGTCGGTTCGGATAGTGACCGGAAGAACCGACGAAGAAGTAGAAATAGAGAAGCCAACCAACGCCACCGGATCGCCCGCCTCCGGCCCCTGCTGCAACGGCGACACACGGTGTGCTGTCTGCGTGCTGTAAGCACAATCAACATCGGGACGCGACAGGATACACGCTCCGCTCGCCGTCCTGCGGTAGAGCCAACACCACGTGTGCCATCAGCGTACCATTAACACCGCTTAACCACGGTCAATAGCGAGGCACTGTGACCCGGCCTGACCGCGGATCAAGGCCCCGGATGGCGCAGTGGGTGCAGCCCCCAAACTGGGGCTCGAATATGGTCACCGTCAGAGGACCTCGCAACGGCTTGCGTAGGCCGCCTCTCCCGTCGGGCCCCGGGGGAACGGTAGATCACGCTACCTGTGATGACCTTCGAAGCAACGCACCTTGGCGGCGTGCTGGCCTTGTGTACCTCGGAGGGGTGGCCAACGTTCCCCGTCCGACCCGGATCGGGCGCTTCGCGCATTGCTGCCTCCGGGAACATCGACGATCGTGGCCCTCGACACCGACGGCGAGTGCGGCGCTGGGCGCATGGATCTCCTCACAGACACCGCCCAATCCTTCTACGCCAGCCTGCCGCATCGGCGCCTATGCCGGCTTCCGCCTTTACCCTCCAGGTGCGGACGGTGATGCCCAGCGCCGGGCCGTAGCGCGGGTGACTCCTTGACCGCATCAAGGCGGTCACCGCCATAATCGCCTCCATTCTTACCTACCCGAACGGGATGCTGGAACAGCATCTGGCTTCGGCGAGCCCGGACCTGCTCCGGGAGATGATCACCTCGTTCGCCCGACGCGATGATGTCCGCGCAGGCCGATCAGGTCTGCGGGGCCGGCTACGGCCTCGGCGAGGCCGTGCGCGGTGTTTTGGTAGCTCGCTGTTACCGAGACCCCGCTTCGGCATGCGCGCCTGCTCCGGAGGCCGCAAAGCCCTGCCGGTTGCGCATCGGAGCGCCTGGTGCACCGGATCCGGACCCCTCTAGCTCTCGGAGCTGTGCGGCCAGGTAGCTCTTCAAGCGGGTGCGGTACTCACGCTCCACGGCGCGCAGTTCATCGATCTTCTTCTCCAGAGCGCTCTTCTCCTGGCTGAACGCACTCATGATCTCGGTGTGCCTGCGCGCCGCATCACGCTCCAGCGACGCCGCCTTCTCCCGAGACTGCCGCTCCACAGTCTCGGCCCTGGTACGGGCGTCAGTGAGCATGATCTCGGCCCGGGTCCTTGCCTCATTGACCAGACCATCAGCCTTCACCCTGGCCTCAGAGAGCAGCTGCTCGGACCTGCTGCGGGCTTCGCTTAACATCCCGTCCGCTGCGGCCTTGGCCTCACCAGTCAACCGGTCAGCCGTCTCCTGGGCCAGACCCAGCACCCTGGCGGCTTGACCATTGTGATCCCCACCTGCCGAGGTCTGCTCCCTCAGCGGCGGTGACACCGGGGCCATCACCGGTCCAGGCGACTCCACCGCGAAACGATCAGATCCGGTGTCGACCGGTGCAGCGCGCTGCTGCTGATCGAACTGCTCGAGCTGGTTGCGGAGATCGTTGTTCTCCTCGATCAACCGAGCCAGCTCGGCCTCCAACAGGTCAAGGAAGGCGTCCACCTCGTCCTCGTGGTAGCCCCGCTTACCGATCGGTGGCTTACTGAACGCGACGTTGGCAACATCGGCGGGGGTCAACGGCATCGGATCACCTCACGCGCTACTCGACGACTCTGCACAAGCTTGGCGACACCTGCGGCCTCGGCGCCGAGCGGTAGTAGCTACGGTCCCGAATCGACCACCGGCATCCGGATGAACACACGAGTGACGGAACCATACAAGTCCAAGCCTCACGTCTCCGATGCGGATGGGTGCCCGCTCCATCGACGCACGCCTGGGCGGAATTCCTCCCGCCGCGAGCCAACGGTCCACGAGACCCGCCGAACAAGGTCAGTGCGGTGGCAACTCAACCGAGACAGGCGCTAGGGCGCGTATAGGGCGCGACTGGCCGTGAACAGCCGGACACGCCCGGACAGCACCGGACACAACGAAGGTCGGCCTACGACCGTGTCCGGGCTGGTCAAAACCCATCCCTGCTGCGTGGCGGGTCAAGGATTCGATCCTTGGAAGGCATCAGCCGACGGATTTACAGTCCGCTGCGCGTGCCACCTCCGAGAGTAGGCGCACACTCACGCGCCCCGTCTGCGCGCCCATCACCGGCAACCCACGCTCGTCGATGATCGTTGGACAGGTTCCGTATAGGGCCGTCTGTGGGCCGTCCCAGCGGACGAAACGACACTCAACAACGTGATGTGACGCTGACCAACGACGAGTATCTCCGCTGGTCAGCGTCACCTCCGTCGCGTGGACCTCAGCCTTGCTTGGTCTCCCAGAAAATCTGTCAATCTGAAGAACCGGGCCCTCGCCGGGCGGGCAGATCTCCAGGATGCCAGCCTCAAGAACTGCTGCGGCTGGGTTGGGTGGGCGGGGTGTGGCATCCCATCGACCTCTCGGAGGGCTACCACACGGCATCCCGGGGGCACAACCAGACGACGCACGCGCCGGTTCCATCGGAGAGTTGCCCCCGGGAGGCCGCGCGGTCGGGCTGCGCCAGATCGACGGGATGCCACACAAAACCCAGCGTCCAAGATCGACTCCTGGGCCGTCACCGGGCCGTCGGACGTCGAGAAGCATTGAGAAACCTGGAGAAGTAGCGAGAGCTTTCCTCGTCAACCCCGCTGCATCCTCCCGTTGGCGCAGGCGGTGAAGTGTGGGGCGGACGAGCTGGCCTGTAAGCCGGATCCTGTGCACCGGGCGCCTTGCGGCGTCCCGGCCGACGGTCATCCATCTCGGCCTGCCGTTGCCGGCAGGCTCCAGCGGCCTACCCGCAGGCATCGGGCGGGCCACCCTCGATCGCCTGCGCAGCGCGCCGAATTCGGCGCGCCTTTTGGCCTTGCTCCGGGTGGGGTTTACCGAGCCGTCCCGGTCGCCCGGGACGCTGGTGGTCTCTTACACCACCGTTTCACCCTTACCCCGCTCACGCGGGGCGGTCTGTTTTCTGTGGCACTGTCCCGCGAGTCACCCCGGGTTGCCGTTAGCAACCACCCTGCCCTGAGGAGTCCGGACTTTCCTCGACGGGCCCGTTGCCGAGCCCGACGCGACCGCCCGGCCAACTCGTCCGCCCCATCAGCATAGATCGCCCCACACCGGGTTAACGTGGCGCCTCGTGCAGTCCGCGCAGCTTGCTCTGCTGGTTGTTGCGGGCGTCGTGTCGGGCGTGGTCAATGCCCTGGCCGGTGGTGGGTCGCTGTTGCTGTTCCCGGCGCTGCTGGCGGTGGGCTTGCCGCCGCTTGCGGCGAATGTCACCAATTCGGTCATCCAATGCGCCGGCAGCGCAGGCCTAGCGCTGGGCAGCCGCCGGGAGCTGCGGGAGCAGCAGGGTCGGGTCCTGGCGACCGCTGGCGTGGCGGTGGGAGGGGCATTAGTGGGCAGCTTGCTGCTACTGGTGCTGCCCGCCGCGGTGTTCGACGCGGTCGTACCCGCGCTGGTGGCGGTGGCCAGCGTGCTGCTCGGGGTGCAACCGTGGCTCGCCCGGTGCATCGGCGATCCTGCACCCGATGCCCCGGACCGTCGCGCGGTCTTGCTGCCTGCGGTATTCCTCGCCGCCATCTACGGCGGCTACTTCGGCGGGGCGCTTGGTGTCATCCTGATCGCGGTGCTCGCCCTCACCGCGCATGATGACCTGCGCAGGCTCAATGCGGTCAAGGGTGTTCTCTCGCTGATCATCGCTGCGGTCAGCGCGGTGGTGTTCGCGATCGGCGCACCGGTGGACTGGCGGGTCGTCGTCCTGCTTGCCCCCGTCAACCTGGTCGGAGGGTTTCTCGGCGCGAAGCTCGCCGGTCAGCTCCCCGCGCCGGTATTGCGAACCGGAGTGGTTGTGGTGGGCTTGTCGGTGTCGATCTACCTGTTCGTGAGATGACCGGTGTCGTTGACCAGACGCACCGTTGCGGGACCGTCGGGATAGAACTCCGCCACCGACAGCGATGCGACGTCCAGGTGTAACCGGTGCAGCAATGACGGTCCGGCGTCCAGGGCCATCCGCAGCAGCGCCTTGATCGGCGTGACGTGGCTGACCACGATCAGCGTCCCGGCGCCGTGCTCGGCGATTAGCTGGTCACGTACCCGGCGCACCCTCCGGTGTACCGCGTCCATGCTCTCGCCGCCGGGTGGGGCCACCGAGGTGTCGGTGAGCCACCTGGCGTGGAGCTCCGGATCCCGAGCGCTGGCCTCTGCGAACGTCAATTCCTCCCAGGCGCCGAAGTCGGTCTCGATCAGTCCATCATGGATGGTCATCGGCACGCCCAGCGCGTCGGCCACAGGCTGGGCGGTCTGCCTCGCCCGCAGCAGCGGCGAGCTGACCACCGCAGCCACACCGTCGGTGCCGGCCAGCCGAGCAGCGGCAGCGGCAGCTTGGCTCTCCCCCAGCTCGGTCAGCGGCAGGTCACCGCGCCCGGAGTAGCGGCGCTGCGCGGAATGCTCGGTCTGCCCATGCCGCAGCATCAGCAGGCGGGTGGGCGACCCGGTGGCACCGGTCCAGTGCGACGCCGGAGCGGTCTGCGCTGCACGCGCCGTCGTGACGCCAGCTTGAGCGTCCATAGCCTCGTTGGCCAACCGGTCGGCGTGAGCGTTGCGCGCTCGCGGCACCCAGGTGTACTTGACGTCGCCGAGCTGGCGGACCAGCTCGGCCGCCTCGCTGACCAGCGGTCGCAGGTGCGGTTGCTTGACCTGCCATCGACCGCTCATCTGCTCGACGACGAGCTTGGAGTCCAGCCGCGCTTCGGCGGACTGCGCGCCTTCCTTCACCGCAGCGCGCAGCCCGGCAATGAGACCCGAGTACTCGGCGACGTTGTTGGTGGTAGTACCCAAGCCACCGGACGCCTCGGCAAGTAGCTCCCCGGTGTCGGCGTCGCGAAGCACCGCGCCGTACCCAGCCGGGCCGGGGTTGCCCCGCGAGCCACCGTCGGCCTCGATGATGACGCGCCGGGTCACCGACCAGACTCCGCTGAGAGATCAGCTGGGGCGGATAGGCCCGATTCGGGAGTACGCACCAGCACAACTCCGCACTCTTCGCAGCGGACCACCTCGTCGGAGGCTGCCTCTCTCAGGTGTCCGATCGCGGTGCGGTCCAGCTCCAATCTGCAGGCGCCGCAACGGCCCTCGCGGACCAACGCCGCACCGGTACCGTTGCGGGCCCGGATCCGCTCATAGAGCGACACAAGGTCCACGGGCAGGCCGCCGAGGAGAATGCGGCGCTCTTGCGCACCGTGCTCCTCGGTGGACCCCAGATCCGCCAATGCCTCATCGCGGCGGCGAACGGCATCGAGGCGGCGTTGCTCCATGTCGGCCAACGCCACGCCGCCACGCTCGAGGTCGGCGGCGGTGGCCTCACGCCGCTCCATCACTTCCAGCAGCTCGTCCTCCAGCACCGTCTGGCGACGGCGCAGGGTCGCCAACTCGTGTTGCAGGTCTTCCAGCTGCTTACCCGAGGAGATCGATCCGGAATCGAGCAGACCGCGGTCCCGGTCCTCCCTGGTCCGCACCTGCTCGATCTCAGCTTCCAGCTTGCGGATGTCGCGGTCCAGGTCCGACACTGCCGTCTCCGCGACGACCATCGCGTCCCGGGCGGACTGCAGGGACTTGTCCGCCTGCTCGACCTCGACGAGTTCGGGTAACGACCGGCGGCGGTGCGCGGCGCGGGTCAGCTCGGCGTCCACCGCGGCCAGGTCGAGCAGCCGGCGTTGTGCGGCGGGATCGGCGTTCACCGCGTGAGCCTCCCAGGTGGTTGCACCGAGCCGATCGTCCAGGGATCGGTTCGGCGATACGAAACGTAGACATTGACCGTACCGCCGAGGGCCGCGGAGACCACTGCTGCGGCCTGTTCGCACCATGGGTGTTCGCTGGCCCAGTGCGCGACGTCCACCAGCGCCGGACCTCCCGCGGCCAGGTGTTCCAATGCCGGATGGTGCCGGAGGTCGGCGGTGAGGAAAGCGTCGACCCCCGCCGCGCTGGCGGCCCCGAGCAGCGAGTCCCCGGCGCCACCGCAGACCGCCACGGTGCGCACCGACCGTTCCGGGTCGCCGCCGGCCCGCACGCCCCACGCGGTCTTGGGCAGCGCGTCATGCACCCGGACGGTGAAGTCCCGCAGCGATTCTGGTTGAGGCAGCTCGCAGATTCGCCCGAGCCCGGTGCATGCGGATCCCTCACGAGGATCGAGCACGCCGGTGACCTGCAAACCCAATGAGCGGGCTAGGGCGTCGGACACTCCAGGGTCGGCCGCGTCAGCGTTGGTGTGTGCGCAGAACAGCGCGACCCCGGCGCGCACCAGCCGGTGTACCAGCCCACCTTTCGGATCGTCGGCAGGTACCCCGTGCACTCCACGCAACATCAGCGGATGGTGGGTGACAAGCAGCTGCGCGTCGCGCTCCAGCGCCTCCACGACGGTCTCGGTGACCGGGTCGACCGCCACCAGCACCCGCCGCACCGGCTCGGCCGGATCGCCGCAGACCAACCCCACCGCGTCCCAACTCTCGGCCAGCGCCGACGGGTACGCAGCCTCCAGCACAGCGACCACGTCGCGAACCGTCGCAGTCATAAGACCACCAGTCCGTCGGCGGTCATGGCAGGGCAGCCCGCAGGGCGTCTACGAGGGCGGTGGCGATCTCGGGCGGCCGCACCGCGACGCGCAGGTGGTCGGGAGACAGTCCAGGGAACGTGCCCCCACGCCGTACCGCGATGCCGGCGTCGACCAACGCGGTCCGGACCCGCTCACCACCAGGCATGCGCAGCAGCAGGAAGGGGGCCGCAGCCGGTTGATGGACCGTGACGCCCGGCACATCGGCCAGCTGGCTGGCCATCCACTCCCGATGCCGGACGGTCCGCTCCGCCGCGGCACCCGCTTCGGCGACCGCTGCGGGGGTGCTGCAGGCCCGCACCGCCTCCAGCACCAGCGTGCCGACCGGCCATGGCGGGCGCGGGGCGGCCAGCCGGGCGAGTAGATCGGGTGCTCCCAGCGCATAGCCGGCCCGGAGTCCCGGCAGTGCCCAAGTCTTGGTGAGGCTGCGGAACACCAGTAGACCGGGGATGCGGCGATCGGCTGCCAACGATTCCCGCTCCCCGGGCACCGCATCGCCGAATGCCTCGTCCACTATGAGTACCCGCCCGGGTCGAGCCAGTGCGCGCACCATCCCGGCTGGATGCAGCACGGAAGTCGGGTTGGTGGGGTTGCCGAGCACCACGAGGTCGGCCTCGGCGGGAATCCGTTCGGGCTGCAACCGGTGTGCAGCGTCGGTGAACACTCGCCTGACGGCGATACCCGCCCTGCACAGCGCAACCTCGGGTTCGGTGAACGACGGGTGCACGACCACCGCCGACCGGGGCGCCAGCGCGGGCAAGAGGGCGAAACCCTCGGCGACCCCGCCGAGTACGAGCACCTCCGCAGGGTCGCGGCCGTGCCGGGCGGCTACCGCGGCGCGGGCCGCGGCGTCCTGCGCAGCGCAGGGATACCGGCCGAGCCCGTCCAACTCCGCGATCAGCCGCTCGCGCAACCACGCCGGGGGTCGGCTGCCGCACACGTTCACTGCAAAGTCGAGCAACCCCGGTGCGGCGTCGATGTCGCCGTGGTGACGCAGCATCTGGTCCATGTGGACTTGCACGTTAGTCCACGCACTAGTTTCCGCTGCGTGGATCAACAAGGTTCGCTGTGGCAGCCGGTGGCACTTGATCCAGCCACCCGCGGATTGGCGCACCCACTTCGGCTCGCACTGGCGACAACTCCAGTTGGCCAAGCAAGAGTTCGACCCGTACGGGATCCTCACTCCCGGCTACGGCATCGTCAGCACGTCGTAGGTAAGCACTACGCCGGTCGGTCAGACGCGCATCAGCCCGTGCGGTAGCGAGCAGACGATCTCGCGTGGGAGAGTGGCGAAACGATCCGGGTACTAGATGCTGTTTCGGCCGGCGGTGAGCCGGCGCACTGTGGACATGGCCCAGACCCCGCCATGGAGCACTCAGCGTAGATCGGCACGTGAGGCACAGCCGTGGTGCCACCGATCGTGATGACGACTTGAGGAACCATGACGATGAGCACCCCCGCCGCGGCATCTACCCCTGCCGCCAGAAGCCGGCCCACCTCCTCCGTGCCGCCGGCCGCCCAGCCGGGTGGCGACGGTCAGGAGCTGAGCACCAGTCGGGGTACCAGCGCGGGACCGCGCCCGATGTTGCACGGTCGGCGTCCCGGCAGCGAACAGCTCCTCGTCACGCTGTTCGTCGTATTGCCGACGCTCGCCCTGATCGCCGCCGTCCCTTTCGCCTGGGGTTGGGGCCTGACCTGGACCGACATCGGTTTGGCCGTATTCTTCTACTTACTGTGCGGCCTCGGCGTGACCGCCGGCTTCCACCGCTACTTCACCCACCGGGCCTTCAAGGCCAACCGCGCACTCCGGATCGCGCTTGCGGTCGCCGGCAGCATGGCCTTCCAAGGCTCGATCATCACGTGGGTCGCCGACCATCGCCGCCACCACATCTTCACCGACAAGGAGGGCGACCCCCACTCACCCTGGCTGTTCGGCACCTCCGCTGCAGCGGTGGCCAGAGGTTTCTGGCACGCCCACCTCGGCTGGCTGTTCGAGAAGGACAAGACCAACACCTACCGTTTCGCCCCCGACCTGCTCTCCGATCCTGATATCCGCCGGGTGAACCGGCAGAACGTCGGATGGTCGACGCTCAGCCTGACCATGCCGATTCTGCTCGGCGGGCTCATCAGCTGGTCCTGGTGGGGTGGGCTGACCGCGTTCTTCTGGGCCGGACTCGTAAGGGTCGCCGCGCTGCACCACATCACGTGGTCAACCAACTCGATCTGTCACATGATCGGGAACCGACCATTCACCCAGCGCGACCGCTCTACCAACTTCTGGCCGCTGGCGATCCTGTCCATGGGCGAGTCCTGGCACAACCTGCACCACGCCGACCCCACATGTGCTCGTCATGGCGTCCGCCGCGGCCAGGTCGACATGACCGCCCGGCTGATCTGGATCTTCGAGAAGTTCGGCTGGGCGCACGATGTCCGCTGGCCAAGCACCCGCCGGCTGGCCCGCGTGTCCACGGTCCAGTAGCCATGCAGAGTTTCCGGTCGCAGCTGACCACGGGCGAGGATGTCGTCGATCCGGTTACCTGGGCGGGTTCGGTACCGCAGGCGCACGGTATCGCTCCCCGGGTGCGGTACGGACGCAGCAGGTGGTTCAATCTGCTCTGGTTACTACCGATCGGGTTCGTCGTCCTGATCGTCGCGGTGGCAGCCGCGAAGGGCCTGCGCGCTACCCCGTCGGTGGCGAGGTTCATCGAGCGCTACCCCGGCACCGCCGAGGCGGCCGGCTCCGACCCGAACCCGGGCCTGCCCCTCTGGGTGGGAGCGCAGCATTTCCTCAACCTGTTCTTGATGATCTTCATCATCCGGTCGGGCGTGCAGATCCTCAGTGACCACCCTCGGTTGTACTGGACCCGGCACAGCACTCCGGGCAAGGACTGGTTTCGCATCCAGAAACCGGTTCCCGCCGACCCATTGTGGACCGCGAAGCAGGATTCCATCAGCCTGCCGGGACAGGTCGGTCTGCCGGGAATTCGGCACTCGATTGGACTGGCACGCTGGTGGCATCTGGGCATCGACACCATGTGGTTACTCAACGGCCTGGTCTTCTATGTTCTGCTATTCGCGACCGGGCAGTGGCGGCGTCTGGTACCTACCAGCTGGGATGTTTTCCCCAATGCCGGGTCGGTGCTGATCCAATACCTGTCGCTGAACTGGCCAACCGAAACCGGGTGGGCAGCCTACAATGGCCTGCAACTGATCGCCTATTTTATCACGGTCTTTCTCGCCGCACCCCTCGCGGTCATCACCGGGCTGGGCATGTCACCCGCGCTGTCTACCCGCTTCAAGCGGATCAGCAAGGTACTCAGCATCCAGACGGCACGCTCACTACACTTCCTCGTGCTGGTCTGGTTCCTGCTGTTCATCGTGATCCACGTCACCCTGGTGTTCACCACTGGTCTGCTGCGCAACCTCAACCACATCTACGCCGGACGAAACGACGGCAGCTGGGTTGGCTTCGGAGTCTTCGCGGCCTCAATGGTCGTCGTCATCGTCGGTTGGGTTGCCGCTACCCCATTCACCCTGCGTCACCCGCGGGTGGTGCAGCAGGTCGGCTTCGCGCTGATCGGTCCGGCGCAACGCCTGTTCGAGCACCTGGACTCCACCCCAGGCGAGTACACCGACAAGGACATCTCGCCCTACTTCTGGCACAACGGGCAGTATCCAGACTCACCGGAATACCAGGCGCTGTTGCAGGGCAATTTTGCCGACTACCGGCTGCGGATCAACGGCCTGGTCGACAACCCCGTCGACCTCGACCTGGCACAGCTGCGAGCGCTTGCGCCACATGAGCAGATCACCCAGCACTTCTGCATCCAGGGCTGGTCGGGTATCGCCAAGTGGGGTGGGGTGTCGATGCAGACGATCATGGATCTGGTCACACCGCAGCCCGAGGCGAAATGGGTCGTCTTCTACTCGCTCGGTGACGGCCCGGACAAGGGCATCTACTACGACGCACACCCCATCGAGCAAATGAGCTACCACCTGACGATGTTGGCCTACGACATGAATGGCCAGCCGCTGTCCTTTGGACACGGTGCCCCGCTCCGGTTGCGTAACGAGACGCAGCTCGGCTTCAAACAGGTCAAGTGGATCAAGGGAGTGGAATTCGTCGCGCACTACTCGCAGCTCGGCGGCGGCTATGGCGGCTACAACCAGGACCACGAGTTCTTCGGTTATCGACAATCCATCTAGCGGGTCTGAATCTACGAAGGAGAGACTTGAATGGAGAAGTTCTCGTTGACGGCCCTGGTGCGTCAACAACTCGATCTCGCGCAGAGCGCATCAAGTGGTCGAAGCGCTCACACCGTGTACGGCGGACATGAGCATGTGCTGCGTCAGACCCTGATCGCTTTGGCTGCCGGTCAGAAACTCGATGACCATGAGAACCCGGGGGAAGCGACCGTCCACGTCCTGCACGGACGCGTCGTTCTCAGGACGGGCGACACGTCCTGGCACGGCTCGTCCGGAGATCTTCTGATCGTTCCTGACGCCCGGCACTCGCTCGAGGCGACAGAGGCCGCCGCGGTGCTACTGACCGTAGCCAAGAGCCGGTAGCGCCACGTCCTTGCTCGGGAATCGGCCACACTAGGCGACGTGGGAAGCTCAGGGCGTTATCACGTGTGCTTCGTGTGCACCGGGAACATCTGCCGGTCCCCGATGGCCGAGATCGTCTTTGCCGACGCGTTGCGCCGGGAGGGCCTGGCCGACCGCGTGCGGGTGAGCAGTGCGGGAACCGGTGGCTGGCACGTCGGCAGCCCTGCCGATCCGCGAACCGCCGAGGCGTTGCGCCGGGCCGGATACACCTGCGAGCATGTCGCCGCCCAGCTCAGCGCGCAGCACTTATCGGCCGACCTGCTGGTGGCGCTGGACCGGGGCCATCTCGCGGCGCTGCGCCGGCTGGTCCGTGATCCGCAACGAGTTGTGCTGCTGCGAACGTTCGACCGGGCCGCAGGTCTGTCCCTCGACGTGCCCGACCCGTACTACGGCGGCGCACACGGCTTCGACGACGTGCTGAGCATGGTGCGCGCGGCGGTACCCGGACTGCTGGTGTGGGTGCGAGCAGTCTTGACGCCGACATGAGCACCCCCGCCGAGTCCGTCGCCGCGATCACCGGCCAGCCGGTACGGACGGCAACACCCCTCAACGTCATCTGGCGCGTTGAGTTGGGCGACGGGCGCACCGTGGTCGCCAAGCGGGCAGACTCGGGGCAGGCGATGGCAGAGGCGGCGGGGCTGCGCTGGCTTCGGGTACCCGCCGGGCCCCCGGTGCCGCAGGTGCACGGACATGACGGGCACTGGCTGGTCACCGAATACATCCCGGCCGGTCGAACCGACGGCGCCGCAGCCGAGCGGCTCGGACGCCAGCTCGCCACGCTGCATGCCGCAGGTGCTGCGGCCTTCGGTGCCGCACCCCCCGGAGGACCCCAACAGGCGTGGATCGGTGCCGCGCCGATGGCCAACGTCACCGGGCCGCAGTGGCCACAGTGGTACGCCGAGCACCGGGTGCTGCCTTACCTGCGCAGCGCGGTGGACCGCGGCGCGATCGATGCCGCCGGGGCCCGTGCGGTGCACCGCACGTGTGAGCACGTCGAGGAGCTGGCCGGGCCAGCCGAGCCGCCAGCGAGGCTGCATGGCGATCTGTGGTCCGGCAATGTCCACGCCGGCTCCGACGGTCCGTTGTGGCTGCTCGACCCGGCCGCCCACGGTGGGCACCGGGAAACGGACCTGGCGATGCTCGCGCTGTTCGGCTGCCCCCATCTGGAGCGGTTGCTCTCCGGCTACACCGACGCCGTCCCGCTGGCGCCCGGGTGGCAACAGCGTGTGGCCCTGCACCAGCTGTTCCCCTTGCTGGTGCACGCAGTGCTGTTCGGTGGCGGCTACGGTAGCAGCGCGGTAGCGGCCGCGCGGGCGGCGTTGGGATGAGCGTGTGGATGAGTACCGGCTACCGTGGTGGTATGCGGTGGCGGTTCCTGCTGCGCCCCGGCTGGATGGCGCTGACGGCGATGGTGATCTGCTTCGCTGTGGCAGCGTTCACCCTGCTCGCGCCGTGGCAGTTCCATCGCGCAGCGCAACGTGCGGATACCAATTTTGCGATCGAGCGCTCCTTCAGCATCCCGCCACGGCCGCTGCGCAGCGTCCTGACGGCCCACGCCGCGCCAACCCAGGACACCGAGTGGCGCCAGGTTCAGGCGAGCGGGCACTACCTGCCCGACGCAGAGATGGCGGTCCGGCTGCGCACTGTGCAGGGCGAGCCGGCCTACGAGGTGCTGGTTCCGCTTCGGCTGGCGGATGGATCGAGCATCCTGGTCGACCGCGGCTATCTTCGCCCGGGAGAGGGAGTGCGGATACCGCAATACCCGCCGGCGCCCGGCGGCGAGGTGACCGTGACCGGCCGGATACGCGCCGACGAGCTGGACCCGCAAAACGGCGAAGTCGTGCAACAAGACGGGCACCGGCAGGTGTACGCGGCGAGTGGCCGCACCGTGAGCGCCGCCACCGGGGTGCGGCTGGAGCCGGGTTACCTTCAACTGGTCGACGGTGCCCCTGGGGTGCTGTCGGCGCTGCCGCTGCCGCAGCTGGACGCGGGGCCATCCTTCCCCTATGCGCTGGAGTGGCTCGCTTTCGGCACGATGGCGCCGCTGGGGTTGGCCTACTTCGCTTGGCGGGAAGCGACCGAAGGGCGCCGTGACGACAGGGGGTCACGGGATGAGACCGATCCGCACGATCCACCGATGGCCGAGCTCGCCGACCGGTACGGCCGCTGAGTCACCGCGGCCAGCATCGCGCACAGCGCCGCGGCCGCGAGCCCGATGACCCGGGACAGCTCCACTCCTCGGGTGAGGTCACCAGCATCCGGGGTGCGGCCGTGGCCCAGTACCGGACGCTGCTCAGTGCCATGCGGGTAGACCGTGCGGCCGCCCAGACGTATCTCCAGGGCGCCCGCGAATGCGGCCTCTACCTGCCCGGCGTTGGGGCTGGGATGCGCCGCTGCGTCGCGCCGCCAGACTTGCCAAGCCCCGCGCGCCGAGCCCCCTACCAGGGGTGCGCACAGCGTGGTCAGGACCGCGGCGGCTCGGGACGGCAGCAGGTTGGCCAGGTCGTCCAGCCGTGCCGCGGCCCACCCGAACCGGCGGTAGCGCGGCGAGCGGTATCCGACCATCGCATCGAGGGTGTTGACGGCTCGGTAGGCCAGCAGCCCAGGTACGCCGGCCACCGCGCCCCAGACCAGCGGGGCGACGACAGCGTCGGAAGTATTCTCGGCGACCG
The DNA here is from genome assembly GCA_003244245.1 of Pseudonocardiales bacterium. Taxonomy (GTDB): domain Bacteria; phylum Actinomycetota; class Actinomycetes; order Mycobacteriales; family Pseudonocardiaceae. The sequence goes on from QHBY01000015.1 coordinate 15,732, forward strand.
ATTCCACGCAGGCCCTGGCCATCCCAGCCAAGTCGAGACTGTCCGGGTCGCGGCCGCACAGCCGCGGTAGCCGGGTCCGAGCGCTGTCGAGGTCCCCAGCGTCCAGCGCGCGGGCCATCGCAGCGCCCTCCTCAGCCAGCGATGCACCCCCCAGCACCATCCAGGTCGCCAGCGCGGTGCCTGCCACCTGCACGGTGGCTCTCCCGTGCCCGGCCCGTTCCACCAGGCCACCGACCGCCGCCGCGGCACCGACCAGGGCTGCGGTGTAGGCCACCCCGACCAGGTGGCGTTCGGCGTAGCAGGCGCGTTCCGCAGTCACGGCGAGATGCCCGAAAGCAGCCACCGGGTGATGGCGGCGCGGATCGCCGAACGCCGCATCGGCGGCGACGCCGAGCAACAGCCCGACCGCCCGCGCTGCGCCCACTGCTCGACCCCCAGACGTCCGGACCGAAGCGGGCACCCTACCGGAGCTCAGCCTTGCGCACTTTGCCCATCTCATTGCGAGGTAGCGCGGGCACGTAGTGCACCAACCGGGGTCGCTTGTGCGGCGCGAGCAGCCCCACAACGTGTTCTGTGAGTTCCTCGGCGGTGGGGGGCGGATCGCCGGCAGCGACCACCCAGGCCACGACCCGCTCTCCGAGGTCGGGATCCGGTTCACCGGTGACCGCCACTTCGGCGACCCCCGGGTGCTCCAGCAGGGCTTCTTCGATCTCCCCCGCACCAATCTTGTATCCGCCGCTGGAGATCAAATCCGTAGCGCGGCGTCCGATCAGCCGCAGGTAACCGTCCGGGCTACGGGTGGCGACGTCGCCAGTGCGAAACCAGCCGTCGTGCATCGCCTCGGCGGTGGCGTCGGGTCGGTTGAGGTAACCCAGGAACAGCGTCGGTCCGGCCACCTCGATCTCGCCGACGGTGTCGTCGTCTGATATCTCCAGGATCTCGCCGTGGTCGTCCACCAGTCGAAGTGCCACCGCGTCCAACGGCGGCCCCACGGTGCCCGGCCTGCGCTGCCCTTCGGCCCGGACCGCGCATGTGATCAGCGACTCGGTCATCCCGTACCGCTGCACCACGTGCTGGCCGGTGGCCGCGACGATCCGCCGGTGGTCGGCGACGGACAGCGCGGCCGAGCCCGAGATGAGCAGCCGGGCCCGGCCCAGCGCGCCGGCAACCCGGCGATCCTGCTCGGCGGCCTCGGCCAGGCGGTGGTACATCGTCGGCACCCCGAACAGCATCGTCGCGGAGCCAGCCAGCTCCCGGGCAGTCCCGTCGACCGAGAACGAACCAAGATGGTGCAGCGCACTCCCCAGCCGCAGCGGTCCGAGCATGCCGAGCACCAGTCCGTGCACGTGGAACAGCGGCAGCCCGTGTACCAGGACGTCCTGGGCGGTCCAGCCCCAGGCTGCGGCGAGCGCGTCAATGTCGGCGGCGAGCGCTCGGCGAGGTAGCACCACGCCCTTGGGTGGCCCAGTTGTGCCTGAGGTGTAGATGATCAGTGCCGGCGACTCGGGATCCGGCTCGGCCAGTATCGCTGGGACGCCGTCGGCCTGCAGGTCGACGCGCAACCTCGGTACGGCGCGCAGCGACTCGGGCAGCGTGACGTGCGGGGCGGTGAGAACCAGATCAGGGTTCGAGTCGGCGATGACGTGCTGCAGCTCCCGGGTGCCGAGCTTGGGATTGACCGGTACCGCGGGCACTCCGGCCGCAAGCGCCGCCACCATCGCCACGCACGTCTCCAGCGTCGGTTGCGCCCAGATCGCGACCCGTCGGGCACCGGAGAGTTGACGCGCAAGTGCCGCCGCCACCACACGCAGCTCCCAATAGGTCACTGAACGCTGCCCGAATCGCACCGCCTCGGCATCGGTGGGCTGATGTAATATCGGCAACAATGCCAAGTCGCCCCACTCCAGTCCTTCCGAGGTCCTCTTAAGGTAATGTCCGATGCTATGGTCGAGCAGGCTAGCACCGTCGATCGTGATGCTCGACCGTTCGAATGGTGGATGATGTCCAACCTCGCCCTCGGGGTGGCTTTTAACTGCTTTCTTCCAGTGCTGCTGCCTTCTTACGTGCTCGCGGCAGGTGGGACAGCCACCGACGTGTGGGTGGCGATGTCGATGGCCGGGCTGTTCGCCCTGCTGGGGCCGTCGATCGGGCGGGCCGCGGCGCGGCGGCGGGCGCACCGATTGGTGCAGGTGCTGGGCCTGGCGGGGATGGCCATCGGACTGATGGGCCTGGCGCTGTCCCATGGTCACTCATGGTCGATCGTGGCTGCCATCGCAGTGATGGGCGTAGGCGCGGCGGCGGTGGCTGTCGCAGCACCGACGTTCATCCTGGCCAGCGATCTACCCGCAGACTTCCAGACGCGGCAGCTGACCTGGCTGCAGCTCAATCTGGACCTGGGCAAGATTGCGGGAGGGATCCTACTCGCGGTGATGGCGACAGAAAAGCTGTCATTCGATGCACAGTTTCGAGTCGGCAGCCTGGTTCTCGGGTTGCTCGGCGTACTGGTGTGGACGACCAGTAGATGCGCTGCAGGCCGAATCCGGCAATGCGACCAAAAAGAAATAAATCCTATAGCGGCAAGCGGGTCATCGCGCACCGCAGTGCCGTGGAGAACGTTGCTGCTGTCGCTGTTCGTCGTTCCGGTCGTCGCCCAGCTTCTGGGCAACAACATGACCATGATGGAGACGCAGATCTCGGCGATGCTTACAGTGTCCGGGCTGGTCGGTATCGGCTTGTACCTCCTCGCCGGTCGCTGGATGACCCGGTCCGATCCCGGCGTGGTGTGGGCGACCGGCCACATCCTGCGCGGAGCTGGGGGCGTCGTCCTCGGCGCGGTGGGTCTCGCGCGCGGGCTGCCCCAGCTCGTCGTGTTGGCCGCGTTTCTGGTGCTGGAGTCGATGCCCGCCATCGCGTGGATGGTCCAGACCCGGGCGGCGGCGCAGGTGGTTCCGCAGCCGACCTCAGGGATGATGGGAGCGGTGCGCACGTCCCGACGCAGCGTGCCGGCCGGGCGGCTCGACCAGCGGGCAAGCCACCACACCGAATGCGTCGGCGTCCTGGTTTCCGCGTCACCGAACCCAGTGCTGTCGCAACCAACGTAGTAGCCGCCGCGCTCGCGCGATAGTCAACCGACCCTGACGGCACCAGTGAGCTGAGACGCCGTAACCGACCTACCGACCACGAGACCGCCAGATACGTTGACTGGCATGCTGCGCGCAGTGACGACTCAGCTCGGCCTCGCTGCCGTGCCGCTCCAGGCTGGTTACTGGTCATGAACTCCCGCGCCGAGGGTGAGCGGATCGCACGACTGCTCGGGATGGAGCGGCTGCCTAGGGAGGGCGGGTTTTTCCGCCGCACCTACGCCGACGCGCATAGCTCGGTGATCTACTTCATGCTGCTCGCCCCGGACTTTTCGGCACTGCATGCGCTAGACAGCGTGGAGACCTACCACTGGTACGCCGGATCGCCGCTGCGGATGCTGCTGCTTCACTCACGAGCGCGCATCGAGCAGCTGGTGCTAGGGCCGGACCTCGCGGTGGGAGCCAGGCCGCAGATCGTCGTGCCCGCGGGTGTGTGGCAGGGCTCCAGCCCCCTCGGCGAATGGGCCCTGGCGGGCACCACCATGGCGCCGCCCTTCGAGTGGTCCGCCTTCCGCCTTGGCCGGCGCGCCGAGCTACTCGAAGGCTGGCCGGACGCGGCGCCCATGATCCACGCTCTCACCCGAGCCTGACTGCTGCTACCAGATCGCGTGCGGATAAGTGGTGAAATCCGCAACGAAAACGCCCGCCGGTCACCACCGAAAGGCCGTGTTGCAGGAATCGCTATGCATTCATGCAGCGTTCAAATCTCGAAGAGATTATCGCATGCACCGTTATAATTGGTGACCCTACGACTTGATTGCAGACCCCACAGCGCTCACACCAGGATCCCGACCACACCCTGTTATGCTAGGGAAAGCGCCCGACTTCACCATGACCCAAGTAAGGATGATATGTCAGACATAGAGGGTTATTCACGAGCCCCG
>QHBY01000016.1 GCA_003244245.1 Pseudonocardiales bacterium
AGACACGGGGCGGACTTCGCGTCGACGAGGTGCTGGCCGCCGCCGATTGCGCCAGCGGCGCAGGCAGTGCCGAATCCGCCGAGTCGGAGAGCTGGGGCCCCGTGGGGAGTGGTGAGGAATACGGCGTTAAGGAGCCGGATGGTCCGAGGGCCAGTGTCCTCCGGGGTCACGATCGCAAGCTGCACCGTGGCAGGGCATCGACTTCTTCCCGGCGCGCCGCGCCGCGCCCTCCGGGGACGCTGTTCGTCGAGTCTGCGGGGAGACGATGAAACGGCTCGGTGCGAACGGACGTCCGCTCGCGATCGTGCGGCAGCTCGGCCCGCTGCTTGGTCCCGTCCTGCTCGCAACGGCGCCGATCCTTTCCCTGTTTGCGCACAACGAGTCTGACATCGCCCTGAGCCTCATCTGGAAGCCGCTCGCCATAGCGGCGCTGACCGCGGGGGTGCTTTATGCCATCTCCTTGATCATTGTCAAGCGCGGCACGAGAGCGGCCGTGCTTACGTCCGTGGTGACTGTCGCCTTCTTCTACTACGGACCCTTCTATAACACGACTTCCGGGTGGAGCTTGCCCCACGCGACGCTGCTCCCCCTTTGGTTGACCCTCTTCGCCCTGGGGGTCTTCGGGGTCTTGAGAGCAAGGTCCGGGCTGCGAAATGTCGCCTTGATTCTCGGCGCCGCCGCCGCAGTCTCGATCGTGAGCCCCGTCGTGCGGATCGTTGCCTACCGCATCGAACATCCGGCTGTCCGCACGTCCGATTCCCGCCTTTGGCCCACGCCTGTCCCAAAGCCTGTGGGAACGCAAGGGGGAACACGTCCCGACGTCTACTACATCATCCCCGATGACTACGCGCGCGCGGACACGCTGAAGAAGAGCTTCGGCTATGACAATTCCGGTTTCATCCGGCAATTGCGAGCGCGGGGCTTCGCCATCCAGGATCAGGTCCGCAGCCCCTACTCCAAAAGTGAATTCAACATGGCCTCAGCGCTCAACCTTGACTACCTGAACCGGCTGCCGAAGGTCTTGGGACAGGACTCTCAGGACGTTCTCCTCGTCCGCAAGATGATCGACGACAGCCGCGCGTCGCACTTTCTGAAGTCCCTCAACTATCGCTACATCCATCTCGACTCCGACAACATCACGTTCGGGGCCGACAATCCGCACCTATCTCCACTGGCCGCACCCGACAATCTCACGTACCAGTGGCTCCGCGGGACTCTCTTGCGGGAGTTCGACGGAGGATTGGGCTTCAGTCAGGTCGCGACGGATGAGCGATTCAGGCAGAGCGTTCGATCGGCGTTTAAGAAGCTTGTGGCCACCGCTGCCGTTCCGTCGCCGAAGTTCGTCGTGTTTCACACCCTGCTGCCACACGACCCGTACATCTTCGGCCCGCGCGGGCAGAGTGTGAGATTTCCTGACCAATCCGACACCGGACACAGCACGCGACGAGGCATCAAGTTCTATGTCAAGCAGCTCGAGTTCCTCAACCAGAAGCTCTTACAGACGGTTGACGCGATCTCGGCTCATGCAAAGACGCCCCCGATCATCGTGATCCAATCAGACGAGGGGTTCGAGGCGCGTCCGGAGGACTTCGGCGAAGCCGCCGTCAGGGACATACGAGTGAAAGGACTCAGCGCGTTCCACCTGCCAGGCAAGAACGCCGCCCGCCCGCCCCGCGACCTCAACACGGTGAACACCTTCCGATTTCTGTTCGACCGGTACTTCGGCGCTCACCTCGGGCCGCTGAGGGGCGCGACCCACCCGGAAGGTGATGCTCCTTACCGCTTTGAAGAGATGCCCGTCAGATGACAACAACCCCACCAAACAAACGTAGAGGAGTTTGCCCATGACCACCGTCCTCGCCTATCTGGACCCCGGCACCGGAAGCGTAATCCTCCAGTTGCTCGGTGGAGGGCTCGCAGCCGCGGCCGTGATGGCCAAGCTCTACTGGGGTCGAATCCTGAGGTTCCTGCACATCAGGCGGGAAGACGATCCGGCTACCGACGCCCCCTCCAAGCCCGAGTCGCCCTAGCGCGGCGCACGTAATGAGCTCCGAAGGTGCCGGCCGCATGGTCTGCGTGCCTGGCGCGCCGGTGGCGCCACCCGCCGCCGAGCGATGATGGCGCCGCTCGAGCCCGCTGCGGTCGCCAGGCCGGAGCCGGGATCCTTTCGCGACCCGGAGGGCAGGGTCTTCTACGCTGGCTGCGAGGTCTACCGCGCCCTTTCCGGCGACGGGTTGAAGGACTTCGAGGTGCTTGCGGCCAGTGGGCTGCTCGATGACCCGCGCATCGTGCGCACGCAGCGCGCCGAGGGCGCGCCGGATGCGGCAGGCCTGCTGACCAAGGACGTCGCCGGCGTCCTCAGGCACGAGCTGGTCCCGTTCGTCTCGTACCCGTACGAGTGGACGTTCTCGATGTTGAAGGACGCCGCACTGCTGCAACTCGACCTGCTCCTGGCGGCCCTCGAGCATGGCCTGATCCTCAAGGACTCGACTCCCTACAACGTGCAGTTCAACGGCGCGCAACCCGTGTTCATCGATCTTGGCTCCTTCGAGCGCCGACGCGATGACGAGGTTTGGGTCGGCTACCGCCAGTTCTGCATGCTCTACCTCTACCCACTGCTGCTCCAGGCGGTGAAGGACACAGCCTTTCGGCCCTGGCTGCGCGGGTCCATCGACGGCATCGCTCCGGCGCAGATGCGCGGAATCGCGTCGGTCGGCGACCGATTCCGACGCGGGTTCACCACCCACGTCTTCCTGCATGCGCGGCTCGAGCGCCGCTACGCCGGAAGAGGAGCCGAGGTAAAGCGGGAGGTCCGACGCGCCGGGATCGACAAGCAGCTGATCATCGCCAACGTGCGCAAGATGCGAAAGCTCGTCACCAAGCTCGCGTGGAGTCCACCCCAGAGCGTCTGGGTGACGTACGGCGAGCGCAACACATACACCGACGAGGACGCTCGGCGCAAGGACACGTTCGTGCGCGAAGTCGTCCTCTCGAGCCCATGGCAACTTGCATGGGACATCGGCTGCAACAACGGCCGCCATTCACGGATCGCGGCAGAGGGGGCTCGGCGCGTGGTCGCGATCGACGCAGACCCGGGGCCCGTGGAACTGCTCTACCGGGAGCTCCGCGACGCCGGCGACGAGCGGATCCTCCCGCTCGCGATGAACCTTGCCGATCCCTCACCGGCGCTGGGCTGGCGGGGGCGCGAGCGCAAGACCTTGCTGGAGCGTGGGCAGCCGGACCTGGTGCTGGCTCTTGCGCTCATTCACCACTTGGCGATCGGCGCCAACGTGCCGGTCAAGGAGATCGTCAACTGGCTCGCCGCGCTCGGCGGCGCTCTCGTCGTCGAGTTCCCGACGCGCGAGGACCCCATGGTGCAGAAGCTCCTCGCGCCCAAGCGTGACGGTCTTCACGCCGACTACGAGCGCGGGTTCTTCGAATGCTGCCTCCACCACGCGTTCGACGTCCGGCGCATCGAGCGGCTTACCTCGGGCACTCGGATTCTCTACTTCGCCACCCCAAAGAGCGGATGAGCCGGCCCCACGGGCGACCGTCGGCGCGCGCACTGGCCGGTGCGCAGCCGGAGCCGACCCGCTGACACCAGGCGGCTCATCCCCTTCATGGTCAGTTCATCTGCGCTCCGCAGGCTCTGCGTCGCTTGATGTCACCCAACGAAAGGAGCAGTCATGACCAAGCGCATGAAGCAGGTCGTCCTCGCGGTCGCAGCCCTGGCCGCGCTGGCCCTCGGGGGCTCTGCCCTCGCCCAGGCTGGATCCTCACCGACCAAGGCGGCGGTCGAGCCGACGTCCGGAGCGGACCGCGACAACATCCAGAGCGGGGATCAGACAACGCCGGACACGCCGAAGGCGCCGGCGGTCTCCAGGGCGTCGAAGGCCACATCGAAGGCCTCGAGCGTCTCGAAGGCCTCAAAGGCCAAGAGCGCGGCGTCAGAGGCGCCCGGCGTGGAGACCGCGCCCAACAGCGATGGTCCCAGCGGCCCCGCGAACGAGCAGGCTGACACCGGGAGCTCTGCGCCCGAGAAGCCGGGCACCGAGAAGCCCGACACGGCCGGTGAGGCCGCCGGCTCAGAGACGCCGAACAACGACGGGCCTGGCGGTCACGCCGACGAGCCCGGCAACCCCAATGCCAACCACCAGTCCAACGGTCAGGAGTAGCGCGACCCTGAACCCGATGGCGGCAGGCGGCGGGCGGCCCCACGCATCGGGGTCGCCCGCGCCGTCGTACCGGGAGCTCCTCATGGGGCTCTCATCGGCGCGCGGGAACCTGTAACTCATGCGCGTGATGATCGTCGAGGACCAAGTGAAGATGGCCAGACTGCTGCGGCGGGCGTTGCGCGGCGATGGCATCGCCGCCGACATCGCTACGAAAGGCCAAGACGCGTTGTGGATGGCCGGCGCGACGAGCTATGACGCGATCGTGCTCGACGTCATGCTGCCGGACATCGACGGCTTTGAGACCTGTCGGCGCCTGCGCGCGGATGCCATCTGGACTCCGGTGCTCATGCTCACCGCGCGCGACGGCGTGCGCGACCGCGTCGCCGGGCTCGACGGCGGCGCCGACGATTA
>QHBY01000017.1 GCA_003244245.1 Pseudonocardiales bacterium
CGCTGATACTGACCGTACCGGCCTACCGTTGGCTGTGGAGCTGGGAGGACGAGCGGCTTGGGCACCTTCGTCGTTACACGCGGCCAGCGCTCTGCCTCTTGGCGCGCAGAAGTGGCTGGGAGCCCGTCTTTGCCACCTACTTCAACGCAGCGCTGCTGATACCCATCGGTGCTGTCCGCGTGCTGCGGGCGACCCTTGGTGTCCGCGGAAGCGCCGAGCTGTCCCTCACTCCGCGGTGGCTCGACAGGGTGCTCGCCCTCCCGATGCGACTTGATGCTCGATTGATCGACACCGGGGCGCGGATTCCCGCTGGCGTCTCAGTCGGGCTGGTCAGCCGGGCCATCTAGCCTGATTGCGGCGTGCTCTGAGCCTCGGAGCCGCGCTGCAAGCGTTACGACGTCCAGGAGCATTCGAACCGAGGCGCTTGCAACCCGCATGCGGGAGTTCGGGTCGTGGACATACGTAACCGGTACCTCGGCCACCTCAAGACCGGCCAGCTGAGCACGCATCAGGAGCTCGACGTCATAGGCCCACCCAGGAGAGATTTGTACCGACAGCAGCCTTCGTGCGGTCGCTGTGGTCAGCAGCTTGAAACCGCACTGCGTATCGCCGAACGCTAGACCCGTGAGCATCCTCACGACGAGGTTGAAGCCCTGGCCGAGTAGCTTCCGGTAGGCGGGCGCGCTCTTGACGATCGAGCCAGCCACGACGCGAGAGCCGATTGCTATGTCGGTTCCCGCGTGCACCGCTTCCGCAAGATGTCGGAAATCGCTCAACGGCGTCGAGAGGTCGATGTCTTTCAGCAAGGAGTAGTCGCCACTGGCGGCGCGCACGCCGAGGGCGATCGCGGCACCCTTGCCCCTGTTGCGCTCGCCCATCACTAGCCGCACAAAGGCATGTTCAGCGCTCGCTTCGCGAAGCATCTCAGGAGTGCTGTCGGTGCTTCCGTCGTCGACGATCACCGCCTCCAGGAAGTGGAAGCCTGAGTCGGCGATGGTCAACTCGGCACTCGTCGCAAGCGCTTCGATCAGCCGGGGCAGCCGCCGCTCCTCATTGAAAGCCGGGATTACGATCGAGAGGGTGGGCAGTTCCGTTGCGATCATGGCACTCGCTCCGCGACCCAGTACTGCGTCCACAGCAGGCCATCAAATCGCCCTCCTGAGATCCGACGCTCAACCCGGCGCTCAAGGTCGAGGGCGTAGCGCCCGCCTAGCTCTGAGACCAGCGGCAGATAGAGGCCCCAGGTCCGATGCTCCCGTACCTGAAAGCCATTGGCACAGAGCAACCTCCCCACAGCACGCGCGGTGAGCAGGCTGATGTGGCCGGCGGGAAGAATCGGCTCCCGGTAGACTCGCCGGGCAAGGTCGATGACACCCGGGAGGAATGCCACCTTGGAGGCCAGCTCCAGGGTGCTGCGAGCTTGGGGCGTCGTCAACACCACTACCCCGTGTGGCCGCAGGAGTCGCCTCAAACCAGCGACGACCTTTGCCGGCTCGGGTGTGTGCTCGATGACCTCCGAGCAGAGCACCAAGTCGAAGCTCTCGGACTCCAGCCTAGAGGATGCGATGTCGTCGATTGCGAGCTGGAGATTCGGCCGTTCACCTGAGACTCGTTTGAGGTGGTCAAGGTACTCAGACTCGATGTCGATTGCGGTCACCTGCTCGAAGAGCTCACACAAGAGCGGTAGGTAAATGCCACTCCCCGGGCCCACCTCGAGAGCGGCAACCGCACTGCCCTCCCCAGCAAGACGTCGCACGGCCGACTCCACGCGCTCGCGTCGGCTTTGATGCAACCAGCGACGGGTCGGATTACGCGATGAGTAGAGCGTGTGCTGAAGCTCGACCAAGGCGGCCATTCGCGCGTCACCAGCCGATCTGGGTCCGGCCATCCTCATTTGATGCGACTGCGCGTCCCCGCTGGCCAGAGGACCTGCGGCGACGGCACGCTCGAAAGGGGACGTTTTCGAGTCACGTTCTTGCTTGTCTTGGGTGGGGGCGGGCGGTGTCCAGGGCGCATACGCGCACCGGCTGGGTAGGCGCGATCAGGAGTCGCCATGGCTGAGCGGAAGCGTCGGCGGGGATGCTCAGGGTGACTGTTCTGCCACCGGCCACGCTTCCACGTGTTGGTATGCCGGGCGGGTCTGTGAAGCGGCGCACGTTTATCCCGACCGGCGGGCCGCCACCGGCCCGCAGGCTGAAGCCACCGCGCGGGAGCACGAATGAGAGA
>QHBY01000018.1 GCA_003244245.1 Pseudonocardiales bacterium
CCGCGGCGCCGGCGAGCTCGGCGCAAGGCTCCGCAACCGACCTGCGGGGCGTCGCCCTGCGCCTGTTCGCGCTCTCCCTCGACCCGATGTCCACCGCGGGCTTCGACGGCTACATCAAGCACGCGAACCCCGCGTGGGAAGACCTGCTGGGCTGGACCACGACGGAGCTGCGCAGCCGCCCCTACATCGAATTCGTGCACCCGGACGACCGCGAGCGGGCGCTCGAGCAGGCCGCCGCCCTGGCCGAGGAGGATGTCGAGACGCGCGACTTCGAAGTGCGCTTCCGGGCCAAGGACGGGTCCTACCGATGCTTGTCCTTCAGCGCCCAGGCCGGCAAGGCAGAAGGCCTTATCTATGCCGTGGCCAAGGACATCACGGAGCGCCGCGAAGCAGAGAAGTCACTCGAGCGCGCAACCGAGCAGCTGCGCCGTCGTGCCGCGGAGTTCGAACGCTCAAACGCCGACCTGGAGCAGTTCGCGTACGTGGCCTCCCACGACCTCTCCGAGCCGCTGCGCATGGTCACGGGGTTCGTGCAGCTGCTGGCAAAGCGCTACCAGGGCAGGCTGGACGCTGACGCCGACGAGTTCATCGCCTACGCGGTCGAAGGCGTCAATCGGATGCAGGAGCTCATCGACGACCTGCTCACCTTCTCACGGATCGGCCGCGACGGGCGCGAGACAGTCGAGGTCGACCTGGAGTCGGTGGCGCGACGCGTGCTGGGAGCACTCTCGACGCAGGTCGCCGAGGCCGGCGCCACGGTGACGATCGGCGACCTGCCGACGGTCCGGGGCAACCAGCGCGAGCTTTCGCAGCTCTTCCAGAACCTCATCTCAAACGCGCTCAAGTTCCGCGGCGAGCAGCCGCCACAGATCCGCGTGATGGCCCAGCCCGACCACGGAAGCGGGAGCGGCGGCGGGGTCCGGTGGGAGCTCTCCATCGCCGACAACGGCATCGGCATCGAGGCGCACCACACGGAGCGGATCTTCAAGATGTTTCAGCGGCTGCACCAACGCGACGTCTACCCCGGCACCGGGATCGGCCTCCCCATCTGCAAGAAGGTCGTCGAACGTCACGACGGTCGCATCTGGCTGGAGCCCAACCCTGCAGGCGGCAGCGTGTTCAAGTTCACCCTACCGGCGACCGAAGGCAATGCTCGATGACCGCGGGCGACGCCAGGCCGATACAGATCCTGCTCGTCGAGGACAGCCCTGGCGACGTTCGCCTCACGGAGGAGATCCTGCGCGACGCGAAGATCGCCAACGACTTGCACGTGGTCAACGATGGTGAGCAGGCGATGGACTTCCTGCGAAGCGCCGGTGCGCATGCCGGTGCGCCACGGCCCGACCTCGTCCTGCTGGACCTCAACCTGCCCCGCAAGGACGGTCGCGAGGTCCTGGCCGAGCTCAAGACCGATTCGGAGCTGCGACGCATCCCCGTCATCGTCCTGACCACCTCGTCCGCCGACGAGGACGTTCTGCGCTCCTACGACCTCAACGCCAACTGCTATATCACCAAGCCCATCGACCTCGACGAGTTCATATCGGTGGTGCGGTCGATCGAAGCCTTCTGGCTGAGCATCGTTCGCCTGCCGCCGCAATGATCGCGCCCGCGCCAGACAACGGGCGTGCGCATGTCGTGCGGCTCCTGCTCGTGGAGGACAACCCCGGCGATGCGCTGCTGGTGCGAGAGATGCTGCGCGGCGCGCTCGACGAGCCCTTCGAGCTCGTGCACGTACGCAGCTTGGGCGAGGCTCAGCGGGAGCTGGCCGGCGGCGGCGCCACGTGCGTGCTGCTGGACCTCTCGCTCCCGGACGCCGACGGAGTGGATGCCGTCACCCGGACGCAGGCGGCGGCGCCCGACGTCCCCATCGTCGTGCTCACCGGCCGCGATGACGAGCGACTGGCACTCAGCGCCGTTCAGGAGGGTGCCCAGGACTACCTCATCAAGAGCCGGGTGGACGAGCTGCTCATCGGCCGCTCGATCCGCTATGCGATCGAGCGCAAGCGCGCCGAGGTCCAGCTCTCCCACCAGGCATTGCACGATCCGCTCACCGGCCTGCCCAACCGGACGCTGTTCCTCGACCGGCTCGAGCTCGCACTCGCCCGGTCGCAGCGGCGGCCGTCGGCCGTGGCCGTGCTGTTCCTCGACGTCGACCGCTTCAAGGTGGTCAACGACTCGCTCGGCCACGGCGCCGGGGACCGGCTCCTCGTCGACGTGGCGCGGCGCCTGCAGAACGTGCTGCGCCCGGGCGACACCGTCGCGCGCTTCGGAGGGGACGAGTTCACGATCCTCTGCGACGACATCGACGGAGAGCGGGACGCCGTGCAGATCGCCGAGCGCGTCGCCGAGACGGTCGGCGCGCCGTTCATGCTCGACAACAACGAGGCCTTCCTCACGGCCAGCGTGGGCATCGCGCTGACCGACGGCAAGGACCAGCGCGCCGACAGCCTGATCCGAGACGCCGACTCGGCGATGTACCGCGCCAAGGAGCGTGGGAAGTCGCGCTATGAGCTGTTCGACTCCGTCATGCGTGCGCGGGCGGTCGAGCGGCTGGAGATCGAGAACGCCCTGCACCGTGCGCTCGAGCGCGGGGAGTTTCACCTGCGCTACCAGCCGGCCGTGGACCTCGATACCGGAGCGGTGGTGGGCGTGGAGGCCCTCGCGCGTTGGCAGCATCCGGTCCGGGGCTTGCTCGAGCCAGAGGCCTTCATCGCCGCGGCGGAGGAGACGGGTCTGATCATCGGCCTCGGCGCGTGGGTCCTGGAGGAGGCCTGCCGCCAGTGGCACGCTTGGGAGGCGGCCGGCGCTGTCGTGCCCCGCATGTCAGTGAACCTCTCGGCGCGCCAGCTCGCCCAACCAGACCTCGCGGAGGTCGTGGCCAGGGTGCTGGCCGATACCAGGACGGACCCCGGCTCGCTGTCGTTGGAGATCACCGAGAGCACCGTCGTCGCGGACGAGGGGTCCGCGATTGCCGCCTTGTACGCGCTCAAGGACCAAGGAGTGGCCATCGGGCTCGACGACTTCGGCACCGGGTACGCATCCCTGAGCCTGCTCAAGCGAATCCCGGTCGACGTGCTCAAGGTGGACCGCTCGTTCGTGGCCGGCCTCGGCGTCGACCCCAAGGACGCTCCCATCGTCACGGCGGTGGTCGGGCTGGCGGACGCGCTCAGACTGACCGTAATCGCGGAGGGCGTCGAGACCAGCGAGCAGGTCTACGCCTTGCGCGCAATGGGCTGCCGCTACGCCCAGGGCTTCTACTTCTGGCCTCCGCTGCCCGCTGAGCTCGTGGCCCCGTTGCTGGCCGGACGGCTGAAGGTGGGGGACCCGATCGCCTGAGCAGCGCCGGCTGGACGGGTCAGGACGGATAGGGGAAGATCGCGCGGTGTCCGACGTCGTCATGCCGCGCCTGTCCGACTCGATGGAGGAGGGCACGATCCTGCGCTGGCTCAAGCACGAGGGCGA
>QHBY01000019.1 GCA_003244245.1 Pseudonocardiales bacterium
GAACAGGGAGATCGCTGTCAGGGCAGCAATGTAGGCAAGCGGGAGGGGGGCGGCGAGGGTCGCCGCGGCGAGGACGAGGCTGCCCGCGGGTCTCGAGCGGCGAAGGGCAACGGCGCCGATGACGGTCCCCAGCACCCAGAGACAGGCGCCGGCGGCGTAGGCAATCGACAGGCCGACGGGCGCCGAACCGCCGACGCGGTCGACCGCCAACGGAAACTGGGGCGAAGAGAAGCTCAGGGGAACGCTGGCGGCATGACCCACGACGGCACCAAGCCAGACGAAGGCCGCGGCGGCGGCGGTCGCCCAGCGGCTGACGGCGGCTGCCCTCGCCGGCGCCGGGGCGATCAGGCACCACATCGAGACGGCGAGCACGACGCTCAGGGGGAGGGTGAAAGCCGGCGGACCACCTGAAGACCCGAGCGTGGCATGAAACCACCGGGCCCCTGCTACCGAAAGGCAAGGCAGGATCATCTCGAGCCTTCGGTCGATTGCCAGGCCGTGAACTCACCATTACTCCGCCGGAGAGGCGGTCAGGACGCGGTGCCCTGAACTTCTCCAGCCAAAGGCTTTNNAAATATCACTTTCGGGCACACGCCGTGGCCGACGAGCACTACCGAGAACTGTTTCATGCAGCGAGCACGGCGTGGGCTCAAGGGATGGGCGGATACCGTCGACGTAAGACCCATGACTGGGTCCCAACGCACGGTCTTCGGACACGCTGTGATGGGCGTCGGCCTGGCCCTGCGCCGGTTCAGCAGTCCTCTGTGCGTGGCCACCGGGGTCGTCCTGGCCGGGTGGTCACTGCTCCATGCGGCCAGCGGGGGCGGCGAAGGCTTCCCGAATGTCATCCCCTTTCACGCCGGTGCTCACGTTGGGCTCGCCGGCTGGGTGCTCGCGGGGATCCTGGCGCTTGCCGCGCTGCTCCTGGCGCTGCGACTGCTCGCGGTCACCATCGGCGCCGTCGGATGGCTGCTGCTCCCCACCCAGCATCGCGACATGCTCAGCCGCCTCAGCGCTCCGAGGTGATCCGCTCGTCATCGTGGGCCCCGGGCGTGAGTAGGCCAGAGGCGCTTTAAGCGCGCCATGGCGTGCAAACCGCGACTGCCCTCCCGCCGAGAGCGCGCTGCCGCTCGAGATGCTCTACGAGGCGCCGGTTTTGGGGGCCAGTCCTTCGATCGTAGGAGGACAAGCTAGTCCCTCAGGTCATGCGACCGGCGGACTTCCAAGAAGACCGAAAGCGGCGACAGTTCCCTCTGGTTCTCTTTGACGGGGAATCTGTGGTGGTAGGTGCAGTCCGAGGCGCTTGGGCCCGCCATCGGACGCAAAGACGGCGCAATGCCCGCGCTCTGTCGGCGCTCACAGGACAACGACGATCGGTGTGAAGAGGGGAGCAGACTGCCCCATGGAAGACGCTCGGAGAACGATCAGGACCAGAATTTCCGCGAGGGGGGCGGAAACCGCCGTCTGTTGACCTTGAACGTCCAATGGCGTCGTCGCTGAGGAGGTAGAGATGGCTAGGAGGAGGCCGATTGCTCGCATGTGCGCACTCGCCGGGACCCTTTCGGTGCTCCTGACCGCGCTCGCTGCCGGCGAGGCACGAGCTGGCGCGTTTCAGGTGGGCAGTTGTGAGTCGGACCGGATCCACTCCAGTGCCGAGACCTTCCGTGGCTTCTCCACCCGCGGCATGGCGGCCACCAAGGGATGCAAGAACACCGACCGTGGCCTCACCGGGCTGGTGACGCGCACCCGTTTGTCGCCCGGCCGGGTCGGTCGCGGCGCGCGGGCGATCCTGACCATGACGGCCCCGCCGGGGACTCGGTTCTCCACGTTTACATGGGGCGGCGGGCTGCACCGCGCCGATTGCGGCTACGCGCTCCAGGTCTACGCCGACGCTCCGGACCGGCAGCCGACCGCCATCGAGAACCTGCGCGCCAACCAGAAGTGCCCACGGCCCGGACGCGCCCAGGCATCGGGTCTTCACACGATCACCAGGAACGTCGGTGGCGCCACTCGAATCGTGCAGCGCATCATCTGCGCGGGCAGCTCCGGCCGGCGCTCCTGCTCGACCCGGCACAACAACTACGTTCGAACCCAGATAGCCACCGCGACCGTGGTCGACGACACGCCACCCTCCGTGGCGATCGCGCCCGACACGCCGCTTGCGCAGGGCGCCTGGGTCAACGGTACCCAAGCGCTCAACTACGACGCGACGGACAACGTCGGGGTGCGCAGCGCGCGGGCGATCCTTGGTGGTCAGGGTCAGCCTTTTGCTGGGCGCTCGTGTAACTACGCTGACAGCGACGGAACCTTCGCGGGACTGGTTCCCTGCGACAACGGTCGCGCTCAGATCAACGTAAACACGAGAGAGATTCCCGAGGGCACCCAGCCGCTCGTCGTCCAGGCCAACGACACGGCCGGCAACCAAGGCGCCTCGGCGCCGGTAATCGCGCGGGTCGACAACACCGCTCCCGGCCGTGTCGATGTCGGCGTCGTGGGCGGCGAGCAGTGGCGAAACACCAACGACTTCGCGCTCGCGTGGACGAACCCTCCGGAGGGCGACCGCGCGCCGATCGTCGCCGCCACCTCCAAGCTGTGCGCCGCCGGGACCACCAACTGCGCGACTACCCAGCCAAGCGGTCCCGGTATCTCGAGCTTCCCGATCTCGGTCCCCGCAGCGGGGGAGTGGACCGTATCGATGTGGCGCCATGACGCGGCGGGCAACGCCGATGAGCACGCCGCCTCGGTGCCGGTCACGCTGCGCTACGACCCCGAGCCCCCGGCGGTTGGCTTCGAGCCGATCAGCCTTGCAAACCCCACCCAGATTGGCGTACAAGTCACCGACAAGGTGTCGGGTCTCGCGGGCGGGACGATCGAGATCAGCCGCCAGGGCACGGGCATCTGGCAGACGCTCGACACCCGCAAGGACGGCACCCGCCTCCTCGCCCAGATCGACGACTCCGCCCTTCCCGCCGGCGCCTACGCGCTGCGGACGCGCGCCTATGACCAGGCACACAACGAAACCTCCACGGACCGTCGCCTCGACGGGCAGCCGATGCTGCTCACCCTCCCGCTGCGCCTGGGAACGAACCTGCAGGCCGGAATCGCCACGACCAAGACCATCCGACGGCGAGTCGGACGCCGCGGCCACCGCCGGTGGGTGCACCGCCAGGTGACCGAGCTGACCTCCGCCGCACGCGGCCATATCGGTCAACGTCTGCCCATCGCAGGACGGCTCACCGCCAACGGACAGGGCATCGCCGGCGCCCCGGTCCAGGTGCTCGCCGCCTCGCCCATCAGCGGCGAGTCGCTCGTCGCGACGCTGCAGACCGACGCCGGCGGGAACTACCGTTATCCGGTGACTGCGGCGAGCACGAGCACCCTGCGCTTCAGCTACGCCGGCTCAGCCGTGCTCCTCCCCGCCCAGGGGCAGGTCGGGGTGGTCGTCGCGGCAGCGAGCTCTCTGGGGGTGCGGCCGGCACGCGTGCTCAATGGCCAGGCCGTCAGCTTCCGCGGCCGGCTCGCAACGCTGCCGGCGCCCGCCGGCGGAAAGCTCGTCGAGCTCCAGGCCTTCGTCTCCCGGCGCTGGCAGACGTTCCGCACAGTGCGCAGCGACCAGGCCGGACGGTGGGCCGTCGGTTACCGCTTCCAGCGCACGCGCGGTACACAGCGCTACCGTTTCCGGGCGAGGATCCCCGATGAAACCGGCTATCCATTCGCTACGGGCGCATCGTCGACCGTCAGCGTCCAGGTCCGAGGCCGCTGATCACCACTCACCCACGGAGACATCGATGCTCGAAAAGCTGCGCAGGCACCTCAGCTACGCCAACGTGATGGCCACCCTCGCCGTTTTCATCGCGCTGGGCGGGTCCTCCTACGCCGTGGCGACGATCAGCGGCAAGCGACTGACCAATCGCAGCGTGCGGGCCACGAAGATCGCCCGCAACACGCTCACTGGCAGGGAGATCCGCGAATCGCGGCTCGGGGAGGTGCCGCGCGCCACCAACGCCAATCGCCTCGGCGGTCTGACCGCTGGTGACCTCAAGGTCCGGTGCCCGGGCGACACATTCGTCGTAGCCGACGTCTGCGTTGAGAAGACGTCGCGCGCACCCGCGGCATACGGAACCGCGCTCGCCGTCTGCGAGACTATAGGAACGCCGCAGGGGCCCGGACGGCGCCTACCGACCCATGGAGAGCTCAGACTGGCGCTCGCAGGACCGGCGATCGCGGCTGGCGGCGAGCTGACTGGCGAGGTCTTCCCATCGAGTTCCACGCCCGGCGAGNNCGTGCTCTACATCACCGACTCCGTTGGGCACGTTGGCGTCACCCCGAATACCTTCGCGGGCGCCAAGTCCTATCGCTGCGTGACTGACCCGGTCAACTGACATGGCCGGTCTGGGGGCGCATCTCCGCCAGTCCGAGTATCACGGCCGCCTGCCGTTTCACCCAGACTGCCCGCTGTGTCGCCGCGAACGCGTGGCGGGCGTCCTCGCGGCGCAACCGCTCATCCCCCGAAGAACCCAGGCGGCTTTGGCCGCGGGCGTGCTGGCGTTCTCGGCGGCGGCACCAGGGGCCGCCGTGGCGGCGGTCACACGTGACCAACAACAAGCCGAACCCGGCCCAGAACCAGGACCAACTGACGACGCTGCCGCAAAGCCCGACTTCGATCCGGGCGGGCCGACCTCGTCGCTACCTGACGCGCCCAGCGCCCACGCCCCGACGGCACCGCCCCTTGAC
>QHBY01000020.1 GCA_003244245.1 Pseudonocardiales bacterium
CTCGCATCGCCACTCACGGGTTATCCACACCCACGCCGGGCCGGCGCTGGTGGCCGCGCCCGCGGTGCTCACCGTCGCAGCAGCCGGCACCGCGGTGGCGGTACTGCTCGGCTCGTTGCTGGCCGCACCGCTGCGGCGGCCAGCCGGTTCCCTCGCCCTGGTGAACACCCACCGGCTGACCGGTGGCCCCCACTGCGGCCTCGGCGATGACATCCAGGTCCTGACCGACGGCCCGGTGCTGGCCCCCGTCGGAACGTTCGGCCCCGGCCCCGCGCAGCAGCTGACCGGGTTCACCGCCATGGCGGGCTTCGACCCGGCGTACCCGCCGCCAGACCCGCCGGGTACCGGGGTATCCGCCGAGCTGTGGGGAAGCCTGGTCGGCGGTCCGCAAAGCACGGGGAGCATGACCAGCCCCTGGTTCCGGCTCCCCCCGGCAAGCGGGGTGGCGGTCTCGGTGTCCGGCCGTACCGATCGGGGCAACAAGCTGGTCCTGGAGTTCGGCCGGGCCCGGTACGCCGGCGTCACCACGCTGGGCGTCCGCGTCCCGTACGACCGGGTGCGTCTCAACCAGGACCATCTGGACGGCCCACCGGACTACCGCCCCTGGCGGTCCATCGGGCTCGACGCGGCGCAGGTTCCAAACGGCGCCGACCGGATCCGGATCCGCTCGGTCGATGCCACGACCGATCCGGACGGTTGGTTGGCCGTCACCGGGCCCCGGCTGCGCAGCGTGGTCGGGTTCAACGAGTTCCTGGCCGGCCGCGGACCGGTGCTGGTGAGCTGGCCGCAGGCGTTCCTGTTCCCCTGCCTGCGCAACATCGTCGGGGTCGGCGACGGGTTGGCCGGTGCACCCCAGGTAGTGATCGAGGCACCCCGGCGTGAGGGCCGGCTCTCCGCGGTGACCACCGCCCAAGACCAGGGCGGCGCCTTCGCGGCGATCCGGCCGTTCGGCCGGCTTTACGAGATTCCCACCCGGCTGGCCGGCCATCCCGACGTCGACTGGGGCGCCCTTCAACTGTCCGCCGACACCGCCGAGCGCGACACTTACCAGCGCACCACCACCCACAGCACTGCCGACGGGGACCGGAGTAGCCTGCCGGGCGATGGCTGAGATCGTGGTGCGTTCGCTGAACGGGTGGGGCAGGACCGCGCCGAGCAGTGCTCGGGTGCTGGTCGATCCGACCGTCGATGACATCCAGCGGGCGGTCCGTGACCCGGGAAGTCGGGGCGTGATCGCGCGCGGGTTGGGGCGCTCCTACGGCGACCCGGCGCAGAACGCGGGCGGCCTGGTCATCGATATGACCGGCTACAACCGGATCCACTCGCTGGACGCGGACAGCGGACTGGCCGTGGTGGACGCCGGAATCAGCCTCGACGCGCTGATGCGCGCCGCACTGCCGTTCGGTCTGTGGGTCCCGGTGCTGCCCGGAACCCGGCAGGTCACCGTCGGTGGCGCGATCGCGGCCGACATCCACGGCAAGAACCACCACAGCGCGGGCAGCTTCGGCAACCATGTGCGGGCACTCGACCTGGTCACCGCCGACGGTTCGGTCGTCACGCTGACACCCGACGACGAGCTGTTCTGGGCCACCGTCGGCGGCATGGGACTGACCGGGATCATCGTGGCGGCCACGATCACGCTGACCCACGTCGAGTCGGCGTACTTCGTCGTCGACACCGACCGCGCCGCCGACCTCGACGAGCTGATGGTCCTGCTCACCGACGGCTCCGACGACCGCTACGACTACTCCGCGGCCTGGTTCGATGCCATCTCCACGGGCCCGAAACTGGGCCGCGCGGTGCTCACCCGCGGCTCGCTGGCAAAACGTGACGAGCTGCCACCGAAGCTGCGCGGCACCCCGCTGGCTTTCGACGCGCCGCAACTGCTCACCGCGCCCAACGCCTTCCCCAACGGGCTGGCCAACCGGACGATCTTCGGCGCGCTGAGCGAGGCCTGGTACCGCAAGGCGCCCAAGTGCCGTCGCGGCGAGGTGCAGAACCTGACCAGCTTCTACCACCCGCTGGACATGGTCGGTCAGTGGAACCGGGCGTACGGCTCGCGGGGTTTCCTGCAATACCAGTTCGTGGTGCCCTTCGGTGCGGAACGCACCTTCCGTGACATCGTTTCGGACATTGCCCGCTCGGGGCACGTGTCGTTCCTCAACGTGCTCAAACGATTCGGCGAGGCCAGCCAGGCGCCGCTGTCGTTCCCCCAGCCCGGCTGGACGATCACGGTGGACTTCCCGATCCGGCGGGGTCTCGCGGAGTTCTGCGATCGGCTCGACGAGCAGGTCCTCGACGCCGGTGGCCGGCTCTACCTGGCCAAGGAGTCGCGGACCTCCGCGGCCACCCTGGCCCGCATGTACCCGCGGATCGACGAGTGGCGCAAGGTCCGCGCCGCCGCCGATCCAGACGGGATCTTCGCCTCTGACCTGTCCAGGAGACTCGAACTGTGACGAAGGCTCGAACTGTGATGAAGGAAGGCCTGTGATCGACGCTGTCGGCAACCCCCAGTCCCTGCTGCTGTTGGGCGGCACCTCCGAGATTGCGCTGGCCACCGCGGAGCACTACGCCACCCGCCGGCCGCTGCGGGTGATCCTGGCCGCCCGCCCGTCGCCGCGGCTCGACGCTGCCGCGGAGCGGCTGGACCGCCTCGGCGCCACGGTGATGACCCTGCCCTTCGACGCGGCGGACACCGCGTCACACGTCGCGACGATCGAGAAGGCCTTCGCTGACGGCGACGTCGACGTCACCCTGGTCGCCTTCGGGTTGCTCGGCGACCAGGAGAAGGCGTGGACCGACCACCGCAGCGCCGTCGAACTCGCGCAGGTCAACTATGTGGGAGCGGTGTCGGTCGGAGTGCTGGTCGCCGACGCGCTGCAACGGCAAGGCCACGGCGCGCTGGTCGCGCTGTCGTCGGCCGCCGCCGAGCGACCCCGGCGAGCGAACTTCGCCTACGGCTCCACCAAGGCCGGCCTGGATACCTTCTACACTGGCCTCACCGAGGCGCTGCGCCCATCCGGTGTCAAGGTCTCGGTGATCCGACCCGGCTTCGTACACACGAAGATGACGGCCGGCATGAAAGCCGCTCCGCTGTCAGTCACCCCGGAACAGGTCGCCGAGGTCATCGTCGACGCCGTCGCGAACGGCCGCGAGCAAGCCTGGGCCCCCGCTCCCATGCGCTACGTCATGTCCGCCCTACGCCACCTCCCCCGCCCCATCTTCCGCCGCCTGCCGATCTGACGGCTCGTGAACTCCACAGCCCCGACAGTGCACAACAGCTCCCGAACTCAACAGCAGAGCTGCCCGCGCGGCCGGTGAACAGCTCGGTTGTTGAGCTCGGGAGGCACAGAGCGGTGAGCGAGTGCGGCGCAATCAGAACGGGTAGGGGGCGATGGTGGCCCGTGCGGTGATCCAGCGGGTTTCGGTGAACGCCTCGATGTTCGCGGCGCCGCCGCCGAACCGGGAACCGGTTCCGGAGGCGAGCACGCCGCCGAAAGGCACGTGTGCCTCGTCGTTGAGTGTCTGGTCGTTAACGTGCGCGAGCCCGGTCGGGATCCGCTCGGCCAGCTCCAGGCCTCGCGGCATGTCCGAGGTCAGGATGCCCACGGACATGCCGTATTCACTGTCTGACGCCAGTTTCACCGCGTCGTCGAGGGTGGCGAAGCGGGTCACCGGCGCGACCGGGCCGAACACCTCCTGCTCGTAGGCCGGGACGGACGGGCCCGCGTCGGCGAGGACCGTGGGACGGTAGAACAGATCCCGGTAGGTTCCGCCCGCCGCGAGCCGAGCACCAGCCGCCACGCTGCTGGTCACGAGGTCGTGAACCCGGTCGCGCTGTTTGACATCGATGATCGGACCGAGCGCGACCTGTTCGGTCGCCGGATCGCCGACGGCCAGCGCATCGGCCTTGGCAGCGAGGCGTTCCACGTACTCCTGGTAGATCGAGTCGTGCACCAGGTGCCGGCCAATCGCCATGCAAACCTGTCCCTGGTAGAAGAACGAGCCCCAGGCGGCCGCGCCAACGGCCAGCTCGAGATCCGCATCCTCGAGCACGATCAGCGCGGAGTTACCGCCCAGCTCCAGATGGGCTCGCTTGAGGTGGCGGCCGGCCAGCTCGCCTACCGCCCTACCGGCTGCGGCGGAGCCGGTGAACGAGATGACCCTGACGTGCGGATCCTCGACCAGCGCGGACCCGATGTCCGCACCACCGGGCAGCACGTGCAGGACACCCGGGGGTAGCCCAGCCTCTTCGAACACCTTAGCCAAGACGACCCCGCCGCAGACCGCGGTGCGCGGGTCCGGCTTGAGCACCACCGCGTTGCCCAACGCCAGCGCCGGGGCCACCGAACGCATCGCCAGCACCAGTGGGGCGTTGAACGGGGCGATGACGCCGACCACCCCGGCGGGTACCCGGCGCGCCATGCTGAGCCTGGGCGGCCAGCTAGGTAGCAGCTCACCCTGCGGCCGGGACGGCAACGCCGCCGCCTCGTAGCATTCCTGAGCGGCGACGTGCAATTCGAAATAGGCCTTGCCCGGGACGCCGCCGGTCTCCCGGACCAGCCAGTCGCGCAGTTCGTCGGTATGCCGCTGCAGCGTCTCGCCCGCGCGTCGCAGTACGGCGGCCCGCTCCGGGAACGGCGTCACCGCCCACTCCCGCTGGGCGACGGCCGCCTGCGCCGCCGAGGTGGTGACATCCTCGAGCCCGGCCATGCCCACGCGGCCCAGTTCCTCCCCGGTGGCCGGTGCGATGACGGCGGCATCCCCACTGGCGGATCGTTTCCAGGTTCCGCCGAAGATCCGGCCGCGCCACTGCTCATCGTCGAGAAAGCCCACCTATCGGCCCCTTTGGTCGGATCCGCGTTTGGCGTTCAGTATGAGCGGACCCGACCCCACCGACAAGATCGTTCTCGGACGAGAAGTGCGCTATAGCGCAGTCGAAAGAGCGGGGGAGGTGGGGTTAGAGGTAGACGGCGGCGATGAGGGTGAGGACTAGGAAGGCGCCGAGGACCTGGAGGGTGCGGTCGGCTAGGGCGATCTCTTCGGGCTCGCCCCCGTTGCCGCCGTCGACGTCGACGGCGTAGCGCAGCACGGCTACCACGAAGGGCACCAGGGAGATCACCGGCCAGCGTGAGTGGTGGGTCTGGCTGAGCTGAAACGCCCACAGACCGTACATCATGATCACGCCAGTGGCCGACAGGGTCCACACGAAACGCAGGTAGGACGCGGTGTAGCGCTCGAGCGACTTGCGGATCTTCGCGCCGGTGCGCTCGGCGAGCCGGATCTCGGCGTAGCGTTTACCGGCCACCATGAACAGCGATCCGAACGCGGTGGTGAGCAGGAACCACTGGGACAGCGCGATCCCCGCGGCGGCGCCACCCGCGATGGCCCGCAACAAAAAGCCCGACGCGACAATGGAGATATCCACGACCGGCTGGTGTTTGAGCCACAAGCAGTAGGCCAGCTGCACCGCGATGTAGACGACAGTGACCAGGACCAGGTCCGTCGACGCGAGGAAAGACACGCCAATCGCGGCGGCGAACAGCGCCACGGCGACGCCCAGCGCGAGCCGGGGTGCAACCACCCCAGCGGCGATCGGGCGGTTGCGCTTGGTCGGGTGAGCGCGGTCGGCCTCGACGTCCTGGACGTCGTTGACCAGGTACACGCCGGACGCGGCAAGCGAGAACGCGATGAACGCGATCCCGACCGCGACGAGGACCGGCAGGTGGAAGATGGTGCCGCCGGCGAACGGCGCGGCCAGCACCAGGACGTTCTTCACCCACTGCCGGGGTCGCATGGTGCGGACCAGCCCGAACAGCGGGTTGTCTGCCCGGGTTAGCGCCTGACGCGGCGCGGTGGTGATCATCGCCGTCCTCTCAAGGGGTCACAGCGAACTGGCTTGGCGCGGGCGCCAACAAGGCGCTGTCGCATCCCGGCACCGATGACCGCGCCGAGCGCGGAGCCCACCAGCACGTCACTCGGGTAGTGCACGCCGAGCACCAGTCTGCTGATCAGCATCGGGGGTACCAACAGTGGGGTCAGCCGGCGGCGCAGCAGGCCGCCGTAGAGGATCGCCGCCGCGGTGGTCGACGCCGCATGCGAGGACGGGAAGGACAGCTGACTCGGCGTGCTCGCCAGCACCGCAACGGACGGATCAACCGGACGGGGCCGGCGCACCACCCTCTTCACCGCGATCGACGTGCCATGCGCGGCCGCCACCGTGGCCATCGAGACCAGCCAATCACGCCGGCGCCGTCGATCGACCAGCGCACCCAGCGCACCCAGCGCCAACCAGCCCAGGGCGTGTTCACCGAAATGCGACATCCCGCGGGCGACGGACACCACCTGAGGCACCGCGATCCTGCGCTGCACCGCAGCGAGCACCGCGGTCTCCTGGTCGTCGTTGCTGGCTCGCCGTCGAAGCATCAGTTGCAGCATCACGCGTCGAACACCCTTTTCCAGCCGGTCCGATCAGTGAGCCCCGGCGCGGCATCGCGGTAGCGCTTGCGCAGCCGGGGGAACTCCCGGGCGAGTTCCCGGTGCAGCGCCACCGAGCGGGCGAGCATCGAGCGAAACGCCTGGGGGTCGCGCTTGCGGTAGGTGACGCCGCGGCCGTCGGCCGTGGAGACGGTCACCCCGTCCAGCCCGGAGAGCACGAACCACCGGGCGTCGGCACGAGACAGTGACAGCTGTGGGCGACGCTGAGCCTGCGCATCGACCGGGCGTAGCTGGTGCGCCAATCGTTTGAGCAGGGTCGCCCCGATGGTGACCGGATTGGTGGGTGGTTTGAGCATGCGCTGCACCGCGACCTGCCCAGCGGCCGGCAGCGACAGCTCTTGGGAGTCCCTCACCTGCCCGTCGGGGAACTCAGCGCAGCGGGCCCGGACCTCACCCAGCGCCGTGGGCAGCTTGTCGAACAGCGCCTGCGGCCCGGCCATGAAGTCCCGGATCGCCATCTCCTGCAGGGCCAACGTGGAGTACTCCATCGCCAGGGCATGCCTCAGCACGTGTTTGAGGCTGTCGGCGAGCATCGCCGTGGGTCGCTCCTCGGTGCCGTGCAGCGCGGCGCCGACCAGCCTGTTGCGCAGGTGAAAGTAAGCCTGCCAGTCGGTGGCGTCATCCTTGTCGGCGAACGACATGTGCCAGATCGCCACGCCGGGCACGGTCGCGGTGGGATAGCCTGCGGTGCGGGCGCGCAGCCCGTACTCGACGTCGTCCCACTTGATGAACAGCGGCAGCGGCAGCCCGATGTCCTCGGCGATGGTGCGCGGGATCAGGCACATCCACCAGGCGTTGTAGTCGACGTCGGTGCGCCGGTGCATCCAGGCGGTCTGGCGCAGCGAGTGCTGGGCGAAGTCGTGGTCGTATTCGGTGCCCGGCGCCTTGTTCCACCGCATCCGTTTCAGGTCGACGATCTCACCCCAGGCGTGCAACCGGGAGCGGGCCTGGGCTTGGAGCATCTGGCCACCGACCAGCATCGGGCGGCGGGCGAACCGGGAGAACGCCACCGCGCGCAGGATCGAGTCAGGCTCTAAGACGATGTCGTCGTCCATGTAGAGGATCTGCTCGCAGTCGGTGGTCTCCAGCGCCTCGTACATGACCCGTGCGTAACCGCCGGAACCGCCGATGTTGGGCTGGTCGATGATCCGCAGCCGGTCGCCCAGCACGGCCTGCGCCTGCGCGAAACCGTCCTGGTCGCGAACCTTGTTGGCACCCTGATCGGGGATGATCACCGCGGTCACGATCGAGCGGACCAGCTCGTCGGAGCCGATCGCGCGCAGGGTGGCCACGCAGTCGGTCGGGCGGTTGAAGGTCGGCATGCCGATGGTCACCGCGGCGCGTCCCGGCGCCTCGACGGGCGCGTGCCAGCCACCGGAGTGCACGATCAGCTCCGAATCCTCGGTGCTGAGGTCGAACCAGTACCAACCACCGTCCTCGAACGGGGTCAGATCCAGCTCGATGTCCAGCTGACGGCGCCCCTCGACCAGCTCGCCGTGGGTGTGAATGGCCGTGGCGTCGGCTTTGGACCGGTAGACGTCGACCCGTCCGGCACCCTCGACGTCCAGGCGCAGCCGCACGGTGCGCAGCGCGGTCCAGCGCCGCCAGTAGCTGGCCGGGAAGGCATTGAAGTACGCCGCGAAGGACACCTCGGTCTGTTCGGGCACCGCCACGCTGGTGCGCGACAACGCGCGGACCCGTCGAGCGTTGGGGTTGGCCAGCGTGACCTCGATATCGACGTCACGCGGATCGTGCGCCCCGGTGGCGCCGGCCGGTGGCCACACCCGCCGGGCAGTGGCCGACTGCTCATCGACATACAGCGCCCGGACGGCCATCGGGTCGGCCCGGCGGGGCAGGATCACGCGCTGCAGCAGCGTCGAGAACGGCTCGACGGGCGCGCTGGCGAAGGATTCTTCCGGGCTCCAGACGGTGCTGGTCGGCATGGACTCCCCAGTTTTCCGCAGTGACAGGCCAGTCCTGGCGGTGTGACAGGCACGGTGTGACGGGCTCGGTGTTGACGTCGCCAGAGGGTAGCCCCCGGCAGCGACCCGTAATGGGTCGGCTGCCCCCTCCATGACGTGTCCGCAAGTCACCAACCGTCTTGCTGGCTCGTCGATGGGTCGTCCAGCGACTGGTTCTCGGTGAAATACGGCGCGATTTTGTTATCATACATCGACAGCGCGGAGCCGATCGCCATGTGCATGTCCAGATATTTGTACGTACCGAGCCGCCCACCGAAAAGCACATTGCGGTTGGCGGTCTCCTTGCGGGCCAGCTCGCGGTAGCGTTCCAGCTTCGCCCGGTCCTCGGCGGTGTTGATCGGGTAATAGGGTTCGTCACCGCGCTGCGCGAACCGCGAGTACTCGCGAAAGATCACCGTCTTGTCGGTGCGGTAATCCCGCTCGGGATGGAAGTGCCGGAACTCGTGGATCCGGGTGTAGGGCACGTCAAGATCGGCGTAGTTCATCACCGGTGTGCCTTGAAAGTCACCGGTGTCGAGCACTTCCTGCTCGAAGTCCAAGGTGCGCCAGCCCAATTCACCCTCGACGTGGTCGAAATAGCC
>QHBY01000021.1:0-817 GCA_003244245.1 Pseudonocardiales bacterium
GGTGACGCCTTCTGCGGCCCTCATGGTCCGGATGCGCCGGCTCGTCCGTTCGCTGCATCCCGTAGCGCCGTGATCCGAGCGAGGGGCCCGGGGGAAGACCCTCCCGCCGTGCGCTCGTTTGCCGTCCGGTTCGGCGGGTAGCGGCGGCGCATGCCCGCGAAGGCGTCAAAGCTCAGGGCGGCCGCCGTTCTGGGCTCGGTGGCGGGAATCCGGACCTTTGGCCCGTGGGGTGTCATGGCGGCTCGCGGGAAGGGGACGAACAGCCGGCTGCGCCTCGCGCTTCTCACGGCATTGGCCGGCGAGCTGTCCGCCGACAAGCACCCGGCGGTCCCTCCGCGCAGCGATCCCCCCGCCCTGGCCGGTCGGGTTCTCAGCGGCGCGCTGGCGGGGCGCCTGCTCGCCGGGGGCCAAGGCGCGGGCGCGGGCGCCACCGGAGCGGCCGTGACCACGTTCGTGTCCGAGCGCGCGCGGGCTCTGCTCGGCCAGCGCAGCTCGATCCCCGATCCCGGGCTCGCTGTCGTCGAGGACGTAGCCGCCCTGAGTATCGCCGGCATCGTCGCCTGCCCTGACGACGATGGGTCAGACGCGGGCGTCGCGGCCATCTCGAACTCGGACCCCGGCGGGCAGGCGGCTGCCCAGCGATCTCCCGTGGCGGCGCTCGGCTTCGGACTACTTGCAGCGGGCGCGGGCACAGGCGCGACGACCTCGGTGCAGGTCGCCTACCTGCGAGCGACGGGCCGCGAGTCGAGCTCGACTCCCGAGCGGGTCGCGCGCCGCCTGATCAACCACGTCCCCGGCAAGCGAGTCCCCCGACGGC
>QHBY01000021.1:827-3734 GCA_003244245.1 Pseudonocardiales bacterium
GCACGTCATGGGGCGCTCCGTTTGGCCTGCTGGCACGTTCGGGCTCGCTCGCCCAGCGTCCGGCAGTCCTGGGCCTTGGCTTCGGCGCGGGTGTATGGGGCGTCTCGCTCGTCGAGCTGCCGCTGCTCGGAGTCGCGCCGCCGCCCTGGCGCCGGCCGTTGAGCTCGCTGGCTCTCGACCAGGCATTTCCCCTGATTTTCGGCACCGCCACAGCCACGGTGTACCGAGCGCTGGACAGCGGCTGATCAGCGACTGAGGGAGCGGGAGTGTGGACGGTCCTCAGTCCACCGCCTGCGGGGCGCGCCCGGCGCGTAGCGATGGTGGTGAAGTCGGCTCGATCGACCCCGGTCCTCGCGCTGATCACCTGCTTGGGGAAAGCGCTGGGACCCGCCGACACGAAGTTGCGCTGCAAGCGCCTGCTTGGCGTGTCGCGATCACGCTACGGGATCGACTCGGCCTTCCACAATCCGTCCGGCACCACATCCGCCTCACCCAGGTTCGCGAGCCGGCGGCCGGCTCAGCCGCGGGGGCCGCTCAACCGCGCAGATCGCGACGCTGAAATCCCAGCACGCAGCGGCCGTCAACGCCGCGGCACGAACTGGTCGCGACCGTCCTTACGTGTCGATGACGGCAGGCCCGAATGCCTGGTCAGCTCGTTGGCAACGGCGTAGGGTGGAGACGATGCGCAACGAGGTCATCGTCGTCGCAGTGCTCGCCGCCGGTGGCGCGAGCGCGGTTGCGGTGTCCGCCTGCGGGTCCAGCGACAGCAAGGACAAGTCGGCGAAGAGCACTGCGGCGACGACCGCGACGACGGCGCCGGCCAGGCCCCTGCCGCCCGCGACGCTTGCGGTCCGCATCGCCGGCCGGACCAGGATGCTCAAGGTCGCTGACATCTCGCTCTCCTACTGTCGCGGGCACGCCCGCACCTGCGCTGCGATCAAGTCCTCGCAGCAGGCCCAGCTCACCCCGAGCCAACGCAAGGCCATCAAGGCTGCCGTGCTCCAGGTCAGGGCGCAAGAGGAGGCGGCGCAGCGGCCGGTCCCGCCGCAGGCGCCGACTCCGGAGCCCGCTCCCGAGCCCCAGCCCCAGAGCGGCGGCGAGACCACCACCGGATAGCCTCGAGCACTGCCAGGCCGAGGGCCGGTGCCCACACGACAGAGCGGGCGCCATCGCCGGTCATCACCCTGGATGGTCCGAAGGTCAGGTAGTACACCGGTGCGCTCGCGCACAGCCACAGCAGCCACGGCGCCGGAGCGAGACAGAGCAGGGGGAGGACCCACAGCGGGTACCAGGGCTCGACGTCCGGCGCGGCCAGCATCGCCGCGCCGAGCATCGCTGCCGCGCACGCCGCGGCGCTGCAAAGGTCGCGCGGGGGACAGACGGTGGCCAGGCCGAGCGCGACCAGCAGCAGGACGACCAGCACCGTTCGCGCAAGCGAAGCGTGAACGCCCGAGTCGAGCAGCCAGTTGTAGGGACCCGAGCCGAAGCGGCGATCGGCGAACTCGCCGATCGAGCCGACCACGCGCGACCCGGCTCCGAGGTAGGGGAGGTAGAGCAGAGCGATCGTCGCGACCAGGGCGCCGGCGAAGCGCGCGCGCAGGCGGCGGAACATGATCGGAGCAAGCAGGAGCGGCACGAACTTGGCCAGCGCGGCCACCGCGAGTGCGACCCCGGCGGCGCCCCTGCGCCCACGGTCCCAGAGCAGCAGGGCGCCGAGCATCGGTGCGATCAGCAACGGGTCGGGATGGCCGCTGCCGGCGATCTCCACGATGGCCAGCGGATGCCAGGCGTACAGGGCGACGCGCCCGAGCGAGCAGCCGGAGCGCGCCAGCATGGCGAGCAGCAGGGCAACGACCAGCGCCTCCGTCAGCAGGAGCGCGAGCTTGACCTGGAGCACGCCGTCTCCCCCGACCGCGTTCACGCCGGCGTAGGCCAGCTCGTCGGTGGGCGGATACACCGTGCGGGTGAACGGCCGGTTTACGCGAGTGAAGATCGGAAAGTCGCGCAGCCTCACCAGGCGATTGTCGGCGGGCGCGAAGGCGTAGGGGTTGATGCCGTGGACCTGGACGCGTCCGTCCCACACGAAGCGGTATGCGTCGTCGGAGAGGGTGGGAGCGTCGAAGGCCAGCAGGACGCGGGCGGTCACCGCGACGACGAGGACGACGACCACGTCGACTCGACGAGCGCGCCGCCACAGCAGGGCCGAGGCCACGCCGCAGAGGGTGACCATGACGCCTGCGAGTGCGACGTAGTCGCGGTTGTGGATGCGCAGGCTGCCCAGGTCGTGCATCGCGACCGTCGCAGCCACCACGCTGAGTCCGAGCGCTGCTGTCAGGGCGCTGCGGCGCGTGTCGCCCAAGACCGCCGGCGAGCGGTGCCGTCCTGCGCGCCGCGGCGCCATAACGGGATCATCACACAGCGGATGCGCAGATCCGGGGTGCTGCGCTGCGTTCTCGATTCCGTAATCGAAGCGCTCTACGCTGAGCGCCGTGGGTCTGCCTCGCCGTCCGCGCGCTCGGCCGCCCCGTGGGCGTCCTCACCAGGTCGTGTCGAGCAGGAGCTCGACCGCAAGCGCCTGTACGGCGAGCCCGCCCAGCAGCCACCGCAGGTGCCGGACCCGCTCCCCGCTCGCGGCGGCAACGCACGCCAGCGGCACGAGGAAGAGCCAGATTCGCTCGTTCTCGGCCTTGGTGAAGCCGAGCAGGGCGGAGGTGGCGACGACCAGCGCGAGTGCAAGCGCCGTGGCGTGGCCTGCGGCCAGGTTGCGAAGCGCCAGCCAGGCCAGCGGCAGCCCCAGCACCACCAGGAAGACGGTGGGCGAGCCCAGGACCCAGAACTCGTACGGCCGCACGCGGGCGATGCCGCCGTGGTAGGCACGGCCGGCCTCGCGCAGGGCGTCGAGCACGT
>QHBY01000022.1 GCA_003244245.1 Pseudonocardiales bacterium
CCGAAGCGCTCGCCGACCTGCTCGGTAGCGAAGGAGACGACCCAGGCCATCCCGCCGAGAGCGCCCGTGGCCGCCAAGAACGCGGCGACGGCTGGGGCCCTCGCGAAGTGGAGTGCGCCGGCGAGCACGGTGATCGCGCCCACCGCGATCAGGAACCCGATCTCGCGAGCGGTCATCCCGCCCCGGGCGGGCGCTGGCACACCCGCTGCGCTCATCACCCTCCTCCCCCGCCCCGCAGGACCGGCGGGGCGTCGGGATTCGCTCCCGCCGTCGCGAGCTTCTTGACCAGGCCGGCGGCACCGTCGCTGCCGTTGACGCGAACACGACCGAGCAAATAGGTGTCCTGCGGGCGGGCGAGGCCGCTATCGGTCGTGGTGGCGGCGAGGTAGCCGGCGCGCCTGACGGCTGCCACGACGGCTTTGTCGTAGCGCCCGGCCGGATAGCAGAGGAAGTTGGCGGGCTGCCCGAACTCCCGCCGCAGCCGCGCCCGCGACTGCTCGAGCTCGACGCGAAGCGCGGCGGCGTCGACCGAGGTGAGATCGGGATGGGTGATCGTGTGCGAGTCGATCTCCCAGCCGGCGGCGATCATGCCCTTGACCCGGTCGGCGTGCAGGTCGCGCAGGTTGCCGAGCTTGAGGTTGAGCACCCCGGGCCACCCCGCCGCACGCAGCGCCGGTAGCGCCTGCGTGTACTGGCCCGTGTAGCCGTCGTCGAAGGAGAACACGACCGGCTTTGAGGGCAGGCGCCCTCCGTGGTGCCAGGCATCCCACACCTGTGCAAGCGTCACGGCGTGATAGCCGCGTTGCGCGAGCGCCCGCACCTGCGCCCGGAAGTCCGTCGGCGTGACCCACAGCTCGGGCAGGGGAGTGTCGGGACGGGGCGTTCCGATCACGTGGTACATGAGCACGGGCACCGGTTCGCGCGGGGCGAGATGCGCGCCCGGCGCCGTGGCCGAAATCGTCGTGGAAGGCGCGGGCGCGCCGGGTCGAGCGCTGGGCCTGGGGTGATGGGCCGTGGCGCCGGCTTGGCCGCGGGGGCGCTGCCGTGGGCNNCCACGAGCGCAGCAACCGCAGCGGCCGCCACCAGCGCGGCCGTCAGTCGTCGTCGATGTACGGCGCGCGCTCGCGCGGCGCGGCGGGCCAGGCGCTCAGACTGCTCCATGGCCCATGGCCCGGTGGTCCTTTCCGTGAATCACTGGGCGTCCAGGGCCGCATTGACGAGCTCGTCCGCGCGCGCGTTCTGCGCCCGCGGGACCGAGCGGAGGCTCCAGGTCTGAAAGCCCTCGAGCGCCTGGCGCGCCGCCGCGTGCAGCGGCTTGAGCGCTTCGTGCTTGACCTTGTACTGGCCGCAGACCTGCCGGGCGATCAGCTCCGAGTCGTTGACGACCTCGACCTCCCTGGCCCCCAGCGCGCGTGCCCGGGCAAGCCCGAGGAGCAGTGCTCGATACTCCGCGACGTTGTTGGTCGCGTTGCCGATCGTCTCGTTGGCCTCCTCGAGCACGTCGCCCGCCGCCGTCGCGATGACGGCTCCCACCGCGGCAGGGCCCGGGTTGCCCCGCGCCCCGCCGTCCACATGGACGACGACCCTCACCCGCGGTGGTTCGTTGCGTACGTCCGTTCCCAGATCACGCGGCGGGAGCGTTCGTAGATGGGAGCTCTCCCGGTACCCGTGCGCGCCGGCGGTCACGCACCTGGCGGGCACCACCTCCCGAGACGCTCCCCCCCGATGCGCCCCCTCGGCGTTCACCCTTGCGGCGGTCGACGATGACCTCGACGTTGAGATCCTGCTCGTAGTACTTCGCAAGCTTGTCGTAGAGCTCTCCGGCGAGCTCTTGAGGGACCACGCAGTAGATCATCGCTGGGACACCGAAAGGTGCGGAGCGGCGGCTGCCGCCACGCACGACGGATTCTAGGCTATCGGTCCCCTGACCCCGCCGCGAGGACCAGGACGCCCTTGTCGTCGACGGCGGCGTTCGCGGTCTGCTCCTCGGGTGTGAGCTCCTCGAGCTCGTAGCCCTGGGCTGCCACGCGGACGCCGCCGGGCCCGTCCGCAAGGTCGACGTCGTAGCGGTACCAGCACAGCTCCCAGGCCAGGATCAAGTGCACGGCGCTCGGCTGCTCGGTGGGCAGCACCGACGCCTCAGGAATCCCGAGCGAGCGGGCAATCCCGGCCACGGTCCGGGGATGCTCGGAGGCGTTGAAGAACTCGACGGCCGAGGAGATCTTGTGCTCGAC
>QHBY01000023.1:0-29532 GCA_003244245.1 Pseudonocardiales bacterium
CGACGCGATCGGCACCGTCGCGATACTGGATGAGCCGGCGGAGCGCAACTTCGTCGCCGCGCACTACCGGGCTGACCTTGCTACGCATGGCGACGACCGGCGCGCCCGCACCCGGATCTTCGGCTCCAAGCCCGGCGCGTACGGCGCGGGCCTGTTGCCGCTGATCGACAGCCGGCAGTGGCGTACCGACGCCGACCTCGCCGAGGTCTACGCCACCTGGGGTGGTTACGCCTACGGGCGAGGGCTCGACGGTGCCGCGGCGCGCAGCGATATGGAGCATGCTTTCCGGCGCATCACGGTGGCAGCCAAAAACGTCGACACCCGCGAACATGACATCGCCGATTCCGACGACTACTTCCAGTACCACGGAGGAATGGTCGCGATGGTGCGCTCGTTGACCGGAAGCAATCCGGCGGCCTACGTTGGCGACTCCGCGATACCGCACGCCGTGAAGACCCGAACGCTGGCTGAGGAGACCCGCCGGGTCTTTCGCTCCCGCGTGGTCAACCCGCGGTGGATCGCCGCCATGCAGCGGCACGGCTACAAGGGAGCCTTCGAGCTGGCCGCCACAGTGGATTACCTGTTCGGCTTTGACGCCACCGCAGGCGTCGTCGAGGACTGGATGTATCACCAGCTCGCCGAGTCCTACATCTTCGATTCCGGAGTGCAGCAGTTCCTGCGGAAATCCAATCCGTGGGCGCTGCGCGGGATGACCGAGCGGCTACTCGAGGCCGCTGACCGGGGCCTGTGGGGCCAACCTGATCCGGCGGATCTCGACGCGTTGCGGGCGGTCTACCTGGACCTCGAGGGCGACCTGGAGGGCCAGTGAGCATTTCAGTGCCCGTAGCTTTCAGCGCCCGTTGGCACTGAAATGCATGAAATCCACCGGCACCGACCACCGCCCACCCCATTTCCAGCCGGCCGACTCGAACGCGGTCACCGCCACGCCTCCGTCGAGCGCCATGCCCGAGCGCGCCCAGTCCCGGTCGAGATAGGACGACGCCAGCTCCGGCACCACGAGGTCGCCGGTGACGGAGGGGTTGTCGAACGGGTTGAGGTCGACGGCCAACCCGTAGGCATGGGCCGACCATTGGGTCTGACCACGGGTTTGGCGACAGACAAAGCCGTTGGTGTTGTTGCCGTCCCCGGTCGGAGGCAACTTCAGCTCGGGTTCTGCTGTGATCCGCATCTCCTCGATGGGAAAACCGGCCGCGAACAGCCGCTTGAAGACGCCTACCACGGTCTGTGCGGCATCGGCGTTCACCAGCATCTCACCGGTATGCGCGCGGGCATCAAAGCCACGGAAAGACATGGTGAGGTAACGCAGTTGTTCGGGTTTCACCGGACAGATTGGTTTCCAGGTACTGCGGGCCAACACCGGTGGGGGTACCGGACCGATCGTTGACTGGAATGTGGCCGAGGTGGGGGGCGGCAGCAGATCGACAGTGGACATCCGCCGGTTTACCAGCGCTGCAGGGGTGGACCGCACCACGCCGAACCCATCCCGACGCCGCGGCAGCGGCATGGCTCCCAACACCCACGGAGACACCGGACCAGGGGCGGTGGTCGCCGGTTGCCTGGCGACGGGCCGGGTCGGGGTCCGCGCGGCTGACGCGGCAGGGTGCTGACCCGCGCGGACCCGCTGGACAACGGTGACACCTGCAACAAGTAAGGCACCCGTGAGCAGCCAGACCAGGGTCCACCTCAGAGTGAGCTGCCAGCGCCGATGGTGCGTCACACCGACACGATGTCAGACCTTCTGGTAGGCAGGAGCTGTGGGCAACACAGTGCTACACCGCAGCCTTGCCGCCGACCTGTCGACCGCCACGATCTACGCCCTGCTGCGCTTGCGGGTCGAGGTGTTCGTAGTCGAGCTGGGCTGTCCGTATCAGGAGCTCGATGGGCATGACCTGGAGCGGACAACCCGGCACTACTGGCTCGCGCCCGATGGCGCGATCGAGCAGCCGCAGGCAACTCTGCGACTGTTGGAGCCCTCCGACGGTCAGTTCCGGATCGGCCGGATCTGTACGGCCCGGCAGGCCCGTCGCCAAGGAGGGCTCCGGCGTCTGCTCGAGGCGGCGCTGGCCGAGGTGGGCGATGCCCCCTGCGTGCTGGACGCGCAGCCTTACTGCGTTGAGCTTTTCGGTTCTTTCGGCTTTGTCGTGAATGGGGCGGAGTTCACCGAGGACGGCATCCCGCACGTGCCGATGCGCCGCGCCGCGTCAGCACGGGTCCGCTGAACCATGGGTGCTGCCCGATACCCGTTCTCCGCGATCGTCGGGCACGACGAGCTCCGGTTGGCGTTGCTGCTGACCGCGGTACATCCGGGGATCGGTGGGGTCCTGGTTCGCGGCGAGAAGGGCACCGCGAAGTCGACCGTGGTCCGGGCGCTTTCGGCGCTGCTACCCGCGGTGACCGCGGTACCGGGTTGCCGCTTCGGTTGCGACCCGGTGACCCCCGATTTCACCTGCCCGGATGGCCCGCACGCCGCCGTAGCAGGACAGCTGATCCGGCCGGCCCGGCTGGTCGAGCTCCCAGTTGGCGCCACCGAAGACCGCCTGGTGGGCTCGCTGGATCTGCAGCGCGCGCTGACCGAGGGCGTCTCGGCGTACCAGCCCGGCCTGCTCGCCGCGGCGCACCGCGGGGTGCTCTACGTCGACGAGGTCAACCTGCTCCCCGACCATCTCGTCGACGTGCTCCTCGACGCCGCAGCGATGGGTCGCGCGCACGTGGAACGCGACGGCGTGTCCGTCTCGCATGCAGCGTCGTTCCTGCTGGTCGGAACGATGAACCCAGAGGAGGGTGAGTTGCGCCCGCAGCTGCTGGATCGCTTCGGGCTCACCGTCGAGGTGGCGGCCTCTCGCGATGTCGAGACGCGGGCCGAAGTGATCCGCCGGCGGCTGCGTTACGAGGCGGACCCGGCTGAGTTCGCGGTGGTGTGGCATCCCGAGGACGCCGCGCTCGCCGAACGGATCACGGTGGCCCGGGCCGTGTTGCCCGGCGTGGTGCTGCCCGATGGCGAGCTGCGCCGGATCGCCGCGGTGTGCGCCGCATTCGAAGTCGATGGAATGCGCGCCGATCTGGTGCTGGCCCGTACCGCCATGGCACACGCCGCCTGGCGGGGGGCGGTTGCGGTAGACGAGGTGGACATCCGGATCGCCGCCGCGCTGGCGTTACCGCACCGCCGTCGCCGCGACCCGTTCGACGAGCCCGGCCTGGACAGCGAGCAGCTAGAAGACGCCCTGCGCACGGCGGATCAACCGCCGGATGAGCCGCCCGACGGACCAGGAGGGGGACGCACCGAGGAGCCGCAAGGTGATGTTGCCGGCGATATTTCCGGAAACTCCACCAACGGCGTCGCACCCGATCGCTCTGCGTCCGACCGCCCCGTGCCTGCACCGGCGGCGCCGTTTCGGGCTCGGCTGTTGGCGCTGCCCGGTGTTGGCGCCGGGACCCCTGGGCGGCGGTCCCGGGCCAGGACCAGTACCGGGCGCACGATCCGAGCATCCAGCTCAGATGGCAGCGGGCTGCACCTGCTGGGCACGCTGGCCGCCGCCGCGCCCCATCAGCATGACCGCGGGCGCCAAGGTCCGGGGCTGCTGGTGCACCGGACCGACGTCCGGCGGGCGATCCGCGTGGGCCGGGAATCCAACCTGGTGCTGTTCGCCGTCGATGCGTCCGGGTCGATGGCCGCCCGGGCCCGGATGTCCGCGGTGACCGGCGCGGTGCTGTCCCTGCTGCGCGACGCCTATCAGCGCCGCGACAAGGTAGGGCTGATCAGCTTCCGGGGCATCGACGCGCAGTTGGTCCTACCACCGACGTCGGCGGTGGATGCCGCCGCTGCCCGATTGAACGCCTTGCGCACCGGAGGACGCACGCCGCTGGCTGCGGGACTGCTGCGCTCGGCTCGGGTGCTGGCTGCCGAGCGGTTGCGCGATCCCGATCGGCGGGCATTGCTCGTGGTGCTCACCGACGGCCGCGCCACCCACGGCGGGATGGACGCCGCGCTCGGCGCGGCCGCTCTGCTGCGTCGCGACGGGGTTGCGTCGATCGTGGTGGACTGCGAGTCCGGGCCGGTCCGGTTGGGGCTGGCCGACCGGCTCGCGGTGGCGCTGGGCGGTGGGTGCGTGCGGCTGGCGGAGCTGTCCGCCGACACGGTGGCCGGGGTGGTCCGTGCCGTCAGATCGGCCGCCAGATCTGCTGCTAGATCTATTGCCTAGACGGAGGTTCAGATGCCTCAAGGCCTACCGGTCGCCGTCCCCGACGATGGGCTGTCCACCCGGCAACGGCGCAACCGGCCGCTGCTGATCGTCCACACCGGAGCGATGAAGGGCAAGTCCACGGCCGCCTTCGGCTTGGCGTTGCGGGGTTGGAGCGCCGGCTGGTCGATCGGGGTGTTTCAGTTCGTGAAGTCCGCGAAGTGGAAGGTGGGGGAGCAGGCCGCGTTCCAGGCGCTGCACGAGGTGCACCAGCGGACCGGGCAAGGTGGTCCCGTCGAGTGGCACAAGATGGGCGAGGGCTGGTCCTGGGCACGCAAGCACGGCAGCGCCGACGACCACGCCGCCGCCGCTGCGCAGGGCTGGACGGAGATCGCCCGCCGGCTGGCCGGGCAGGTCCACGACCTCTACGTGCTCGACGAGTTCAGCTACCCGCTGCACTGGGGCTGGGTGGACATTGATCAGGTGCTGGCCACGCTGGCCGACCGGCCCGGCCGGCAGCACGTCGTGATCACCGGCCGCAACGTTCCGCCCGCGCTGCTCGACGCCGCCGACCTGGTGGTCGAGATGACGAAGGTCAAGCACCCGATGGACGCCGGGCAGAAGGGCCAGCGCGGCATTGAGTGGTAGCCGTGCGGTGGTGATCGCCGCGCCCGCGTCGGGCGCCGGCAAGACCACCTTCGCCACCGGGTTGATGGCCGCGCTGCGCCACGGGGGCACCACCGTGGCGGGGTTCAAGGTCGGCCCGGACTACATCGACCCCGGCTACCACGCGCTTGCGACCGGGAGACCCGGCCGCAACCTCGATCCGGTGCTGGTCGGCGAGCAGCGCATCGCGCCCCTGGCCGCATATGGCGCTGCCGGGGCGCAGATCGCGGTGGTAGAGGGGGTGATGGGCCTGTTCGACGGCCGCACCGGGACAGCCGGCTACGGCTCGACGGCGCATATCGCGGCTCTGCTGGGGGCTCCCGTACTGCTGGTCGTCGACGTGCGCGGCCAGGGCCGCAGCCTCGCCGCGCTGCTGCACGGGTTCCGTTCTTTCGACCCTGGAACGCGGATCGGCGCAGTAGTGCTCAACAAGGTCGGCTCGGCGCGTCACGAGCAGGTCTGCAGGCAGGCCTGCGATGAGGTGTGCCTGCCCGTGCTGGGTGCGCTGCGCCGGGATGACGCGCTGGCGGTCCCGTCACGGCACTTGGGCCTGGTCACCGCCGCCGAACACGCCACCGCGGTTCAGGTTGTGCGGCGCTGGGCCGACGCGGTGGCCGCCCAGGTCGACCTGGACGCAGTGACGTCGCTCGCCGCGCCAGCGCACGCGGTGCCGCCGTGGAAACCGGACGCTGAGGTTGTCGCGGTGACCGGGAAGCCGGTAGTCGCGGTGGCCGCAGGACCGGCCTTCACTTTCGGCTATCCCGAGCACGCTGAACTGCTCGCCGCGGCCGGAGCCGAGGTCGTGGGATTCGACCCGCTGCGCGACGAGTCGCTGCCCTCGGGCACCGCCGGCCTGGTGCTGCCCGGCGGGTTCCCGGAGTATCACACCGGGGCCCTGTCGGCCAACGCCGCACTGCGCGCGGAGATCGCGTCCCTCGCCCAACGCGGAGCCCCGGTGCATGCCGAATGCGGTGGCCTGATGTACCTGTGTCGCTCGGTGGACGGCGCGCCGATGTGCGGCGTGCTCGACGCCGAGGCAGCGATGACCGCGAACCTGGTGCTGGGCTACCGCGACGCCGTGGCGTTGCGCGGATCGGTGCTGCATCCCGCCGGCGCCAGGGTCAGCGGCCACGAGTTCCACCGCACCACCGTCACCCCTCGCGCGGGCGACCCCGCCTGGGCGTGGAACGGCGCGAAGCCCGAGGGATTCGTCCAAGGTGCAGTACACGCATCGTTCCTACATACCCACCCCGTCGCGCATCCAGCATCGGTGGCACGCTTTGTGGCGAGCTGCGTGAAGGGTTAGGTCAATACCGTGGAGCTGATCGGGATCGGAGTGGGTCCAGGGGACCCAGATCTGCTGACCGTTGCCGCGGTACGCGAGCTGTCCTGTGCCGGGCGGATATTCGTGCCGGTGATGGCCGCTGACGTGGCGGGCCGCGCCGAGGCCGTGGTCCGGGCGCACCTGACCCACGACCGGCTGGAGCGGTTGGTGTTCGCGCTGAACGACGACGTCGCCGGGTCGCAGCGCCGCCGCCACGACTGTTGGGACGCCGCCGCCGCGCGGGTGGTGACGCACCTGCGAGAGCACGGCGGCAGCGCCGCCTTTGCCACCCTTGGCGACCCGTCGGTGTACTCCACCTTCGGCTACCTCGCCAAGACGGTCCGCGAGCTGCTGCCCGACATCCGGATCCGCACCGTGCCGGGCATCACCGCGATGCAGGCCGCCGCCAGCGCCGCGGGCCTGACCCTGGTCGAAGGATCCGAACCGCTCACCCTGCTCCCGCTGACCCGCGATCTCGCCGCCTTGGACGATGCCCTGGCCCGGGGTGGGACGGTGATCGCCTACAAGGGCGGCCGCCGGCTGGCGCAGCTACGCGAGCGGATCACCGCCGCCGGTGCCCTGGACCGAGCCTGGTGCGCGGCGCACATCGGCACCCCAGACGAGCAGATCACCCGACTAGGAGAGACCGACGCCGCGGCCTACCTGTCGACGGTGGTGGTCCTGCCGCCGCGCAGCGGCAGAGGTGCGCAGCTGTGACCGACGGCCCCCCGCTGCGGGAGCCGGACCTGCCGCGGACCGCGAAGATGCGCCCGGATGCGTTGCGTACCGGGTTCAGCACGGGTGCCTGCTCAGCGGCGGCGGCCAAAGCCGCGGCGGCAGCGCTGAGCGGCACCCGGTTGTCCACCGTGAACATCGGGTTCCCGTCCGGGGATCGGCACACCTTCACCGTCCACTCGCTGCGGTGCCAGGGGGCCACCGCCACCGCCGTCGTGATCAAGGATGCCGGCGACGACCCCGACGTCACGCACGGCGCGCACCTCACCGTGACCGTTGCCTGGCGCAGCGACGGCGAGGTGGTGCTCTACGGCGGCGACGGGGTGGGTGTCGTGACCCGGGCCGGGCTGGGGTTGCCCGTCGGGCAGCCCGCGATCAACCCGGTGCCCCGACAGATGATCACCGAGGCGGTGTGGGAGGCATCCGGCGGGCGAGGCGCCGATGTGACCATCAGCGTTCCCGGCGGGGAGCGGATGGCCCGCAAGACAACCAACCGTCGGCTGGGTATCGAGGGCGGGATCTCCATCCTGGGCACCACCGGGATCGTCCGCCCGTTCTCGACGGCCTCCTGGCGCGCCTCGGTGGAGCAGGCGGTGGCGGTGATGGCCGCGCAGAATGTGCCAACGCTGGTCCTGGCCACCGGCGGGCGTACCGAGCGGGGCGCGATGCGGCTGCTGCCGCACCTGCCGGAGGTGGCGTTCGTGGAGGTCGGCGACTTCACCGGGGCGGCGCTGCGTCGGGCGGTGGAGCACGGTCTGACCGAGGTGGTGTTCGTCGGCATGATCGGCAAGCTGACCAAGCTGGCCTCCGGGATTCTGATGACCCACTACACCAAGTCCAAGGTGGACACCGGCCTGCTGGCGGAGATCACCGCAGCGCACGGCGGCGCCCCGGAGGACATCGCGGAGATCCGCAAGGCACCGACCGCCCGGCGGGCCTATGAAATCTGGGAAGCCGCCGGATTGCTGCGAGCGTGCGGGGACGACGTCTGCGCCCGGGTGGCCGACACGCTGCACCGGTTCAGCGGTGAGGTCGGGCGTCCGCTGCACGCGAAGGCGGCCATGGTCGACTTCACCGGACAGCATGTGGTCGCCGCGACCGAGCCGGACTGGGTGCAGTGACCGTCACCGTCGTCGGGCTGGACGGCGCGGCGCTGCCACCCGGCGCGGCGCAGGCGCTGGCGGGTGCGCAGGTGGTGGTCGGCGCGCCGTACCAGCTCGCCAACGTGCCGGTACCCGCCAGCGCCCGGGTGCTCGAGCCAGCGGAGTTGGACGGCCTTCAAGACACGCCAACCGTGGTGCTGGCCAGCGGGGATCCCGGGTTCTTCGGCATCGTGCGGTCACTGCGCAAGCGCGGTTTACGACCCGTGGTGCTGCCGGCGCGGTCCAGCGTGGCGCGGGCGTTCGCGCTGCTGGGCCGCTCCTGGGACGACGTCGCAGTGGTCTCCGCGCACGGCGACAGGCCCCTGCGAAGGGTGGTCAACGTCTGCCGGGCGCATCCGGCGGTCGCGGTGCTGACGGGACCGGGAGCGGGTGCCGCGGAAATCGTCGCAGGACTGGGTGGCTGGCGACGCAGCGTGCTGGTCGCCGAGGACCTCGGCGGTCCCGACGAGCGGGTGCGCCGCTTCGACGGCGGGCCGGTGCGCGATCCGCATATCGTGCTGTGCCTGGCCGATGAAGATGCGGTGCCAACTCGGGGCTGGATCGCCGGCGGTGAACCGGTGCCCCCCGCGGCCGGCTGGGCGCTGGACGAGGCGGAGTTCTCCCACCGCGATGGGATGATCACAAAGTCGGAAGTCCGGGCGCTGGCCCTGGCGCGGCTGGCCCCCGGGCCGGGCCGGTTGGTGTGGGATCTGGGGGCCGGGTCGGGCTCGGTCGGGGTGGAATGTGCCCGGCTCGGGGCGGCCGTGATCGCCGTCGAACGGGATCCCGCGCAGTGCGCCCGGTTGGTGGCCAACGCCAGCGCGCACCAGGTCGACGTCCGGGTGATCGAGGGAGAGGCGCTCGCCGTGCTGGGTGGGTTGCCTGAACCCGACGCGGTGTTCGTCGGTGGGGGAGGACCGGATGTGGTGCGGGCGGCGGCGAAGGCCTCGCCCCGCGTCGTGGTCGCGCTCGCCGCGCTTGACCGCCTCGCGCCCTGCCGCACCGCCCTGAGAGAAGCCGGTCACGAGGTGGATGGAATCCAGCTGGCAGCGTCGCGGTTCGCGGAGCTGCCCGACGGGTCCGTGCGGCTGGCCGCGACCAACCCGGTGCTGGTGTT
Source organism: Pseudonocardiales bacterium (assembly GCA_003244245.1). Lineage (GTDB taxonomy): Bacteria > Actinomycetota > Actinomycetes > Mycobacteriales > Pseudonocardiaceae. The sequence goes on from QHBY01000023.1 coordinate 9,184, forward strand.
GTGGGGACGGCGGTGACGGACCTGGTCGTCGGACTCGGCTCGTCCCGCGGGGTTCGCGCGGCGGCGGTGTGGTCGGCGCTTCGATCGGCCGTGCCGGACCTCGGTGCAATCACCGCGTTCGGCACCATTGACCGGCGCCGCGACGAGCCCGGGCTGCTCGCTGTGATCCGGGACCACGGTGCGCCGCTGCACTGCTATCCGGCGGCTGAGCTCGATGCGGTGGACGTGCCGCATCCCAGCGAGCCGGTCCGCGGCCACGTTGGTACCCGCAGCGTTGCCGAGGCCGCCGCACTACTCGCGGCCCGCGACCTCGGCGGGGGATCGCTGATCGTGCCCAAACTGCGCGGCGAGCACGTCACCGTCGCGGTCGCCGCCCTGCATCCGCTCTCGATCAGCTCAGCGTGCACCGCCTGCGGCGCATGCCTGCGCACCTGCCCGGAGCACGCCCTGCGCCCAGCCCCGCTGCGCCCGGTGGTCATCGCGACCCGATGCACCTCCTGCGGCGAATGCGTGGAGATCTGTCCGACTGACGCGGTTACCTTGCGCGATTAGGCCCTGAAACGTGTGGTGAGGCCTGCGTCTGCCCTCTTCTGCCGTACCATCGTGGCGTCCGCTGCGCATGCCCACGAGCTACCGCCCGAGTCTGGCGAGCTTGTCCTTACACCTGAAGAGGTCGCGGCCATCGAACGCGATGGCGAGACTGTGATCTTGACTCGGGGTGGCCGACCCGTGGCCAAGGTCCACGCCATCGATCACGATCAGGCGTGGTTCTGGACACCAGAGTGGCAGGCCAAGGAGCGGGAAGTCGATGAAGAAAGAGCTCGCCCACCTGATTCGTTTGGCCGAGATCGCCAGCACCGACCGCGAGGACCGCTTGTTCGGCGGCCTCGCTGGCGGGCTTACCGGGACCGGGTGCTGCTAGTCGCGCTGTGCCAGGGCGCGGCGCTGCACTACCTCAATGGCCGCACTGGCGTGAAGGATCTCGACGTCTATACCTTCTACTCCAGTCACCCCGTGGGCCCGTTCCCGTACCGATGGCCGCGGCCTCCCTGCGACTTCGGTTCATCCGAACTCGGCCGCCATCCGGAAGACATTGGGTTCGTCGGCCGCCATGTCGACCTCATGGGCCGCTCGCTGGACGTTCCGGTCAATGCCGACTCGATCGAGGCGGTTCGGCACTACCTGCGGCACAACCGAACAATACTCCGCGCAAGCTCGCGGCCAAGGCGGTAATCGCGATCGACCCGCCGAAGCTGCGCGGACTCCAGGGTCTGGCCCCGCTGAGTGGCTGGGCGACCGGTTACGATCCGTGGCGCGACACCGACGACACCCCCTTCCCGCTGCGCTGCCGCGTCCAACAGATCGCGGTCACCAAGGGGCACGGGGCGCTGCGGTCTCGGTTGCACCACCACGGCCATCGTGATCGGCGCGGCAACCGACTGCACGTCCTGTTCGACGGTGAGGACAACCGGTCACCATCCGGCCGTGTGGTCCAGCTGCGCCCGGAACTGTCCGCCTGCCGGCTCGGGAGCAATCACCGCACTCTCGGTCGCCCCCACGAGATGAGTATGCGGTGGACATGCGAACGACCGCCCGGGCGGCGGCGTCCTAGCGGCGCCGCTGGCAGGATCGCGGTGTGCCGGGTTCGACGCTGCGGTGGCCGCGGGTTGAGCGGTTGGATGCCGATCGCGTGGCCGCCGCGGTGGATGAACGTCTCGGTGTCGGTCTACAGGTCGAGGGTTTGTGCCCGGGAGGGCAGGTCGGCGCGGCGTATGTCCGGTGGCCGGACGGGCACCTCGGTGTCCTGAGCTGGCAGGCCGGGCGCCAGGCTGAGACCGACGTAGGTCCGGTCGAGTGATCGAGGCGCTGCGCGAGGTCGGCTACCCGGCTCCGAGGATCGAGCTGGCTGTGCAACTGGATAACGGCGTGGCGCTGCTCCAGGAGCTCCTTCCTGGATCCAAGATCGACCACGTCACCAGCGGACTCCTCAACCACGCGCTCGCACTCAACGATCTCCAGGCCGGCGTCCTGGCGCAACGGTCCAGGGTGCGCCCAATCGACCTCCATCTACTCGAGGATGGCCCGGGCTTTTGCCTGCACGGACCGCTGCGTGAACACAGCCGCCGAAGCGCCCGCCTCGATCGATGGATCCGCGAGGTCGGCGGCGAGCATCCGCTTGCGCTTCTCGGCGACGACGCGGTCCACTTCGACTTTCACCTCGGCAACCTGCTCGCCGACGCGGACCGCGTCACCGGTGTGATCGACTGGGACGGCGCGGGACGCGGCGATCGCCGGTTTGATCTGGTTACACTGCGCTTCGGGCTGCGTCCCAAGTCAGTCGCACCTGGGGTCGTCGGTCATCTCGCGGAGATCCTCGACGCGATGGCGCCGGAGATCCTGCGACCGGCGTGGGCGCATATGAGCTTGCGGATGACCGACTGGGCCATCAGGCATTTCACACCCGGCGAAGTCGAGCAGTGGTTGGACCTCGCGGAACTGCGAGCGCTGTGAGTCCGCGTCCGCCACGGGGCAGCATCGCTGCTGTTCGTGGCAGGATCGCAGCAACACCACGGTCGAGAGCGCATCACTGGATGCTCGGCGGGCGGACTGTGGCTCGTGGTGAGTGTCCGCTGGACCCAGGTGACGTCGTGCCACGCGCCGTGCTTCCAGCCGATGCGCGGTGGTTCCGACGGATTCGAACCCCATGGCGCCCAAACGCCAAAGCGCCTGGTGGTTTGGAACTGACCGATCCGCACATCACCAAGCTCAGCTCGCGGGCGGCCACGCCACCGGTCGAACTGTGGCGGCCATTCCTCAATGCCAGCCTGCCCACGCTGTTGGACCACGCGCCGGTGATCTGGCGTCATCGCACCCAGCAATCCATCTGGCGACTCGCGGTGGCATCACTGCGCGGGTTCCGCCGCGTCCTCGACGATCAGGGCTTCACTGAGATCTACACTCCCAAGCTCATCGCCAGCTCGCCGAGTCCGGCGCCAGCGTCGCGGTCATGGGTGCTCCTCACCTCGGTGGTGAGAAGCACCCAGGCGGACGATGCTCCAGCAGAAGCGCTCCCCGGTGGTCACCCACCCACGCCAGTCACGCATCGCAACCGTACCAACGACGACGTGACTGCTCATCGATAGCGCATGACTATGCTGAGAACATGCCCGCTGTTGCCCGGCGGCAGAGCGATCTACGGGTGTGCTTTTTCGGGGACTCGTTCACCGTTGGGGTGGGTGACCCGAGCGGCGTGGGCTGGGTCGGGCGGGTGGCCGCGGCAGCACGCGCGCATGGTCACGACCTGACCGCTTACAACCTTGGTGTCCGGCGGGACACCTCGCTGGACCTGTCCAGTCGCTGGCTGGGTGAGGCGCGGGGGCGGTTGAAGGACGGCGACCTGTTCGCGGTTGTGTTCGCGTTCGGGATTAACGACGTGGACGTGCAGCTCGGGCTCCGTCGGGTTCCGCGGGACCGCTCCCTGTCGCTGCTCGCCGACATGCTCGCTGGGGCGCGCGCCGTTCGGTGGCCGGCATTGGTGATCGGACCCCCGTCAGTGCTGGACCGCGAGACAAGCGAGCGGGCCGCTGACCTGGCGGCCGGGATGGAGCAGGTGTGTACGTCGCGGGGGGTGCCGTTCGTCGACGTCACCGCGAAGCTGGGGGCTGACCCGATCTGGCGACAGGAGGTCGCCGCGGGTGACGCCTTCCATCCTTCGACGCGCGGCTACGCCCAGCTGGCCACACTCATTGCACCGCCAATCTTGCAGTGGCTGACCGAGCTGCTCCGCGGGCGTCGCAACGTCATGTGCCCAGGGGATTGAAGCCGGCGGGGAGCTCCAGCCGGTGCGCGCTCATGAACCCGGTGTCGGCGAGCAACTCTCGGGTGGGCCCGTCGGCGACGATCTGCCCGTGGTCGATCACCAGCGCGCGCGGGCATAACTCCAACGCGTAGGGCAGATCGTGGGTGACCAGCAGCGTCGTCATGCCCATTCGCTTGATCAGATCAGCGAACTCCCGCCGGGCCGCTGGGTCGAGGTTGGCGGTGGGCTCGTCGAGCACCAGCACCTCGGGATGCATGGCCAGCACGGTGGCCACCGCGGCGCGCCGCCGCTCTCCCAGTGACAGCCGGTGCGGTGGGCGGTCAGCGGCACCTGCCAGGCCCACATAGGCCAGCGCCTCGGTGACCCGGGCTTCCAGAGCAGCGCCGGACAGCCCGAGATGAGCGGGCCCGAACGCGACATCGCGCCCTACGGTAGGGCTGAACAGCTGATCATCGGGATCTTGGAAGACCACGCCGACCCGCCGACGGACCTCGGTCAGAGTGCGCCGCTGCACCTGCATGCCGCCGATGAACACCGACCCGGAAGATGGCGTGAGCACCCCGTTGAGCTGCAGCACCAGCGACGTCTTGCCGGCGCCGTTGGGGCCCAGCAGGGCGACCCGTTCGCCGGGTTCGACGCGCATCGAGACCCCGGACAGCGCCTGGCGCCCGTCCGGATAAGAAAAGTCGAGATTCCGCACTTCGATCGCGGGGTGCTCGCCTGCGGGTTGAGAAACGATAAACCGGCCGCGACGGATCTGCGGTGCTGGTGCGGGCACGCGGGTCGCCCGACGAGCTCGACGGGAGCCTCGCGCTGGGCCGTCGCCATGCGGGGTCAGTGAGATCGGCGTGCCCACCTTGGACTCGTACCCGGGCAGCTGGACCCGGTAGGCGCACAGATCGCAGTTCATCCGGACGTCGCCGGCCCGCGCCTCCCGGTAACGCTCCAACACCAGCCGGGCCAGCCGCGGGTCGGGACCCAGGTGGTTGGCGCAACGGACCTCGACCTCGGGGTGCTCCCGCGCCCAAGCAGCAGCCTCACGGTAAATCCGATTACGCAGTACCCCGGAGAACAGAAAGAACGGGGCGACCACCGCGGTCCCGGCGCCGAGCAGCCGCAACCGCTCCAGGGTCTCGGGGACTGATGGAGCGGCGACGGAGACGAACCCGGGCTCGACGCTGCCCAGCCCGCGCCCATCGGCGAGCAACCGGCTGACCTTCCACAGGTCCGCGCAGGCGTCTGGATCGCTGCATCCTCGCCCGATCAGCGCTACCCCCAGCTTCTCGGGATCGGCATCACTGGCCGTGTCCCGGATCCGGTCGGTGACGACCTCCAGAACGTGCGGTTCGATGCCCAGGTCGCGGGCCAGCGAGAAGCGAACTTTCGGGTGCCGCGCCCGGGCCCGGCCCAGCGCCGCGGGACCGTCGTTCTTCAGGTGCCCAGCGGCCAGCAGCACAAGCGGCACGCTGACGATCTCGGTGGCACCGCCGGCGACCAGGTCGTCGATGGCCTCATCGACGGTCGGCGAGGCGAGCTCGATGAAGCCGAATCCGGTCTTCAGGTCACCTGCGGCAGCGCGGATGGTGCTGGCCAATGCCCAGAACTCGTCGACCCCGTCGGCGTCGCGGCTGCCGTGACCTACAACGAGCATCGCCCGACTCATGCCAGTGCCGTCCCGATCGCGGCCAGCGCGGGCACCGCCAGCGCCGCCGACCACGCCAGGCGAGATGCCGCAGCGCCGGTCAGTGCGCTCGGCAAGGTTCCGGTGTAGCCGCGGGAAGCCATCGCGAGATACACCCGCTCACCACGCTCGAAGGAGCGGACGACCAGCGCGCCGAGCCCGGCCGTCACATCGCGGACCTGCCACAGCCAGCGTGGGTTGCCGCCTCGGCACAGCGCCGCGGTTCGCATTCTGGCCCACTCGGCCGCCAGCACCTCGGTGTAGCGCACCATGAAGGCTGCCACCGCGGTGAACACCCGCGGCACTCGCAACCGCTCAAGTCCGGTGATGATCTCCGGCAGTGGCGTGGTCGCGGCCAGGATGCCGGTGGCGAGAAGCCCGAACGTCGCCTTCAGTGCGATGGTCGCCGCGGCATGCAGGCCGGGAACCGATAGTGCGACCCCGAGCACCGTCTGGTGCGGTGACCCGCCGAGGACCGGAAGGGCGAATACGAACAGCACAAACGGCACCTCCACCAGCAGCCGGCGCCCCAGGATCAGCGGAGGCAGCTGGGCCAACGCGGCGACCACGGCGAGCAGCAGCAGGTACCACAGGTAGGGCCAGTACACGCCCCGCGCAGTGGCCGCGACGGCGAGCACGAACAGCGCGGTAGCGGCCACCTTGCACTGCGGCGCCAGCCGGTGCACCGGTGTGTCGGCCGGGATCAGCAGGGCGGTGTGCGCGGAACTCACTGAACCCCCCGCTGGGGATATGCACAGCCCGCCGTGACGTCCAGAGCCGCCACGTTGCCGATCACGACGGTCAGCGGGGCGGGCAGCCGCGCCGACGGCGGCTGCGCCAGGGTGCCGCGGACGGTGCGCTGGTGCGGGCGGCTGGCGGCGCTGATCGCGGCGACCGGGGTGTCGGGCGCCATCCCGCCCGCCCGCAGCGCGGCAACCACCCGGGACAGCGCCGCCCGCCCGGTGAGTAGCACCACGGTGCCGCCCAGCCTGGCCACCGCGTCCCAGTTCACCTCGTCGACGTCGTCGTTGCCGGCGACCACGGTGAGCGTGCGGGACAGCTGCCGGACCATCACCGGGATCCCGGCCGCCGCCGGCGCCGCCACCGCCGCGGACACCCCGGGTACCACGTCGACGTCGACACCCGCGCGGGCCAGCGCCACCGCCTCCTCGCCGCCACGGGACACCACGAAGGGGTCACCGGCCTTCAGGCGCACCACGCACGCTCCGGTCCGGTCGAGCGCGACGAGCAGCGCGTTGATCTCGTCCTGTGGGGGAGCCGGAGTGGCACCTCGCTTGCCGACGCAGTGCCGGGTGGCCGTCGGGGCCAGCGCCAGGATGCCGGCCATCGAAGGGCGGTCATAGACGACGTGCGCGGCTCGGGCCAGCAGCGCCGCGCCGCGCCGGGTGATCAGCTCGGGGTCACCGGGTCCGGCGCCCACCAGGTGAACGGTCACAGCGGCGCACTGAGCGACCGTGCGGTCACCAGCCAGTCGCCCAGGCGGCTGGTGCCGGCTGCACCGACGATCACCACGGTATGCATCCCGGCCCTGTCGGGGTCCAGCGCGGCCAGCGTGGTGAGCTCCACCTGCTCACCGTCTCGGCCCGCGTCGGTGACCAACCCGACCGGAGTGTCATCTGGCCGGTACTCGGCGAGGACGTCGCGGGTCCGGCGAAGCTGCCAAGGCCGCCCTCGCGAGCGCGGGTTGTACAGCGCGAGCACCAGGTCGGCGGCGGCCACTGCACGCAGCCGCGCCTCCACCGCATCCCAGGGGGCGAGCAGATCCGACAGGGTCAGGCAGGCGAAATCGCGGGCCAGGGGGGCTCCCAGCAGCGCTCCCGCCGCGACCGCTGCCGTGATACCGGGCACGACCCGTACCGAAGGACGCCGGGCCGGTGGCAGCGCTGCGGCGGTGCTCAGCGCCAGCGAGGCCATCCCGTAGATCCCGGCGTCACCGGAGGACACCAGCGCCACCCGCGCACCGTCGGCCGCCGCGCGGACCGCGTCTTCGGCGCGCTGTTGCTCAGCGCCGATCTCGCTGGGCATCAGGCTCTGATGCGGGCCGGTGAGGTCGGCGCAGGCCGCGAGGTAGCCGTGATATCCCAGGACGATCTGCGCGTCCCGAACGGCGTCCTGCGCCGCCTGGGTGCGATGCGCGTGACCGCCTGGTCCGAGCCCGACGATGCTGAGCGCGCCAGTCATGGGCGCCTGCGCTTGCTGGTGGGTATGGGCCGTCCCACGGTGCTGCTCGGCTCCGACCGGCGCCGGCAGCCGTGTGAGTAGGCCGGATCATAAAGCCGGCTCCGGGTTCCCGCACCAGCCAGCGCTGGCCCCACCAGCACCAGCGCCGCGGTGCGGATGCCGGATGCGGTCAGCGCATCGGCGAGGCCGTCCACCGTGGTGGTGATCACCGCCTCGTCCGGCCAGCTGGCTTTCGCGACGACGACGGCGGGGGTCTGGGGTGGGTAGCCGGCCAGCAGCTCCTCCCGCAGCGCAGCCGGCCGGCCAGCGGATAGGTAGATGGCCATCGTGGTGCCATGGCGGGCGAAGCCGGCGACACTCTCCCCGACCGGCATCGACGCCTCGGCCCGGCCGCCGCCGAGCCGGGTGAGCACGGTGCTTTGCGCCACCCCTGGGACCGTGAGCTCCACCCCCGCGGCGGCCGCTGCGGCGGCCAGCGAGCCCACCCCGGGCACGATCTCAAAGGGCCGGCCATGCCGGGTGCACCAGGTGATCTGCTCGGTCAGCGCGGAGTACAGCGAGACGTCTCCGGAGTGCAGCCGCACGATCGCGGCGTCCGGGTGTGCCGTGTATACCGCGAATACGTCTTCCAGCGTCATGCCCGCTGAGTCGTGCAGCACGACACCGTCCCTGCAGTGCTCCACCACCGCGGCAGGCACCAGCGACGACGCCCAGACCACCACGTCAGCGGTAGCGAGCCGGTGCACCCCACGCAAGGTGATCAGATCCGGCGCGCCGGGTCCGGCACCCACGAACGAGATCAGTCCAGTGCCCATAATCCCAGAATCCCAGAAACACAGGGTAATGCGCTGGCGGTCACCGCTCGGCGAGGGTGAGGCAGGCGATTCGGGCGCCCGCTGTGCCTGCGTGGCCCGGCCCGGTGAGGGTCCGCGTCGCTTCGTGCACCACGATCGAGCCGGGTGCCCGATCGGTGAGGATGAACGGCACCGTGGTGCTCGACGTGCCAGCGCCAGCGTCGTCCGTGCGCACGTCGAGCCAGATCTCGTTGTTCGGGTTAGCGTACCGGGGGTTGCTCGACGGCGCTCGGGACGTCGCCGCGGGATCGAGGTGATTCTGGAAGCGCCGTCCGGCCGCGTCCGCGGTCACCCCACAGGTTTGGGTGTGCGCGTGCGCCGCGTAGCCCCGGTTGGGTAGCAGCCCGAAGACCGTGAGCTCAGCCCGGGTAGACCCGTCCGTCGACGGGATCAGCCTGGCCGTCATCGCGGCGCCGATCGGCGCCAGGTCCGGGTTGTAGGTGATGGCTTTCGAGACAGGATTCGGCGGCGTGAGCGTGCCGCTGCCGAACAGGAAAAGCGGGGATTCCGGGCTGTCGAAAGAGGTCGATGCCCTGGCTATGCTGATGCCGTGGTACGCACAGCCAACCGGCGCAATGGCCATGACGGTGCCGACGATGAGAAGTCGTCGCAACGCTGTGTGAGGCCCGTCCCCCCAGCGTTCACTCATGGGTGCAATAGTGCCCGACCTGTGTGCTTCCGGCGAGACCGATTACGTAGCATCGGGGTCACTCTCCATGGCGAGTACGAAATTCTGCACGTAGCGTAGCGCCAATTCCTGGCGATCGGTCGGGTGCGACGCCCAGGCGAGCGCGTCGCCCGCGAGGCCCAGCAACTGATCCTCGTTGAGTCTGCTGACGATCAGTTGCGCGAGCCCGTCTCCGTCGAGGTCCGGCCGCAGGCGCCGGGCGAGGACATACTGCGTGGCAAGCTCGTCATCGTGATCTTCGACGCTCATCCGCGGTCTCCGTTCGGCCCACCACCTTCGGTGCAGGACCATTGTGGCGGCAAGCTGTACGCCGTGCCGAGGGCCGGAGGGATCACATGACCCGCGCTGCGCATCCGATCGAGGTGGAGTCCTACCGGATCCTCCGTTCCCAGGTGGACACCGAGAGGCTGCCGCCCGGGACCCGTGCGGTGACCGAACGGGTGATCCACGCCAGCGCGGACCTTGACTACGCCTCTGACCTGGTCTGCGAGGAGGACGCGTTGCACGCGGGGTGCCGCGCGCTGGCCGCCGGGGCGCCGCTGGTGGTCGATGTTCGGATGCTTGCCGCGGGCATCACCTCACGGCAGTGCGTGGTCGCCCTTGACCTGGCGCCGGCGTCGTCGCAGGGGCTGACGCGCTCTGCGGCGGGGATCCGGGCGGCCGCTGCTGAACACCCCGAAGGCGCGGTGTGGGTGGTGGGTAACGCGCCCACCGCGCTGCGCGAGCTGATCCGCCTCGCCGCGGGCGGCGTGCTGCGCCCGGCGCTGGTGATCGGCCTGCCGGTGGGGTTCGTCGACGCCGCTGCCGCGAAGGGGGCGCTGCGGGAGTCGGGTCTACCTGCGCTGTCCAACCGCAGCGCCAAGGGCGGTACCGCAGTCGCGGCGGCGGCGGTCAACGCGCTGCTGTGCTGGACACCGGTCCGGTGAAGCCTTACCTGGTGGGGCTTGACCTGACCGGGCGCCGGGTCGTCGTGGTCGGCGCGGGCACGGTCGCGCAACGGCGGCTGCCGCGGCTGATCGCCGACGGTGCCGAGGTGCTGCTCGTCGCTCCGGAGGCCACACCTGCCGTCGAGGCGATGGCCACCGCGGGGGAACTGCGCTGGGAGGTCCGGGGCTACGCCGACGGGGATCTGGAAGGTGCCTGGTACGCCCTGGCCTGCAGCTCCGAGCCCGCGGTCAACGCCGCGGTGGCTGCCGAGGCGCAGCGGCGGCGGGTGTTCTGCGTGCGGGCCGACGATGCGACCGGTGGCAGCGCCGTCACCGCGGCCACCGGAGAACATGAAGGTTTGCTCATCGGCGTGCTCGCCGGGCGCCGTCCGCGCCGCTCCGCTGCCGTCCGCGACGCGCTGATCGACGCGCTGCGCACTGGAGTGGTGGATGACGCCCCGGACGCCGAAGACCACGTCGCGACTCCGGGGGTAGCGCTGGTCGGGGCGGGACCGGGCGATCCCGACCTGATCACCGTGCGCGGGCGGCGGTTGCTGGCCCGAGCCGACGTGGTGCTGGCCGACCGGCTCGCGCCTCGCGAGCTGCTCGACGAGCTCGGTGCACACGTCACGGTGATCGATGCCGCGAAGGTGCCCTACGGCCGGGCGATGGCCCAGGAGCACATCAACGCGCAGCTGATCGAGCACGCCAAGGCCGGCCGGTTCGTGGTGCGGCTGAAAGGTGGTGACCCCTACGTCTTCGGGCGCGGCTTCGAGGAGGTGCTGGCCTGCACGGCCGCCGGCGTCCCGGTGACCGTGGTCCCCGGGATCACCAGCGCCATCTCGGTACCGGCAGCGGTGGGCATCCCGGTGACGCACCGCAAGGTGACCCACGAGTTCGTCGTCGTGTCCGGTCACGTGGCGCCGGACGATCCCAGCTCGCTGGTGGACTGGTCGGCGCTGGGAAGGCTGCGCGGCACCCTGGTGCTGCTCATGGCCGTGGAGCGGATCGGCCTGTTCGCCCGCACCCTGATCACCCACGGCCGGCCTCCGGACACCCCAGTCGCCGTGATCGCCAACGGCACCCTGCGCGGCGAGCGCGTCGTGCGCTCCACGCTGGCGGAGATCGCCGCAGCTATCGCCGCTGAGGGGATCCGCCCGCCCGCGATCGTGGTTATCGGACCGGTGGTGGCGCTGCGCGCCTCGTGAGTGAGTAACAGTGTTCCAGCACTCAATGCCACTCACGAGTTATCCACAGGCGGCACCGTCGGCGCCCGCGTTGGTGACGACGGCCCACGCCCACTTGAGAACGGTGAGCGCGTCGCCGTGCACCCGGCGTCCCACAAGTCCTCGCCGGGAACGATCAGCGACGATGTCCGCTTGCGCCATGCGAAGCAGTCGCGGCTGAATCCTTCGATGTGGATCGCGTCCACCCAGTCGCCGGTCACCCGGTTTCCCACCAGCGGGCCATCCACGCCTGGCGCGGCCCGCTGGAACTGGAATCCCCGCAGCTTGAGATGGTCAAGCAGCAGCTTCGCGATCACCAGATCCGGGCCCTCAGTCTGCACCGGGCGCCACCTCTGTTCTGCGCCCAGTGTGGTCGTTGAATGGAGCACGGCGGGACCGAGGGCGTTCGGGGAGCTCCTCGACCCCGCCGTGGCCGGAGGGCGGCAGTCCAGCCCGGTCACCCACTGCCGCACTATCGTGCGCGGGCGGCAGGTCCGTTAGGCCCAACTCGCGGGCCAACAGGCAATGCAGGAACTCCGCGGGCTGGCGCAGCCAGTAATCCGCCTTGACGTGCTCCCGGCACAGACGACGACGCAACCTGAGCACCCCGCCCGAACGCCGACACGACCGGCACCGGCCTCGGTGATCCACGGAGTGATCGCAGAGCAGCAGGTACAACACCGCGCAGGCCCGGACCCGGATAGAGCCGGTTGCGCCCCGGGCCGCTGGCTTGAACATGATCGCGGCCAGTAGGACGTCGTGCAGCGCACTCATCATGTTGTGGGTGGTTTTCGCGGCGCTGTCGCGCACGACGCTTCGCTCACCGATGTCGCCGTGTGCATGCATCTCACTCTGAGTGAGAACATGCTGACGCGGGAGTGGCCAGCTTGGTGGCCGCACCACTCAGAAACGTTCGATCTCCGTCATGAACATCCGAAGCGTGAGGGAGTGCTCTCGATCGGCAGCGCATCGAGCGCAGCTCGCGCGTACGTGGTTCCACCTTCGCGATCTCCGGCCCGGACCAGCATCAGGCCGCGGTGCATCTCCAGATGAGTACGGAATCGGGGCATCGACTCCGGGAGCTTTCGGGCCGCCTCATCTTGAACCTGTAGAGCCAAGTGTTCCTCGCCTAGCCGTGCGACCATAAGTGAGATGAAGACGTTGAAGCGCCACCACGGCACCGCATAGTCGGATTCGGCGTTATCCGAGCCGGCGGCGTCGAACACCCTGCGCCCCTCATCCACCTGCGCCGTCGCGGTGAGCGAGTCGCCACGGATGGCGGCGACGTGGGCCTTCCCCATGATGGCGTTGAGTCGACCGAGCGAGGGCCGCTCGTCGAGGGCGATGGCCTGGTCGGCCAACTGGTCGGCGGCATGAAGGGATGCACCCTCGTAGCCCAGCGCGATGGCCGCTCGTCCGCGCACCCAGACCTGGGTGGCCTTGTCGCCGGATCGGTCGGCGAAGGTGGCTGCGTGTCGGTACCAGGTAAGGGCCTTGGCGCCGTCGCTGCCGGGAAAGGTCTTCCCATACAGCGTCGCCAGCTTGGCGCCCACTGCCCAGAGACGGGGCGTGCCGAGCTGCTGCTGGAGGACGACGAGGTCCCCGGCGAGGCGTTTTTGGATCTCACCAGCGCCGAGTGTCATGTAGTCGCGGCCCACCTGCCTCCCCTCTCAGCAGCCAACGAACCCCACGCTATGGCAGTGTCGGCGTCCCCATCAGGACGCGAGCCCGGCCCGCGTCGGCGAGCTGCTGGGGCAGCCCGTGAGCGGTGAACCAGTCGGTCACGATCCGCACGTCCCGGGCCAGAAACGAGGGTCCCTGCGGGTTGGCGACGATGTCCACCACCTGCGGCAGGTCGATGAGGACCAGCCGCCCGCGATGTACCAGCAGGTTGAACGGGGACAGGTCGCCGTGCGCCAGGCCCTCGCCGGTGAGCACCACCAGCGCGTCGATGAGCTGATCCCACAGCGCGCGCAACTGCGCAGGCCCGGGTCGCAGCTGCGCCAACCGCGGAGCGGCGTGCCCGTCCGGTTCCTCGAGGTATTCCAGCAGCAGCTCGGTGCCGTGCAGCTGCGCCGGATAGGGGACGGGGACGCCGAGGTGCCACAGTCGGCACAGTGCGCCGAACTCCGCGGCTGCCCACTGCCCGGACAGCAGGTCACGGCCGAAGGCGGTTCGTCGGGCCATCGCCCTGGTTTCCCGGGAGCGGCGCACCCTCCTGCCCTCGAGGTAGCCGGCATCGCGATGGAACATCCGGTGTTCGGCGCTGCGGTAACGCTTGGCGGCGAGCACGCAGCACCGCGACGTATCAGGCACGGCACGCTCCACCAGGTGCACATCAGCTTCCTTGCCGGTCTTGAGCACGCCGAACTCGGTGTCGACGGCGGCCAGCTCGGTGACCAACCAGTCCGGGTGGGGGGCGGGGCCGTGCTGTCCGACGTCCCAGGTAGACCACCGGTCCCCGGCGGCGGGACCGTCGTCGAGTGGCGCAGGGTCGGGAGCGCGCCGGGGCGCTGCGGGCTCGTCGTCATCATCGAAGTGGCGTCGACGCCGACGGGCGCCAGCCTCATCAAGTCGGGTGACAGTATCGTTAAAGCGGTCATCGAAGCGGTCATCGAAGTGGCTGCGCCGGACGGGCAGCCGATCGTGCTGTGGCACGGGAAGATCTCCTCGGGGTGGCGCCCCCGGAGTAGATCAGTCGACCGGGTGGCGGGAAGGGCAGCGGGAGGGCAAGGTCAGGACAAGCCGCACACCAGGGGCAGCCATGCCGGCCACCTCCTCCCGCTGCGCCAGACGATCTGGGGCCCAAGTGGCCCGTCGTCAGGCTTCAGCATCGCCGGTACCCGGGCGACCGGCAACCGATTTACGGCGCTGCCAGCCACCCACGACTCAGTGCCACCATGGGGATATGGACCGTCAGCAGCTCCGAGCCCTCCAGGACCCCCTCAAGCAGCAGTACCGCCACGACGCCACGGCCGCACTCGTCACGCTGAAGGCCGAGGGCAACATCGGCGAGGGAATCACGTGCTCGGTCCAGACGGGCCGGGCCGTGGCCGAGGCTGGCCTGCATCGAGCCACCGGCGGGGACGGGCTGTCGCTGTGCTCGGGCGACATGCTGCTCGAAGCCCTGGCCGCCTGCGCGGGCGTCACCTTGCGGGCTGTGGCCACATCCCTCGACATCCCGGTCGCGGGCGGCACCGTGCATGTCGAGGGCGACGTCGACTTCCGGGGCACGCTGGCCGTCTCCAAGGATGCCCCCGTCGGGTTCCGCGCGATCCGATTGCGGTACACCCTGGACACGCCCGCTACTGCCGAGCAGCTCGAGACCCTGATCCGGCTCACCGAGCGCTACTGCGTCGTTTACCAGACCCTCGCCGGTTCACCTCACTTCTCCTCGACGTGGACGACGGCGTAGGCCCGGGGACTGTTCAGCTACCCCTGATGGCTGCCGACACAGAACTCGTTGCCCTCCGGATCGGCGAGCACCGTCCACCACAACCCCGGCGCGCTGTGCTCAGCCAGCGCCGACGCGCCTAGTGCGGTGAGCCGGGCGACCTCGGCCGCCCGGTCGTCGGTATGCAGGTCCAGATGCACCCGGTTCTTGCCGGCCCGCGGTTCGGACACCTTCTGCAGGCCGAGCGCCGGCGTCCCGGCCAGCAGCACGAACTCGCCGTAGTCGCCGGCCACCATGGTACCCAGCGCCGCAGTCCAGAAGCGAGCCAGCTGCGGTTCCGAGCAGTCGATGGTCACCATGCCGATCGAGAGAGCCATGGCGCAGACGTTAACCAAGAGGACCGACAGTCTCGCCGCCCGATACGCTGCGGACTTCACAATTCGGCCGTCCGAGGAGCCCCGTAAGAATGATCACCAGGTTGTCGACGCTGTTCCTGCGCACCCTGCGCGAGGACCCGGCGGACGCCGAGGTGCCCAGCCACAGACTGCTGGTGCGCGCCGGATACGTCCGCCGCGTCGCCCCGGGGATCTACTCGTGGCTGCCGCTGGGCCTGCGGGTGCTGCGCAACGTCGAGGCTGTGGTGCGCCAGGAGATGGACGCGATCGGTGGGCAGGAGATCCTGTTCCCCGCGTTGCTGCCCCGGGAGCCTTACGAGGCCACCGGCCGCTGGACCGAGTACGGCGCGAACCTGTTCCGGCTACAGGACCGCAAGGGTGGCGACTACCTGCTCGGCCCCACCCACGAGGAGCTGCTCACGCTCACCGTCAAGGGCGAGTTCAGCTCCTACAAGGACTACCCGGTAATCCTCTACCAAATTCAGACCAAGTACCGGGACGAGGAGCGGCCCCGGGCCGGGATCCTGCGCGGCCGGGAGTTCCTGATGAAGGACTCGTACTCCTTCGATCTGTCCGAGGAGGGCTTGGCGCAGTCCTACCGGGCACACCGGGGGGCCTACATCAAGATCTTCGACCGGCTCGGGTTGCGTTACGTGATCGTGTCGGCGATGTCCGGCGCGATGGGTGGCTCGGCCAGCGAGGAGTTCCTCGCCGAAGCCGAGACCGGCGAGGACACCTTCGTTCGCAGCACCGAGTCCGGGTACGCCGCCAACGTGGAGGCGGTGATCACCCCGGCACCACCAGAGCTGCCCACCGACGGCAGGCCGCCGGCCCAAGTGCTCGATACCCCGAACACCCCCACCATCGACACGCTGGTCGAGCACCTCAACGGGGCTGGCGTGGGTCGCACGTTCACCGCCGCGGACACCTTGAAGAACGTCCTGGTCAAGACCTGCAAACCCGGCGCGCAGCAGTGGGACCTGCTCGGCATCGGGCTCCCCGGCGACCGTGAGGTCGACATGAAACGGCTGGAAGGCTCGCTGGCCCCCGCCGAGGTGGCGCTGCTCGACGATGCCGACTTCGCGAGGCACCCGTTCCTGATCAAGGGCTACATCGGGCCGGGAGCGCTCGCCGCGAACGGTGTGCGCTACCTCGTCGATCCCCGGGTGGTCCCGGGCACCGCATGGGCCACTTGCGCTGACCTTCCGGGTCACCACGTCGTCGACCTGGTGTGCGGGCGCGACTTCATCCCCGACGGCACGATCGAGGCCGCTGAGGTGCGCGCCGGTGACCCATCACCTGACGGGGCCGGCACATTGGTCGCCGCCCGGGGCATCGAGATCGGGCACATCTTTCAGCTCGGTCGCAAGTACACTGACGCCTTCGGGTTGGACGCCCTGGGACCCGACAGCAAGCCGATCCGGATCACCATGGGGTGCTATGGCATCGGAGTCTCCCGGCTGGTGGGTGTTATCGCCGAACAGAGCCACGACGCACGCGGGCTGATCTGGCCGCGTGAGATCGCCCCCGCCCACGTGCACGTCGTGATCGCAGGCAAGGACGACACGGTCCGCGCCGCCGGCGAGCGGCTGGCCGCTGAGCTGGATGCGTGCGGGCTTCGGGTGATCCTCGATGACCGGCCGGCCAGCCCCGGAGTGAAGTTCGCCGACGCCGAGCTGATCGGCGTGCCGACCATCCTGGTAGTGGGGCGCGGTCTCGCGTCGGGTGTGGTCGAGGTCAAGGACCGGGCCACCGGGGAGCGCACCGAGGTGCCGGTGGACGGTGTGGTGGCGCACCTGCAGGAGCTGTGCACCAAGTAGGCGTCAGCCGGCCAGGCTCAGCCAACCAAGAAGCTCAGCCGGACAGTCCGGACCGGGTTGTCGCGGTTGGTGTCCACCAGGCAGATCGACTGCCAGGTGCCCAGGGCGAGCTGCCCGCCGAGCACTGGGACGCTGGCGTAGGGCGCCAGCAGCGCAGGCAGCAGGTGATCTCGGCCGTGCCCGGGGGAGCCGTGCCGGTGGCGCCACCGGTCGTCGATGGGCAGCAGCTCGCGCAGCGCGGCGAGCAGGTCGGTCTCGCTGCCGGAGCCGGTCTCGATCACCGCGAGGCCGGCGGTCGCATGCGGCACCCAGACATGCAGCAGACCATCACCCGCGGCGGCCCGCTGAAGGAAAGTATGGCAGTCCTGAGTGAGGTCATAGACCTGTTCCCGCGAGCCGGTCTCGATGCGAATCTGCTCGGTATGCACGGTCGTACGGTAATCGTGTTCAGCTTCCCTGGGGGGTGCCGGGAAACGGCACCGTCAGCGGGGTAGCGCCCGCGGTCGCCCGCCAGCGGGTCGCTCGCACGGCCGCTTCGGTCAGGGCGTCCAGCGCGGTCCCGCGCAGGCCCGGATCAGCTGGGCTGCGCTCGATCACCGAGCGCCACGCAGCCGCTACGTCGGTCTCGGCGGTGATCGCCAGCCGCAGTGCCGAGGCGGCATCGGTGACCGGTTCTGGAGTGAGGTAGCCCGGTTCGGGTGGCACTGGCGGTGCGCCCGCGTCGATCAGGATCCGCTGGGTGGCGTCGCGCCGCGCCTGGTGCGCGGTCGCGGCCGCGCTGAGCCGACCATTCAACGTGTCCGGGACGAACGCCCCCACCAGCCCGTAAACCCAGACCGCTGCATGCTCAGCCGCCAACGCGACCTGCAACGCCCCCACAGGCACGCGGCCTGCAGCCGAGTCGTTCTGGCGCCGCCTCATGAGAGCAGAGCTGCGTGGGTCGCGCAGCAGGCTGCTATCGATGCCAGTAGCGCCGCGCGGTACCCAGGCAAGCTGATGACCAGCATCGACGCCTCGTCCTGGGCAGCATGCAACGCTTGGATCAGGGCCGTCCGCGCGCTGGCCACGGTAGCGGGTGGGGGAGCAATCGGTGGGGGCATCGCCGGACGCGGGGTGGTGCTGCTGGAAGCTGGGCTGGGCCTGACCCGGCGCAGCTCAGCTCGCAGCGTCGTGGCATGCGCCATCCGGTTCGCGGCGAGCGCCCTGGCCGCGGTGGCCAACGCTGATTCGGCGTGGGCGGCGGTCGGGGTCGCCATCTGAGCCACCGTGGCAGCGGCCAGCGCCGCGTCCGCCTCGGCGCGCCGGGCTGGTGACTCCAGCGGATCGGGCCCGGTGGGTGCTCGTGTCGATGGGGCGCACCCGGTCAGCACGACCGGACCGGTCAGCAGCAGCACGGCCCCGGCGGCCAGCACGCCGCGACGGCTGGGACGGGCTGTCGGCACGGTCGGCCATCTTGCCAGCAGCCTAGGTTTGCTGCGGGATCAGCACCGTGATCCACTTGGCGCAGGTTGGTTCCGCGACGCGATACCCTAGGTAATCCCGATCGGGGCACGCCGCTTTGGTGCGTCGCCCGCATTGCCACATCGGAGCAAGACAGTCACTTCTAGTCAGGAGGCCACGGTGACCGCGCAGCCTGCGAACCTCGGCTCAGCAACCGAGTCGCTGGTGCGTGACGCGGTGGCTGAGGTGGGGTTCGACCTGGAGAGCTTGGAGGAGGTGCGGGTAGGTCAGCGCTGGCTGATCCGGGTGATCGTCGATTCGGACGCCGGCGTCGGGCTCGACGACATCGCCGCGATGAGCCGCGCGGTGTCGCTGGCCTTGGACCAGCACGATGAGCTGATCGCCGGGCCCTTCACCCTCGAGGTGACCTCTCCTGGAGTGGACCGGCCGCTGACCCACCCGCGCCACTGGCGGCGCAACCGGCGACGGCTGGTCCGGGTCGCCCTGGTGGCCGGCGGGGAGCTGATCGCCCGGATCGGTGACTGCGATGACGAGGGCGTCACGCTACTGGCATCGGGAGCCCTGCGCCGGGTGCGCTACACGGAGCTGAGCCGCGCGGTGGTCGAAGTGGAGTTTCGCCAGCCACCCGCTACCGAGCTCGCCGCACTCGACGGCGCGAGCCGGCAGGATTGGGAGGAACGGTGAACGTCGACATCGCCGCGCTGCGCGCCATCGAACGGGACAAGGACATCTCTTTCGACACGGTTCTCGAGGCCATCGAGACGGCGCTGCTCACCGCGTACAAGCACACCGACGGCCATCAACAGCATGTCCGCATCGACGTCGACCGCAAGAGCGGCCTGGTCCGGGTGCTCGCCCAAGAGCTCGACGACGACGGCAACGTCAGCCAGGAGTGGGACGACACCCCCGAAGGGTTCGGCCGGATCGCGGCCACCACAGCCCGCCAGGTCATCCTGCAACGGCTGCGCGATGCCGAGCACGAACGCACCTTCGGCGAGTTCTCCGCCAAGGAGGGCGAGATCGTCGCCGGGCTCGTACAACGCGACGCCAGGGCCAACGCCCGTGGTGTGGTGGTGGTCCAGATCGGCGAGACCGAAGGCGTGATCCCGCCGGTGGAGCAGGCGCCCAGGGAGACCTACCGCCACGGCGAGCGGATCAAGTGTTACGTCGTCGGCGTATCCCGGGGAATGCGCGGGCCACAGATCACCCTGTCCCGCACGCATCCCAACCTGGTCCGCCGGCTGTTCGCCCTGGAGGTTCCCGAGATCGCCGACGGAACCGTGGAGATTCCGGCGGTGGCCAGGGAAGCAGGGCATCGCTCGAAGATCGCCGTCCGGTCGACCATCGCGGGAGTCAACGCCAAGGGGGCCTGCATCGGACCAATGGGCCAGCGGGTCCGCAATGTGATGAGTGAGCTGGGCGGCGAGAAGATCGATATCATTGACTACGCAGAGGACCCCGCGACGTTCGTGGGTAATGCGCTGTCCCCGGCGAAGGTCGTCTCGGTACAGGTGATCGACGCCCGAGCCAAGACGGCTCGGGTGGTCGTCCCCGATTTCCAGCTGTCGCTGGCGATCGGCAAGGAGGGGCAGAACGCCCGGCTGGCGGCCCGGTTGACCGGGTGGAAGATCGACATTCGAAGCGATGCGGACCCGATGGCGTCCCCACCGGCCGGCGCCGCGCGCGCCGAGGTGCCGGTCACCAATGCCGGTTCTCCGCCCGCGGCCGGGACGCGCTAGAATCGTGATGGCCTGCCGTCGGGGGACGGTCTACGCCTGCCCGGACGAAGTCCGGCGCCGCCGCCGTGAGCGGCCCGCCGAGCCAGTCCGGACGTGCGTGGGTTGCCGGACCAGGACGGTGGCTTCCGGATTGCTGCGTGTGG
>QHBY01000023.1:29577-49673 GCA_003244245.1 Pseudonocardiales bacterium
CGAGGTGCGTGGGTGCATCCCGATATCGGATGTTTGCGTCTGGCCGAGCGGCGCCGGGCCTTCCCGCGGGCACTGCGCTCCGCGGGTGCGCTCGACATCGCTGCGGTGTGCGCCTTTCTCACCTAGCCGTCCGGAGACGTGCGAGGTTCTCGGTTCGCTGAGGACGCACTCAACGCCCGGGACCGCCCCGGCGCGCGGTTGACGCAGAGAGCAGGTCGATTCCGAAATGTACCCGCAGTCGTGAAGCACTGACAGCGATGAACATGTACTAGTAACGGGGTCGAGCGGGGTTGCCGCCGGCTCCATCAGTAAGGAGAGCAGTGGCAGGTAAGGCCCGCGTGCACGAGCTCGCGAAGGAGCTCGGCGTCACCAGTAAAGATGTTCTCAAGAAGCTCGCCGACCTTGGCGAGTATGTGAAGTCCGCCTCCTCAACGGTGGAGGCACCGGTCGCCCGCAAGCTTCGTGACTCGTTTCCTTCCGATGCGGGCAAGCAGTCTCACGCCAACGGCGCATCGACCAGCGGCCGCGCGAGCAACGGAACCCCTAGTGGGATCCCCCCCACCGTCGGCGGAAGCGCTGCCAAGCCCGGTCCCGCACCGGTGCCCGCCCGTCGCCCGGAACCCGCGCCGGACAGGTCCTCTCCGGGGCTTCCCCAAGTGTCACCAGGAGCGTTTCCGGGGGCATCTCCGCCAGCGCCCCCCCCGCGCGCGGCCCCAGTGGAACACCGGGTAGGTGCGCAGCCCCCGGCTCTCGACGAACCCCTGGCCGCGCCGAACCGGCCGGCGGCACCTGTGCGCCCGGCGGCGGAGCACCAGGTGGCCCCCCAACGACCGCCAGCCGATCAGCGGCCGGGTGTACGGCCCGATGATCCAGAAGCCGCTCATCCCCGGTTGCCGAAGCCGGGCCCGCGGTCGCCGCGGGTAGGCAACAATCCCTTCGGCGTCGGCAGTTCCGCGCCGCCGCCGCGTTCGTCGGGACAGCGACCCGCACCTCCCGCGAGTCCAGCCGGACCGAGCAGCATGCCGCCCCGCCCGGGCGGAGGCAACCGCCCGAGCTCCAGCCGCAGCGGCCCACCCGGCAGCGGCGGACCGCGACCGAATCCGGGCATGATGCCGCCCCGGCCACCCAGCCCGGGAACAGGACCGAGCCGTCCGGGGCGCCCCAGCTCCGGTGAAGGCGCGCGCGGCGGCCCAGGTGGCCCCGGCGGTCCCCGCGGTGGGCCCGGTGGTCGTAGTGGGGGTGGCGGCGGTTTCCGCGGCGGTGGTGGTGGCGGTGGTGCTCCCGGTGGTCCCGCTGGTGGCGGCGCTCCCGCTGGTGGCGGTTTCCGCGGCGGACCAGCGCGTCCGGGAGGCGGTGCTCGTGGCCGTGGCGGCGCGGCCGGTGCCTTCGGCCGGCCCGGTGGCCCCGCGCGCAAGGGCCGCAAGTCCAAGCGGCAGAAGCGCCAGGAGTTCGACAACATGCAGGCGCCGTCGGTCGGCGGTGTCCGGCTGCCGCGCGGTGGCGGGGAGACCGTCCGGTTGCGTCGTGGTTCCTCGCTCACCGACTTCGCCGAGAAGATCGATGCCAATCCGGCCGCGCTGGTGGAGGCGTTGTTCCATCTGGGCGAGATGGTGACGGCAACGCAGTCGGTCTCCGACGATGTGCTGCAGCTGCTCGGCCAGGAGATGAATTACAAGGTCCAGGTCGTCAGCCCCGAGGACGAGGATCGCGAGCTGCTGGAGTCCTTCGCGCTGTCCTACGGCGAGGACTCCGGCGGCGAGGACGACCTCGCTTTCCGGCCGCCGGTGGTCACCGTGATGGGTCACGTGGACCACGGCAAGACTCGCCTGCTGGACACCATCCGCCAGGCCAACGTCATGGGCGGCGAGGCCGGTGGCATCACCCAGCACATCGGCGCCTACCAGGTCGCCACCGAGCTGGAGGGTGTGGAACGGCTGATCACCTTCATCGACACTCCGGGTCACGAGGCGTTCACCGCCATGCGGGCCCGCGGTGCGCGCTCGACTGACATCGCGGTGCTGGTGGTGGCCGCCGATGACGGCGTCATGCCCCAGACGGTGGAGGCGATCAACCACGCGAAGGCAGCTGGTGTGCCGGTCGTGGTGGCGGTGAACAAAATCGATAAGGAGAACTCGGATCCGACCCGGATCCGCGGCCAGCTCACCGAGTACGGGCTGGTGCCCGAGGAGTACGCCGGCGACACCATGTTCGTCGATGTCTCCGCCAAGATGGGCACCAACATCGACGCGCTGCTCGAAGCGATCCTGCTCACCGCGGATGCCTCGCTGGATCTGCGCGCCAACCCCGATATGGAAGCCCAGGGGGTGGCGATCGAAGCACATCTGGACCGCGGTCGTGGTCCGGTGGCGACCGTGCTGGTGCAGCGGGGGACGCTTCGGGTCGGTGACTCGGTGGTCGCGGGTGACGCCTACGGTCGGGTCCGCAGGATGGTCGACGAACACGGCGCTGACGTCATCGAGGCGCTGCCCTCGCGACCGGTGCAGGTCCACGGGTTCACTTCGGTGCCGGGTGCGGGTGACAACTTCCTCGTCG
The DNA here is from genome assembly GCA_003244245.1 of Pseudonocardiales bacterium. GTDB lineage: Bacteria > Actinomycetota > Actinomycetes > Mycobacteriales > Pseudonocardiaceae. Next base: position 32,131 of record QHBY01000023.1, read on the forward strand.
TCGAAGAGGACCGCATCGCTCGCCAGATCGCCGACCGCCGGCGCACTCGGGAACGCAATGCCGATCTCGCCTCCCGGCGCCGTCGGGTCAGCCTTGAGGACCTGGACCAGGCCCTCAAGGAGACCAGCCAGCTCAACCTGATCCTCAAGGGCGACAACTCCGGCACCGTGGAGGCACTGGAGGACGCCCTGCTGAAGATCGACGTCGGCGAAGAGGTTGAGCTGCGGGTGATCAGCCGCGGTGTCGGTGGCATCACCGAGAGCGACATCAACCTCGCCATCGCGGACAACACCGTCGTGCTCGGATTCAACGTCCGGGCAGACGGTAAGGCCACCGCACTGGCCAACCGCGAGGGTGTGGAGATCCGCTATTACTCGGTGATCTACCAGGCGATCGATGAGATCGAGCAGGCCCTCAAGGGCATGCTCAAGCCGGAGTACGAGGAAGTGGCGCTGGGCCGTGCCGAAGTCCGCGAGGTCTTCCGGTCGTCCCGGATCGGCACCATCGCCGGGTGCATGGTCACCTCAGGGGAGATCAAGCGCAACGCCAAGGCCCGGCTGCTCCGGGACAACGTGGTCGTTCGCGAGGACTTCACGGTGTCATCGCTGCGCCGGTTCAAGGACGACGCATCCTCGGTCCGGGAGGGTTTCGAGTGCGGCGTCACGCTCTCGTCCTTCCACGACCTCCGGGTCGGCGATGAGATCGAGACCTACGAGATGAGGGAAAAGCCCCGCGCCTGATCCATCTGCTGGGGGTGGTAGCCCTCCAAGGGCCGCCAACCCCAGCAATGGGGATCTTCAAGGACCACCAACCCCGCAGGTTGTGGTCTTCACCAGCTACCAACCGGTGGTGAGCGGTGTACGTCGGCGCTGTGGAGTTGGACGTCCTGTTCGGCGACGTTCACTCCCTGAAGCAGAAGCGCTCGCTGGTCCGGCCGGTGATCGCGGAGCTCCGGCGACGCTTCGAAGTCGCGGCGGCCGAGGCCGGGCACCTGGACCTGCACCGTCGGTCTCTGATCGGAGTTGCCGCTGTCGCCGCTGATGGTGGCCACGTGCGCGACGTGCTCGACGCCTGCGAGCGGTTGGTTGCCGGACGGCCCGAGCTGGAGCTGCTGACCGCCCGGCACCGGATACTGGGTCCAGATGATGACTAGCGCCAGATGATGACTAGCGCCAGATGATGACTAGCGCCAGATGATGACTAGCGCCAGATGATGACTAGCGGCAGATGATGACTAGCGCCAGAGGAGAACGCGATGGCCGACCCCCCACGGGCCCGCCGGCTCGCCAAACGGATCGCCCAGATCGTCGCGTCCGGCCTGGAACACGAGGTTAAAGATCCTCGGCTGACGATGGTGACGGTCACCGACGCGAAAGTCACCGGAGACCTTCAGAACGCGACGATCTACTACACGGTGCTCGGAGAGACTGTCGATACGCCGCCGGACACCGCCGGCGCAGCCGCCGCTCTGGCGAGTGCGACCGGCGTGTTGCGCAGCCTGGTCGGTCGTGGCACAGGCATCCGGCTCACCCCCACCCTGACCTTCCGCTGCGACCAGCTGCCGGACGGGGTGCGGCGGATCGACGAGTTGCTGGCCCAGGCACACGATGCCGACGCGAAGGTCGCCCGCATCGCGGCGGATGCGTCGCCCGCCGGTGAGCCCGACCCGTACCGCCCACCGCGGGACCTCGCCGCAGACGATGACTGACCGCCGCGACCGGGACCTGTGGGATCTGGAACTGGCAGCCGCCGCGGAGCTCGTCGGCCGCGCGAGGGACGTCACATTGGTAGCCCACGTGCAACCCGATGCCGACGCGCTGGGTAGCGCCCTGGCTCTCGGCATGGCACTTCGGCAGCGCGGGGCCACGGTGCGGGTGACTTTCGGTGAACCGGCACGGACCCTGCAATCGCTGCGGGCACTGGACGTCGCCGATCTCATCGTGTCGCCAGACCAGGTCCCGGCGCGTCCAGAGCTGCTCGTTGCTCTGGACACGGCGAGCCGGAGCCGGCTGGGTTGCCTCGCGGCCCGGGTGGATACCGCCGGTGCCGTGCTCGTGATCGACCACCACGCAACCAACGGCCGCTTCGGTACCCACCATCTGGTGGACCCCGGCGCGGAGGCCACCGCGGTGCTCGTATTGGAGTTGCTCGACGCGCTCGAGCTAGCGCTGGATGAACCGATCGCGCGCTGCCTCTACGCCGGTCTGGTCACCGACACCAGCTGCTTTCGCCGCGCTGACCCTGGTACCCATGCGATCGCTGCCCGGCTGCTGGGCGCGGGCGTTGATCCCAACGCCACCACCCGGGAACTGCTGGACACCCATCCCTTCGGCTGGTTGGCCATGCTGTCAGCGGTACTCGGTCGCGCGCAATTCGAGCCCGCGTCGGCGCAAGGTCTGGGACTGGTGCACACCACGGTGCGGTTGGCCGACACAGCGGGGCTGCGCCGCGAGGAGGCCGAAAGCGTGGTGGACCTCGTGCGGAGCACGTCGGAAGCCGAGGTCGCCGTGGTGTTCAAGGAAGCCGGCCCGGACCGGTGGGCGGTGTCGCTGCGCGCCAAGCAGCGCCTCGACGTCTCAGCAGCGGCGGCCGAGTTCGGCGGTGGCGGCCACCGCCTCGCGGCCGGTTTCGCCGCCGACGGCAGTGCCCAGGACGTCCTGGACGCGTTGCGCCGCGCACTGCACCGTGCGCCTTTGGCCTGACCACGTGCTCACACCGCACCATCGGCGTCCCGACGTTGGAGTTCGGTAAGGTCAGCCGCCCGCCACCGCCACCGTCGCTACACCGCCACCGCCTCGAAACCGTGGGAGACTGTCATGGGTATCGCTCCAGAATTTCCGGTGACCGCAACGGGCTATGAGTCGGTGCTGCCGCGTTTCGCAAGGAGCTCGAAGTGGAGCGGTTGTTCCGCGACGCGCTCGCGGCGCGGGTGATGGCGCCCACCACCGAGGCATTGCACGACTTCGTCGGCCGGACCTGCCTAGGGTTGCCGCTGTTCGACCCACCAAGTGCGTGACAACGCGGCCAACGCCGGCGGTATCATGACTTCGGCGTTGATGCCCGGTGGCCTGGTGGTGGTGGACAAGCCGGCCGGGATGACCTCGCATGACGCCGTCGCCCGGCTGCGCCGGTTGCTGCGCACCCGCCGGATCGGGCACGCCGGCACCCTGGACCCGATGGCCACCGGCGTGCTCGTCTGCGGCGTGGCGCGCGCCACCAAGCTGCTGGGGCATCTCCCCCTGGAACCCAAGGTCTACCGCGCCACAGTGCGTCTCGGCATATCCACCAGCACCGACGATGCGCAAGGCGAGCGCATCCACGGCGCCGACGCCTCTACGGTCGCCGAGCAGAAGATCCTCGCCGGTATAGCGGATCTGCGCGGCGCCATCGAGCAGGTTCCCAGCACGGTGAGCGCGGTAAAGGTCGATGGCAAGCGGGCCTACGCGCTGGCTCGGGCCGGTGAGCAGGTGCTGTTGGCCGCCCGCCCGGTGACCGTTTCCCGGTTCGATCTCCTCGCCCTGCGCCGCGGCGACGCTGTGACCGACCTCGACGTGCTGGTGGAATGCAGCGGCGGCACCTACGTCCGGGCGCTGGCCAGAGACCTCGGGGCCGCGTTGGGTGTCGGGGGACATCTCACCGCGCTGCGCCGGGCCCGGGTGGGCCCCTACGGTCTGGACGTCGCCCGCACGCTGGAGGAGCTGGCGGCCCAACCGCGGTTGTGGGCGGAACTCGACGAAGTGGTGGTCGCCGCGTTCAGCCGCCGCAGCGTGGACTCCCAGCAGGCCTGGGTATTGGCTCATGGTGGATCGTTGCCGGCAGTCGGGCTGGTCGGAACGCACGCCGCGATCGACTCACAAGGCAACGCGATCGCGCTGCTCACCGAGCGCGAGGGCCAAGCCCGGCCGGTCCTGGTGCTGCGCCCTGCGGGCGACTGAGTTCGGTTGCGTCGGTCCAGTTAACCTCAGTGCTTGTGCAGCGCTGGCGGGGGATAGAGGCTATCCCGAACGGATGGGGCCGCAGTGTGATCACCATCGGTGTGTTCGACGGGATGCACCGCGGTCACGTCCAGCTGGTAGGCAAGGCGGTGCGGCGGGCCCGCGAGATGGGCGTTCCCAGCGTGTTGATGACCTTTGACCCGCACCCGTCGGAGGTGGTCCGGCCGGGCAGCCACCCAGCGCAGCTGACGACTCTTCGCCGCCGGGCTGAGCTGGTCGAACAGCTCGGGGTCGAGGTGTTCTTCGTGCTTCCGTTCACCGTCGAACTATCCCGGGTGCCGGCCGACGAGTTCGTCCACTTTGTGCTCGTCGAGCGTCTGCATGTGGCAGAGGTCGTGGTGGGTGACAACTTCACCTTCGGTCATAAAGCGGCCGGCGACATCGAGCTGCTGCGGTCCCTGGGCCGGCGGTTCGGCTTCACCGCCGAAGGCGTGGGGTTGCTGTCCCAAGGCGAGCTGACCTTCTCCTCCACCTACATCCGGTCGTGCATCGACGCCGGGGACGTGGCCGCGGCGGGAACTGCCTTGGGCCGCCCGCACCGAGTGGAGGGCATTGTGGTCCGCGGCGACCAGCGTGGCCGCCGACTGGGTTACCCGACGGCGAACCTGTCAACGTCGCGGCACGCCGCGATTCCCGCAGACGGTGTGTACGCGTGCCGTTTCGTGCATCGCCGCCGGGAGTTCGCGGCAGCAGTTTCGATCGGTACGAACCCGACCTTCTCTGGACGCGAACGCCGGGTGGAGGCTTTCGTGCTGGATCTGGACGAAGACTTCTACGGCGAGCGGGTGGCACTGGACTTCGTCGAGCGGCTGCGCGGCATGAGCCGCTTCGACACACCCGAAGAGCTTGTCGCCCAGATCGACGATGACGTGGTGCGCACCCGAAAGGTGCTCGACCGGCCCGGCTGAGGATTCTCCGGCGCCGCGTCCGGGGCCCTGGCAGGATGCCACGTAGAGGGCACGGAAGGGGAGTCCGGTGGATGAACAGCGTGCCGTCGCACGCAACGTCGCCCTGCAGCGGGAATGGTATGGCGAGCCGCTGGGCGATCGAGTGCGGCGACTCGTGGTCGCTTTCGCGGTTTCCCAGGCGCAGTTGGCCGAGGTCCTCGGGCTGAGCGCGCCGATGCTCAGCCAGCTGATGAGCGGACGTCGGGCGAAGATCGGCAATCCCGCGGTGTTGGCCCGAATGGTGATGTTGGAGCGCCGCGTACTCACCCCCGAGGTCGCCTCCGGTGACCCGGATGCGATCCGGGCTGCGCTGGAGCAGGTTCGCGACTCCCGGCCCACCGTCAGCCGGCCCACCGTCAGCCGGTCGACCGGCGGTGGCCCGACCGGCAGTGGGGAGATACTCCCGGTAGAGAAGTACGGTGACGAGGTGCTCGTCCCGGCGCTGCGTGCGGTGGCTGATCCGGCCGAGTTGGCGGCTGCGGCTCGTCTGCTGCAGGATCGCTTCCCGTCGCTCGCCGCATTGCTTCGGCGCGCCGCCGGCCCCGGCCAGGAGATCGACGCCGAGGCGTGAGCTGGTAACCTGCCCGGGGGTCCGGCTGTGGTCCGTGGCGGTCGGCTCCGTGAGTTGTTCCACGCGAAATTCGCGGCCCGCACGGTACAAGATGACAGGAGAAGATTCAGTGGCGTTGTCCACCGCACAGAAGAGTGAGATCCTGGCCGAATACGGGCTGCGTGGGGGGGACACCGGATCCCCTGAGGCGCAGGTGGCCTTGCTGACCAAGCGCATCATGGACCTCACCGAGCACCTCAAGCAGCACAAGCATGACCATCACTCCCGGCGCGGCCTGCTCCTCATGGTCGGCCGCCGCCGCAACTTGCTGAACTACCTCGCCAAGGTCGACATCGCGCGCTACCGATCCCTGATCGAGCGCCTCGGCCTGCGCCGCTGACCCTGAGCCAGCACAGCACAGCACAAAGTACACAACCACACATCGCCACACGAGCCGCTCGTCACCGTCGTCGGGACCGTCGTCCGCCGGTCCTCGGTAGTGGTTCCCGGGAGCACGTCACGTACTCCGGGGGCTTCGATCGAAGACCGGCCCGCCGTCCTCGTTCCCGCGCCGATGGTTGCACCAGCGGTTCGTGTCGCGAGGAGGAGAAGAATTGACCGACTCCACTACCACCTCTACCCAGACCGTGCACGAAACGATCGCCTTGCTGGACAATGGTGCCTTCGGTACCCGCACTGTGCGATTCGAGACCGGCCGGTTGGCCCGGCAGGCCGCTGGTTCCGTCGTCGCCCACCTCGACGACGAGACGATGCTGCTGTCGGCCACCACGGCCTCCAAGCAGCCCAAGGACCAGTTCGACTTCTTCCCGTTGACCGTCGACGTCGAGGAGCGGATGTATGCCGCCGGGCGTATCCCCGGCTCCTTCTTCCGCCGGGAAGGCCGTCCCTCCACCGACGCGATCCTCACCTGCCGGCTGATCGACCGCCCGCTTCGACCCTGCTTCGTCGATGGCCTGCGCAACGAGGTCCAGGTCGTCGTCACCGTGCTCAGCCTCAACCCGGCCGACCCCTATGACGTGCTCGCGATCAATGCCGCGTCAGCGTCGACTCAGCTGTCCGGGCTGCCGTTCTCCGGTCCGATCGGCGCTACCCGGGTAGCCCTGGTCAGCCAAGACGAAGGTGGCAGCCAGTGGGTCGCCTTCCCGACTCATGAGCAGATCGGCCGGTCGGTATTCGATATGGTCGTCGCCGGTCGGGTTGTCGGCGACGGCGCCACCAGCGACGTGGCGATCATGATGGTCGAGGCGGAGGCCACCGAGGCCACCATCGAGCTGATCGCCGGCGGTGCCCAAGCCCCGACCGAAGAGGTGGTGGCCGCCGGGCTGGAAGCCGCCAAGCCCTTCATCCGCGCCCTGTGCCAGGCCCAGCAGGAACTGGCGGCCGCGGCCGGCCGAGCGGAGCGGGAGTTTCCCACCTTCCCCGCTTACCAGCCCGACGTCCTGGAAGCCGTCCGCGAGGTGGTGGCCGACGAGCTGGCACAAGCGCTGGTCATCGCGGCCAAGCAGGAGCGGGAGAGCCGGCTCGATGAGCTCAAGGCCGGTGCTCTGGAGCGGCTGGGTGAGCGCTTCACGGGCCGGGAGAAGGAGATCGGCGCGGCGTTCCGGGCCATGACCAAAACAGCGGTACGCCAGCGCATCCTGCGCGACAAGGTGCGCATTGACGGCCGGGGCATCACCGATATCCGGCCGCTGTCGGCTGAGGTCGAGACGATTCCCCGGGCGCACGGTTCGGCACTGTTCGAACGTGGCGAGACCCAGATTCTCGGCGTCACCACGCTGAACATGCTGCGCATGGAACAGCAGATCGACTCGCTGGGCCCGGAGACCACCAAGCGTTACCTGCACCACTACAACTTCCCGCCGTACTCCACCGGCGAGACGGGCCGGGTGGGTTCACCGAAGCGGCGCGAGATCGGTCACGGTGCGCTGGCTGAGCGCGCGCTGGTCCCGGTCCTGCCCAGCCGGGCGGAGTTTCCCTACGCGATCCGCCAGGTCTCCGAGGCGCTGAGCTCCAACGGCTCCACCTCGATGGGCTCGGTGTGCGCGTCGACGATGTCCCTGTTCAACGCGGGAGTTCCGCTCAAGGCTGCGGTGGCTGGTATTGCGATGGGTCTGGTGTCGGGTGAAGTCGATGGCCAGGCCGCTTTTGTCGCGCTCACCGATATCCTGGGAGCCGAGGATGCCTTTGGCGATATGGACTTCAAGGTCGCCGGAACCAGCGCGTTCGTCACCGCATTGCAGCTGGACACGAAGTTGGTCGGGATCCCGTCGGACGTGCTGGCCGGTGCGCTGTCCCAGGCCAGGGACGCTCGTTTGACCATCCTCGCGGTGATGGCGGAAGCCATCGATGGGCCGGATGAGATGAGCCCGTTCGCCCCGCGGGTGACGGCGATCAAGATCCCGATCGACAAGATCGGCGAGGTGATCGGCCCGAAGGGTAAGATGATCAACTCGATCACCGAGGAGACCGGCGCGGACATCTCCATCGAGGACGACGGCACGATCTACGTCGGCGCCAGCGACGGCCCGTCCGCGGAGGCCGCCATCGACCGGATCAACGCGATCGCCAACCCGCAGCTGCCCAAGGTCGGGGAGCGGTTCCTGGGGACCGTGGTGAAGACCGCGGCCTTCGGTGCGTTCGTCTCGCTGGTACCCGGCAAGGATGGCCTGGTGCACATCTCCAAGCTGGGTAATGGCAAGCGCATCGGCAAGGTCGAGGATGTGGTGAAGGTCGGAGACAAGCTGCGGGTGGAGGTGGCGGACATCGACAACCGCGGCAAGATCAGCCTGGTGCCGGTGGGCGAAAACGATGCTGTCGACACCGCCGACTCAGGTGCCGGCCCCGCCACGGACACGGCTGAGGTTCCGGCCGGCACGTGATTCCGCGGCAGCATTCCCAAGGAGGAATGGCTCCGGGCACGACGCTCCAGCGCAGTGTGTTGCCGTCCGGTTTGCGGGTGGTGACCCAGCAACTGCCTGGCTCGCGCTCGGCCGCCGTGGGGATGTGGGTGGCGGTGGGTTCGCGAGACGAGCCCACCGCGGTGGCCGGCGCGGCGCACTACCTGGAGCACCTGTTGTTCAAGGGCACCACGCGACGCTCCGCGGTGGCGATCGCCGAGGAGATCGACGCGGTGGGCGGTGAGCTCAATGCGTTCACGACCAGGGACTGCACCTGCTATCACGCGCAGGTGCTCGACTGCGACCTTGAGCTCGCCATCGATCTGGTGTGCGACGTGCTGGGTGACGCCTTGATCGACCCAGCCGACGTGGAGATCGAGCGCGGCGTGGTACTCGAAGAGATCGCGATGCGCGACGACGATCCGGAGGACTTGCTGCACGACGAGTTCTGCGCCGCGTTGTTCGGGTCGCACCCACTGGGTCGTCCGGTGCTGGGTACGGAGGAGTCGGTAAGCGGGATGAGCCGCGAGGCGCTGCACGCCTTCTACCGGCGGTGCTACACGCCGCCACGGTTGGTTCTGACGGCCGCCGGCAACGTCACGCACAGCGCGGTGCTGGCCGCGGTGGCCCGGAGTTTCGGGCACCACCTGACCGGTTGCGCCCAACCCGTGCGCCCGCGCCGCGGCCGGGCTCAGGTCACCGCCCGGCGCGCCCTGGCCCTATGTCCCGACTCTTCCGAACAGGCTCACGTCATGCTGGGTGTGCCGACGATGGACCGTCACGACGACCGGCGCTACGCGCTCGGCGTGCTCAACGCCGCGCTGGGCGGCGGGATGAGTTCGCGGTTGTTCCAGCAGGTTCGCGAGCAGCGCGGGCTGGCCTATGCGGTCTACTCCGCGCTGGACTGTTACGCCGACACCGGCAGCCTGTCGATCTACGCCGGCTGCTCCCCGGGCCGGTTGGGTGAGGTGGCGGTGGTGGTCGGCGACGTGCTGGCGGCCCTGGCCCGGGACGGTCTGTCCGATACCGAGTTGGCTCGTGGCAAGGGGCAGCTGCGTGGCGCGCTGGTGCTGGGTCTGGAGGACGCGCCTTCGTGGATGACCCGGATCGGCACGGCGGAGCTCAACCACGGGGAGCACCACACCGTCGAACACGAGCTAGGACGCATCGACGGGGTGACCGTCGAGCAGGTCGGTGAGCTCGCCCGCGAGCTGCTTCACCAACCGATCACCGCCGCCGTGGTGGGCCCATACAGTCATGTGGATGATCTGCCCGACGAGATAGCGGAGTTGATCGCATGACCCCCGCTGAGCAGATGCCCGCTGCGAGGAACCGCTCGGCGGACAATCCCATCCGGGTCGGGGTGCTCGGGGCGCGCGGTCGGGTGGGGACCGAGGTGTGCAAGGCGGTGGACGCCGCTGAGGACATGGAACTCGTCGCGATGGTCGACGCGGGCGACTGGATGTTCAACGTCGCTGACGCGGGCGCAGAGGTCGTCGTCGACTTCACTCACCCCGACGTCGTGATGGACAACGTGCGCTTCTGCGTAGACCAGTCCATTCACGCCGTTGTGGGCACCACTGGCTTCACCGAGGCCCGGGTGACGCAGGTCCGCGAATGGCTCGCGCCCAAGCCCGATCTCGGGGTGTTGATCGCCCCTAACTTCGCCATCGGGGCGATCCTGTCGATGCGTTTCGCTGCGATGGCCGCCCGATTCTATGAATCGGTAGAGATCGTGGAACTGCATCATCCGCGCAAGGCCGACGCACCGTCGGGCACCGCGGCCCGCACTGCGGCACTCATCGCGGCGGCGCGCGCGCAGGCCGGAATGGGCTCGTCCCCTGATGCCACCACCCGCCTCCTACCGGGGGCCCGGGGCGGTGACGTCGACGGGGTTCGAGTCCATGCAGTGCGCTTGACCGGGCTCGTAGCGCACCAGGAAGTGCTGTTCGGTACCGAGGGTGAGACATTGACAATCCGCCACGACACCCTCGACCGCTCCTCGTTCATGCCCGGCGTCCTGCTAGCCGTCCGCTCAGTACTCCACCACCCAGGCCTGACCGTAGGCCTAGAACCCCTACTCCACCTGTAGCGCGCCTCGGTCGTCATTCGGCGGACACGTTGGGGCGGGGTTAGGTGAGAGTGAGGTCTAGGGGGCCGGTGAGGCGGACTTCGCGCAGCAACCGGCCGCCGGCGTCGAGGGTGCGCACGGTGCTGTCGGGGTCCCAGCCGACGCGCCGGTAGAAGCTCAACGAGGCCGGGTCCTCGGCGAGCACCCAGGCGATTCCCCGGATAGCTCCGGCGTCGCGTAGCGCTGCCGCGGCGGCAGCGAGCAACCGGCCGCCGTGGCCTCGCCGCCCCCACCTGGGTTCTATCAGCAGGGTGCTCACCAGCACGGTCCGCGCCGCGTCGGGCGGCAACGCGCCATCGGCGGCGGCCACGTCGTCCTCGGGTGCCGGACCGGCCACCACGAATCCGACCGGCTCGTCACCTTCGGTGGCGAGCAACACCGTGGCCCCGCCCTCGATGGCGTCGGCCCAGGCCTTTCGCAGGTGCGGTGCATCCAGTCCGTCGAGGGTGCCGGGCGGCAACAGCTCGGAGTAAGCGGCGCGCCAGGTGGCGGCGTGCAGCGCTGCCAAGATGGGAACGTCCTCAGGTGTCGCCGTGCGCACCCGAGCCACTGCCATGCCACTCACGGTAGGCGGTAGCCGGAATGGAGACGTATCGGGGCGGACTGTCGGTGCCGGGTGGCAGCATCGGTGACCGTGGAGATCGTTGGACAGGACAGCGCGCGGCGCACTGCGCTGGCCGCGCAAGGCTTTGCCGACCCGCGCCCCACCGGGGCGGTGACTCGGCGGCATCTGGTGCGGGTGCTGGGTCGGATCCGGCTGCTGCAGTTGGACTCGGTCACCGTGCTGGCCCGGGCGCACTACCTTCCGATGTTCAGCCGGCTGGGTCCGTACCCGAGGGACCTGCTCGACGATGCCGCATGGGACCACCCGATGCGCCGTCCGCGCCTGCTGGTGGAGTGCTGGGCGCACGAGGCAAGCCTGGTTCCGGTAGGCGACTGGCCGTTGTTGCACTCGGGAGCTAAGGACCCCGGCTGGTGGCAACGGTACGGCGAACTCGCGGCGCGAGCTCCGAAGCTGGTCATGGCAGTGCTGGACGCGGTCAAGGAACGCGGCCCGATCAGCGCGGGCGCCCTGGAGCGGGAGTTGGGTGCCGGGGTCCGTGCAGCGCCTGGATCCTGGTGGAATCGGAGCGACACCAAACGGATCTGTGAGTGGCTCTTCGGCAGGGGAGAGCTCGTCGCCGGGACCCGGCGCGGCTTCGAGCGGCTATATGACCTGCCGGAGCGGGTGCTGCCGGCGGACGTGCGCGCCCGCCGGGTCGACGCCGAGCAGGGTGCTCGTGAGCTGATCGCGCGGGCTAGCGCCGCGCTGGGCGTAGCCACCGAGGCTGACCTGCGGGACTACTACCGGTTACGACCGGAGCGCAGCCGCAAGGCGGTTACGCAGCTCGTGGAGGCCGGAGAGCTGCAACCGGTCATGGTTCGGGGCTGGCGCGCACCGGCCTACCGGCACCGCGACGCGCGCACGCCGCGGCGGATCACCGGCGCTGCGCTGCTGTGCCCGTTCGATCCGCTGATCTGGGACCGGGCGCGCACTGAGCGGCTGTTCGGTTTCCGCTACCGGATCGAGATCTATGTCCCGGAGCACCGGCGCAGCCACGGTTACTATGTGTTCCCCTTCCTGCTGGACGGGGAACTCGTCGCCCGGGTCGACCTCAAAGCCGACCGTTCCGCAGGCCTACTGCGCGTGCCGGGTGCTTTCGCCGAGCCCGGAGCTGCCAACACCGCACGGGTGGTTGTGGAGCTCGCGAGGGCGCTGCGTGAGATGGCCGAATGGCTGGAGCTGGACGGGATAGCAACAGGGCAGCGCGGAGACTTGGCCGAGGTGTTGGGCTCCGCGACGAGACGTCCTACCCGCTCCAGGCCGGTCAGGATGGTGCCGCGGTGACCAGCGCATCGCCCGATCCGGTCCGGGCCCGCACTCGCAGCACGACGTCGCCCTCCTCGGGCGGGCCGCCGAGCGGCAGGTTGCTGCGCGCGCGTCCGGACCCGGAGCTGACGTCCAGCTCGGCAAGCACCCCGGGGTGGATCCCGACTCGCAGCTGCCCCGAACCACTCGTGAGATCGAGCCCACCGGCGCTGGCGTCGACCACTGTGAGGTCACCGCTGCCGGTGCGCGCGCTGACGTCATGCGCGACGGTGCCGAGCCGGACGGCGCCGGAACCGGTGTGCACGGTGCCGCTGCCTTGCGCGCCCTCGACGCTGATCACGTCGACCTCCCCGGACCCGGTCCGCACCCGCAGCTGGCCCAGGACCGTACCCAACCGCACGTCGCCCGAGCTGGTGCGAACCTCGGCCGCTCCGGTGCAGCGCTGCGCCCGGACCTGCCCGGAGCCGGTCGCGACGTCGAGGGCGGCGGCCGCTCCGGTAACGGCGACGTCCGCGGAGCCGCTTCGAGCGTTGATCGACGAGCCCTGCGGTGCGCTCACCTGGATGATCAACGGTACGGCACGCAGCGGAACGTCGCGCGGCGTGCGTACGGTGAGTCGCTGCCCGGTGAAGTCGATCACCGTGCGCCGCACCGCCTCGGCTGCTATCGCGCTCGGGGGGATCGCCCCGGTCTGCTCGCCCAGCCAGGTCAGCAGGCCGCCGATCCCTACAGTCCATGGCGGCTGGCTGGTCGGGTCGGGGCGGATATGCACGGCTACCCCAGGGCCCGTGGTGCCTTCTTCCGGGCCGTCCACCAGTGTGATGTCCAGCCGTCCGCTATCGAGCTCGACCGAGATGTCGATTGGTCCTTGGTATTCGAAGTCCTGCTGCCGAACAACCGGTGCGTCGGTGTCGTCGTGTTCCACGAGTTCTCCTCAACGAGATTGGCCAACCTGGGAGGCTGTTCAGCCTTGGACCCAGCCTTGGATTCGATTGCGGCCACGGCGATCGTCCGGGCCCCGGCGCGGCTCATTCCACGGCTCACCGCGCAAGGCGCCCGCAACGGCTTGGGAGACCCAGGTGTTCAGGGACACGCCCTGCTCAGCGGCGGCACGCTCAGCCTGGCCTTTGACCTGGTCGAACAGCCGCAAGGTCATCCGACGGATGTCACCGCTGGCGTCGCCGAAGGGGGTTGGGCCGGGGTCGGAGGACGGCGGCGAACCATCCGCTCGTGGGTCGCTGGGATGGATTCCGGTAGCGCTCGAGCCGTTGTCGGATGGAGCGCTCACCGCGATCCGCACATCGCGGCCGTCCAGCCGCACCTCCACCACCCGGTCATCCAGCGCCGCGGTGACCTCCGCGGCGAGGTCGGACAGCGCATTCATGATGGCCAAGCGGGCCGCAGGGCCTAGCGCAGCGCCCAGTACGGCTGCGGTGTGGCGGGTCTGCTCGTCGCCCGCCGACGCCGCGGCCGTGAGGTCTTCGCGCAGCTGTGAGATGTACGGGGTGAGATCCATGATGTCATCATGGCGTCATCGATGACATCAGTCAAGACGTCATCGCTGTCCAGTACGCTGCGGACGCTCGGAAGCGGGGCCGTCTGAGAGGAGTGCACAGTGAGCCAAGCTGAGGTGGGTGGCACCGCAATGGATGGCACGGAAGTGGATGGCACACCGGTGAGCACCGTGGCGTTGCGGGTCCAGCTCGTCGGCAAGACCGAGTTCTTCCCGCCCGCCGATGTGCCGTGGGCCACCGATGCCGACGGCGGGCAAGCGCTCGCCGAGTTCGCCGGTCGGGCCTGCTACCAGTCGTGGCGCAAGCCCAACCCGGTGACCGCTACCAACTCCGGTTACCTCAGACATATCCTCGAGGTCGGTCACCTGTCAGTGCTCGAACATGGAACGGTGAGCTTCTACCTCACGGGCGTGTCGCGATCATTGACCCATGAGCTGATCCGGCACCGGCACTTCTCCTACTCGCAGCTGTCCCAGCGCTACGTTCCCGAGCGGACCGCCGCGATGGTCGAGCCGGAGGTCATCGCCAATGATCCCGATCTGCACCAACGGTTTCATGCCGCGGCCCAGGCCAGCCAGCAGGCCTACAACCACCTCCTCGCGGGTTTGGAAGAGCGCTTCGCCGATGAGCCGAACGCCACGCTGCGTCGCAAGCAGGCGCGCCAGGCGGCTCGCGCGGTGCTGCCCAATGCCACGGAGACCCGCATCGTGGTCACCGGCAACTACCGGGCCTGGCGGCACTTCATCGCGATGCGAGCCACCGAACACGCTGACGTCGAGATCCGCGCGCTGGCCGTGGAGTGCCTGCGCCAGCTGCACAAGGCGGCGCCCAACGCCTTCGGCGACTTCGAGATCGGTGTCCTGCCAGACGGCACCGAGATCGCCTCCAGCCCGTTCGTGTCAGAGGGTTGAGTAGCGTGCGGTCATGGACCTCGACCAGGCACGGGCCATTGTCGCCGAGCAGCACCACGCGGTGCTCACCACCCTGCGCCGCGACGGCACGCCACAGATGTCCCCGGTGGCGGCAACGGTCGACGCCGCGGGCCGGGTGGTGGTGAGTACCCGCAGGACTGCGTTCAAGGTGCGTAATTTACGTCGGGATCCCCGAGCGTGGCTGTGCATGCTGTCTGATGGGTTCTATGGCCGCTGGATCCAGGTCGGTGGTTCCGTGCGGATAGTCGAGCTACCCGAGGCGATGGAAGGACTGGTGGACTACTACCGGAGGGTGTCCGGTGAACACCCGGACTGGGACGACTACAGGGCGGCGATGGAGCGTGACCAGCGGGTGCTCTTGCAGGTCGAGCTCACCTCGGCCGGGCCCGACCGAGAAGGGTGATGTCAGGCGTGGGGGACGAGACCCTCGCCGCCGTCGAGCGGCACGAGCTGTGCAATCTGATGGATCAGCTGGGCCCGGACGCCGCGACGCTCTGCGAGGGGTGGACGACCCGCGACCTGGCGGCGCATTTGGTGGTCAGGGAAGGGCGACCGGCAGCTGCGGCGGGCATTTTTATACCGCCGTTGGCTCCGCTGGCGGCTCGGGTGCAGCGCAGCACCGCTGAGAAGCCATGGCCAGAGCTCGTTGCGCTGGTCCGCACTGGGCCGCCGTGGTGGTCGTTGATGCGGCTGGGACCGTTGGGTGAGAAGATCAACGGGATCGAGTTCTTCGTTCATCATGAGGACGTGCGGCGGGTCGGGCGGGGGTGGGAACGGCGGCCAGCAGACCCGCTTCGTGCCGAGGCGCTGTGGGCGGTGCTGTCCCGGCTCGCCCGGCTGTGCTACCGGCGCTCGCCGGTCGGTGTCGTGCTGCGTCGTTCAGATAGCCGCCCAAACAGCGGCTCAGACAACGGCTCAGACGGCGGCTCGGACGGCACGGAGCGCGTCGCACGGAGTGGTCGTCGAAGCGTTACCGTGGTCGGTCCGCCTGAGGAGCTGACTTTGCATGCCTACGGTCGTGCTGAGGCGATGGTCGACGTTGAAGGTGACCCGATGGACGTCCAGCAGCTCCAGGACAGCCAGCGGGGGTTCTAGTCGCCACCGGCGAGGAGTCCCCATCGGTGTGCTGACGGGCAACGGTAGCGTCGACATATGAGTACAGCGCCGACATCTGCGTCCGGCCGACCCTTCGGTCGGGTGCTCACCGCCATGGTTACGCCGTTCGCCGCCGACGGCGAGCTTGATCTGGACACCGCGGGCAAGCTCGCCCACCAGCTGGTGGAGCGGGGTTGCGATGGGCTGGTGGTCAACGGCACCACCGGTGAGTCGCCAACCACGACCGACGCGGAGAAGGCAGACCTGGTGCGGGCCGTGGTGCAGGCAGTCGGGGACCGGGCCGCCGTGGTGGCCGGTGCCGGTACCTATGACACCGCGCACAGCGTCGAGCTGGCCCGGCAGTCGGCACACGCCGGTGCGCACGGCCTGCTGGTGGTGACCCCGTACTACTCCCGGCCGCCGCAGGCCGGGCTCATCGCGCACTTCACCGCGGTCGCCGATGCTACCGACCTGCCGGTGATGCTCTATGACATTCCGCCACGCTCAGTGGTGCCGATCGCGAGGGAGAGTCTCTACCGGTTGGCGCAGCATCCCCGGATCGTCGCGGTCAAGGACGCCAGGGGAGACCTCGCCCTCGGCGCGGAGATCATCGCCGGCACCGAGCTGGCTTACTACTGCGGAGACGACGCGCTCAACCTGCCGTGGCTGTCGGTGGGTGCGGTGGGGTTCGCCAGCGTCATCGGCAATGTCGTACCCGATCGGCTGCGGACCATGATCACAGCATTCGACGCCGGCGAGCTACGCACGGCACGGGAGGTGCACGTTTCCACCCTCGGCTTGATTCGGGCCTTCTCCATGGCGGGCGGCGTGACCTTCGGGAAGGCGGCCCTGCGGCTCACCGGGCTAGACGTCGGTGACCCGCGGTTGCCACAGGTCGCCGCCGACCATGACCAAGTCACCGCGATCGCCTCAGCGCTGGCCGAGGCCGGAGTACTCACATGAGCGCTGTCCCGACCGGAACCCCGCTGCCCGTGCCGGGCGTGCCCACCACAGCACCACCGCCGTTGCCCGACGGTGGCCTGCGGGTGGTCGCCCTGGGCGGCATCGGCGAGATCGGCCGCAACATGACTGTCTTCGAGCACGCCGACCGGCTGCTCGTAGTGGACTGCGGGGTGTTGTTCCCCGAGGACGACGCTCCCGGCGTCGATCTGATCTTGCCGGACTTTCGGGCGATCGAGTACCGGCTGGATGACGTCGAGGCGTTGGTGCTCACCCACGGGCACGAAGACCACATCGGTGCCGTGCCGTTCCTGCTCAAGTTGCGGCCCGACCTGCCGGTGGTGGGTTCTGAGTTCACCCTCGCGCTGGTTCGGGAGAAGTGCCGCGAGCACCGTCAGAAACCCCAGCTGGTGCAGGTCGCCGAGGGTGGTCGGCATCGCTGTGGGCCATTCGACTGCGAATTCTTCGCGGTGAACCACTCCATTCCCGACGCGCTGGCGGTGGCCATCCGCACCCCGGCCGGACTCGTGCTGCACACCGGCGACGTCAAGCTCGACCAGCTACCACTGGATGGGCGGCTCACCGACCTCGCCGGGTTCTCCAGGCTCGGCGACGAGGGAGTGGACCTGCT
>QHBY01000024.1 GCA_003244245.1 Pseudonocardiales bacterium
AAGTTGACGTCGGCCTCGAGCAGGGCGAGGCGGATCTCGCGCATTGCCCGGTTGATGTCCTCCTCGGTCAACGCGCCGCGCTGGCGGACGTCGGCGAGGGTCTCCTGGAGCTTTTCGGACAGGCTGTCGAACATGGCTGATTGCCAGGCTAGCGGGCCGCTGCGACCAGCTACTCGGAGGCTGGCGCAGCCGAGCGCGAGCATCGCTGTCGCCTGGCCAGTGCGTGGCCGCGTCCTGCACCCGGTCGAAGTTGCGGCCGGTGACGAGGACGACCTGCTCGGTAAGCGCGATCTTCCTCAGCTGGGCCTGACCCACGAGCGACAGGTCCATCGCCGTGTGGCTGCGGTGCGCACCTTCCTCCGCCATTGCGAGCGCGGTGCGTGAGCCCGCCCCGTGCTGGATGCCGCTGCCCTCGAGACGTCCTTTGGCTACGGCCCTCGGGGCCATACTCGACGAATCTGTTGGGGCTTGACAGGCTTGTGCCCGACGCGGCGCTCAGAGCCGGACGACGCTGGAGGACACAACCTCGCGTGTGACGCCCCGTAGGTCGATCACCAGCGGCGCTTCGCCTGCGATCGCCACGTAGTCGATCTCCGAATGGGCGGTGACGATGACCACCGCGTCCGCCCCGGCGAGCGCTTGGTCCAGTGGCGTGCTTCGAAGGCCAAGCTGCACTAGCTCGGGCACATGCACATCGTGGTAGCAGACTCGCGCCCGACGCTCGGACAGCAGCGTGATGATCTTGAGCGCAGGCGACTCCCGCGTATCGGCCACGCCGGGCTTGTATGCCGCTCCCAAGATCACGACCTTCGCTCCACGCAACGGCTTGCCCGCATCGCTGAGCGCGCGCTGTACGCGCCCCACGCAGTGGTAGGGCATCTGCTGGTTGACCTTGCCCGCCAGCTCGATGAACTCCGGAACGAAGTCGAACTCGCGCGCTCGCCAGGAGAGATAGAAGGGGTCCACCGGCAGGCAATGGCCGCCCATGCCGGGACCGGGATCGAAGCGCATGAATCCGAATGGCTTCGTGGCGGACGCGTCAATGACCTCCCATAGATCGATTCCCATTCGATCGGCTAGTACCGCGAGCTCGTTTACCAGAGCGATGTTCACCGAGCGAAAGATGTTCTCGAGCAGCTTGGAGAGCTCCGCAGCCTCGGGACTGGAGACGCGCACCACCCGCTCGCAGATCGTCCGATAGAGCTCCTCCGCACACTCGCCGCACGCGTCTGTCAGCCCACCCACGACCCTCGGCGTGTTCGCGAGCGTCCAGCGGCGGCTCCCGGGGTCCACCCGCTCAGGAGAGAACGCCAGATGAAAGTCGCGGCCAGCATTCATCCCCGACTCCTCCAGCAGCGGCAGCAGGCACTCTCGCGTCGTGCCTGGATAGGTCGTGGACTCCAACACGACGAGCTGACCGCGGCGCAGCACCACCGCCAAGGCGCGCGCCGCAGCGATCACCTGCCCCAAGTCCGGTTCGCGGTTGCGGCTGAGCGGTGTCGGCACGCAGATCAGGATCGCGTCCGCGCCCGCCAGGTCCTCATATCGGACGCTGGACCGAAAGCGATCGCCGAGACCCGTCAGCAGCTCAGATGGCACATCTTCGATATGCGACTCTCCAGCGTTCAACGCCGCCACGCGATCGGCGTCGATGTCAACGCCCACCACGGTCTGTCCAGCCTCGACGAAAGCGAGCGCCAGCGGTAGGCCCACGTAGCCCATACCGACAACGCCGATCATGATGGCTCCGGCTCGGCCGGGTCGTGCATGCGCTCCGCCGGCAACCGGTGCGTCTCGGCGGCGGGCCTTATTGCCGTCGTCCTTCCCAGGTCTCGGGGTTCAGGAGCTGCTCTGGCTGCTCGTCGCGCAGCGTCTTGAGCACGATCTCCACTGCCATCTCACCGCTGGCCTTGCGGACGCCTTCGGTGTTGGGCCCGCTGTGCGGGGTCAGGACTACGTTCTCCAACTCGGCCCACCGCGGATCGGTCATTGGCTCGGTCGTCCAGGCGTCGATGCCAGCTCCGGCGATCTGACCGGACTCGACCGCGGTGTAGAGGGCGTCCTCGTCGACCAGATCGCCGCGCGCCGTGTTGATCAGAAACGCAGTCGGCTTCATCAGCTCCAGCTTGGATGCGTCGACGATCTTCTCGGTCTCGGGCATCGACGGTAGGTGGAGTGTGATGAAG
>QHBY01000025.1:0-3343 GCA_003244245.1 Pseudonocardiales bacterium
GGCAGCGGCAATGTGGCGGCGCTGACCGTCGCCGGTTCGGTGGGCGCCGGCTTGGCCGACCGCTGGTCGGACCTCGAGGTGGACTGCTACTGGCTGGAGTCGCCGAGCGACGCCGACCGTCGCGAGCCCATCGGCCGTGCCGGCGGCGTCGTGACGGAGTTCTGGGACTACGACTGGGACGACTGGGACGACCGGGAGTGGAGCGAGGACTACCGTGTTGGGCCGCTGACGGTGACGGGGAGCAACTTCACAGTCGCCACGGTCGCAGGCTTCCTCGACGCGGTGGTGGATCAAGCCGACCCGGATCCGGTCAAGCACATGCGTCTGGCGGCTATCCAGCGCTGCCAGCCATTGCGGGGCGCGGAGCTGGTCAGGACGTGGCGCGCCCGTGCCGAGCAGTACCCCGACCAGCTGGTCGACGTCATGATCGAGCGGTCGCTCACAGCGGGCACTCTGGCTGGCTGGTCGGCAAGACATGCCTTGCTCGATCGTGGCGACGGCATAGCCGTTCATGCGCTGCTGTCTCGTATCGAGCAGGCGATCTTCTCCACCGTGCTTGCTCTCAACCGGGTGTACGAGCCGCACCGAGTCGCCAAGTGGCAGCGCCATCTCCTCACCGGCCTCGACATCGCACCTGATGATCTGGGCGCGCGACTTGCCAGCCTTTGGCAGGGCTCGGAGCTGGACCGGATCGTGAACGCCGAGGCGCTCCTGACCGAGATGCTCGCTCTGGTCGAGTGGCACTCCTCTGCCGAGCTTGGCGATTTCCGCGAGCGATTCGGTGAGCATCGATCACCAGCCGAACCCCCTGAGGCGGCAGGAGTTCACCAAGCGTCGCAGTAGCCGAAGGAATCTGAGACACCCGTGCTGCTGGGTCGGTGGGCCCGAATCGGGGGAGAAGGACATCAATCTTTGACGACGTTCCAGGATGGCGCAGTGTTCAGCGTGTCGGCGTCGAACCCGGCGGTCCTGCGGTATCGCAGGGCGATCGAGTCGAGCTCGTCGTTGGTCATCACATCTTCGATTCTGGTGAAGCCGTTCGGTGCTCGTTGCTCGACCAGGTGCAGCACCCGCTCGGGACCACCCCGCCGGTTAGCCAATACGAGTGCGTTCATCCGTTCCCGGCGAGCGTCCTGGTAGGCGGCCAGCCCGGCCACCGGATCGTCGGCGTGGGCCAGTTCCCAGGCCAGCACGCGCCCGTCGATGATCGCCTGGGTACCTCCGTTGGAGCCAAAGGGGTACATCGGATGCGCCGCGTCGCCGAGCAGGCTGACCCGACCCGTTCCCCAGTGCGGCAGCGGATTGCGGTCCACCATCGGGTATTCCCAGATCGTCGGCGTGGCGCGGACCAGTGCCGGCACGTCGAGCCAGTCAAAGCATCGGTCGGCCACGTGCGGCAGCACGTCGTTCAACCCGCCCAGGTAGTGCCAGTCCCCAAGCGGGGCGTGTGTCGGCCGGCCTAGCCGCGCTCCGACCCCCCAGTTCACCACAGACCGGCCGCGCTGCTCTGCGGACCTGGAAACCGGGTAGGCCACCACCACGGGATCGGCGCCGGACAGGATCATGGTGCGGCCGTCGAGGAACGGCTCGGTTTCGGTCACTCCCCGCCACAGATGGATGCCGTTCCAGATCGCCGGTCCCTCGTCGGGGTGCAGTTGCCCGCGCACCGCGGAGTTGATGCCATCGGCGCCGACCAGCACGTCGGCCGACTCGACCACGAGACGACCGGTCCGCCGGTCCCGCAACTCGACCGACACCCGAGCATCGCTGCACTCGAAGGCCTCAACGGCCAGCCCGGTCCGGACCGCGTCGGCACCGAGGCGCCGCCGCACGGCGTGCAGCAACATCAGCTGCAGCTCGCCTCGATGGATCGAGTATTGCGGCCAGCGGTAGCCGGCAGCCAGGCCCCGGGGCTCACCACAGATCCGGCTACCGAAGCGGTCATGATAGATCAGCTCCGTGGTTGGGATGCCGGTCGCCACCAGTTCGTCGGCTAACCCCAACTCAACGAGCTCGCGGGTGGCGTGCGGGAGGATGTTGATGCCGACGCCGAGCATCCTGAGCTCGCGAGCCGCGTCGACGACCCGTACCTCGATGCCCGCCGCGTGCAGGCTCAACGCCGCGGACAGCCCGCCGAGGCCTGCGCCGCCGATCAAGACGTCCACGACAAAACCCCCTTACCGGGTAACCGACAGTCTGCACGGCGCTCACTACGGGCGCCAAGGCGCTTGGGACGTTCCGATCGACAAAAAGTTGTCGATGTCGTGCCCGTGTGCCACGCTCGGAGCTGAACCCCTCCGTAGCTGAGGGAGACAGCCGGCTCGCCGGTACAACCAAACATCGCCGGCTGTCGCACATCCAGTCAAAAGGGACGCAGAGACCTCGTCTCCAGCGGAGACCATAGGGCGACCCATCGGAGAGGCGACCGTTGGACCTGATCGGCCCGCGCCGTCTACCTGCGTAAACGCAACAATGCGCGGGTCAGGTGAGAGCTGTGCGCCTACCTGGCCAGCGACGGTAGGCTGGTTAAGCGCGCCCGTAACCGGAACTGCCCCGTCAGGGGCCATCCCTTCCGAGCGCAGTCTCGGACGGGATGTAGGGATCCTTGGTCCCTAGAACTTTGACACTTGAGCCAAGTTCTCAAGAGGGCGTAACGTCCTACTCGTCCGCTCCCACACAGGCGTTTCGACCGCCTGACCAGCCACGATGGGTGGCACAACGACGGCGACTTAGGCTTAGGTCGCCCGATTCGGCGCAGCGGATGGCGACGGTCGGCCACCCCAGACCGGGAGTCCCTGCGGGAGCTTGCGCTCAGGAAGCCGCAGGGACCATGTGGCGTGCCCACAGACTTGGCGGTCCGAGGCGCAGCCTCACTAGGTGGAGTGTTCGTGGATGGGGCGACTGGATGCATTCGGCGGCTTTGTCGCAGACCAATCGGCGGCGGGGATCCGGGTCCAGGCACGGCTGACAGCTTGGGTTGTCCCGTTCGCTTAGACCGTTGTGAGTACCACTTTGCCCGCTACTGTCCGTTCCTCGATCGCGCGGAGCGCGGTGGCCCCGTCGGCGAGATCGAATTGCCCTGTGACGAGCGGGCGTAGACCGGCGTGGATGAGGTTGGCCAGGTGCTCGGCGGTCCGAGCGAACAGCGTGTGGTCGTGGTCGATCAACTCGCGCCATGCGGCTCCCAGGACGCCGGCGTTGCGTAGCAGTAGTCGGTTGGCAGGGGCTTGGGGGATGGCGCCGGAGGTGAATCCGACGGTGATCAGTCGTCCCTCGGGTGCCAGGCACCGCAGGCTTTGCTCGAACACCTGGCCACCGATGGGATCGACGATGACGTCGGCGC
>QHBY01000025.1:3363-5835 GCA_003244245.1 Pseudonocardiales bacterium
GCGTCACGGGCCAGGTCGCGGCGGCCTGGTGAGCCGGCGACCGCCAGGACTTCCGCGCCCAGCGCGGTGGCGATCTGGACCATTGCGCTGCCGAGGCCGCCGCCGGCGCCGTGAACGAGCACGCGTTCGCCCGCGCGTAGTTGGGCTCGTCGGATTAGTGCCACGAGGGCGGTGTGGTGGTTGACCACAATCGCGGCGCCCTCGACGTAGGACAAGCACTCGGGCAGCGGGGCCAGAAGTGCCGGCGAGACCCAAGCGACCTCGGCGAAGGCGCCAGGCATGACGTGGCCGATGACTCGCTGACCCGCTGCGAACCCGCAGCCCTCGGGCGCATCATCGACAACGCCGGAGATCTCCAGCCCCGGCGCGAACGGAAGGTCGGGCGTGACTTGATAGCGCCCGCGCGCGAGCAACGTGTCAACGAACCCGACGCCTGCGGCGTGCACGGCGACTCGTACCGCTGCGCCCGCCGGCGCCGCGGGCACACCCACGTCATCGAGCCGGAGCCCATCAGGGCCAGTCAATTCGTGAACCCGCAACGCGCGCATGCTGTGACCAGTCCTTTCACCGGATCAGTTCCGGATGACCTTCTCGTATCGCCCGAGCACGGTGGCCCCGACCAACGCTGTCACAGCCACACTCGCGGTCTCCGGGTGGCAGAGCCCTCACGCGCCCGCACTGCGCCCTGCGACACCGGTCTGGTCGTGTCGATGCCGGTACGACCGCTGGCCGCTGCTTTACTGAGTTGATGCCTCGGAATGATCCCGCCACCAACCTCACCACCTGCGCAGGGTGCGAGGCGTCGTGGCGTGGGACGGTTTGGGCGCATTGCCGGGTGTGCCACGTCACCTCGATGACGACGTCCTATTCGATGCCCACCGGCGCACCGGGCGTTGCGTGCATCCCCGCTGCCTCGGGCTGGTCGTCGTGGACGGTGTGTGGTGTCGGCTGCTGGCCGGGGAGCGGACCGCAGCATCCTAGGTCAGCGGCGCTGAGACGATCGATTTGTCATAAGGTAGCTTATCGGATTACGCGAACCGACCCGCATGCAGGCCTGCCACCAGCCGAAACACCCTCATTGGCCACCTCTTCGCGACCATACTGAGCGCCAGCACGACCACCCGGCGAATCACCGCAGCGAGAGACGCGGCCGGTGATCCTGCATCAGCTGACACCCGTCGTCGCCCCGTGGCCGTTGCTGTCTTCGACGATCTGCCAGCCCTCAACTCGGCCGAGCGCGGCTCGTCGATTCCTGCAGTCGTGATGACCGATCGGGCTGTTGTGCGCTGGCATGGCCAGCACACGGGCAGTCTGTCAAGTGCGCCAAGGCAGTGCGGCCTGTGAGCTCCGCACCTGCCTCAGCGAGTCACCCGCTTCATCATAAATTGCACAACCGTACAAGTTCGGTTGTTCTCGACACCCTCTCAAGCGGGCGTGGTTGGGTGGTGACGCTCGCGAGATGGTTGGGTACTGGGCCGGTGGCGCCGCGTCCGTACCGGCTCTGGCCCACGGATCATGGCATCGCTGCGCATTCTCGCCATCGCCGTCCTCCGACGAGCCGGCCGTCGTCGGGATCTTCCCCGACCGCGACGCCCTGATCCGCCTCGTCGGCGCCGTCCTCGCCGAGCAACACGACGAGTGGATCGAAGGCCGGCGCTACCTCGGTCTCGATGTCCTGGCCAAGGGCCGCCTCAACCTCGTCCCGACCCCACCGCGGCCACTGAGGAGGTGCCGACCAGCCCCACCCCGGCGCTCACCGCCTGACAACTACAGAAGGATCACGCGCCAACCGCGGAACACCACTCCTGGGACTTGACCGTCACGCGTCGTCACCAATCCTCGGTCAGCGTGGTCTTGCCCGCTGCGCTGCCACCGGTGATCACGAGCACCACCGGCCGCCGCGCATTGACCCGGCGCGCTCCCTCTGCAACTTGTCGAGCACCAAACAATCTTTTCGCTTGATCTCCTGCCGATGTCATCGTGCGGCGAAGCGGAAGTGGCGATGACCACCGGTCAACGCGAGCCAACCCTGCTGCGAGGATGCTCGACGGGCTGCCCAGTCGAGAACGTCGAGCACAATTTCATCGCAGCAGGTGAGATCGGAGAGATCTACGGTCAGATACCGCGCACCGGCGTCGAGGACCGCACCGAGTTGCGTCCGGAGTCGCTGGGCGACGTGGTGATCGGTGTGACCCCGCAGGATCACGCGGACATACCCGGCGCCACCCCGCAGAATAGTGATTGTCTGCTCAGCCGTATGTTCCACGGTTTCTCCCGTCGGCGCACCACTGTGTCAGTGTGCCGCCGGGGTCCAGGGCAGCGTGTCGCACCGCTCGGCCAAGCCCGTCTTCTCCGATCGCCACATCTCAAGAGGGGATTTGGGGACCTCGCGTCGCTGAATGTGTGCTACAACCTCAGGATACTTCATCAACCAGAACTGCGCATATCAGCGAATTGTCCTGCGGTCCGTAC
>QHBY01000026.1 GCA_003244245.1 Pseudonocardiales bacterium
CATCCACGCACAGGGTGGAGTCTGCCTTCCGTGCGACTTCAACCTCAGCACGACCCGCTGGGGTGAGCCCGTGGCCCACGACATGACGAAGGTTCTGAGCGACGCCGACGCCGTCGTTGCGACCGGGATGACGCTGAGCAATGGAGCTTCGACCGCCTGCTGCGGACGTGTCGCGAGGGCAAGATCCCACTCGTCGTCTACGCGCAGACCGGCAGCGCGATCGTGCCCCGATTCCTCGGTGAGGCCGGCGTGACCGCGGTGTCGGCCGAGCCGTTCCCGTTCTCGCACTTCAGCGCCGATGCGACGACGCTCTATCGCTACCGATCGGCGGCGAGGACCCCCGGCCCCGAACCCGGGCGTGCATGGCAGGCGATTTCTGAAGTCAGGATCACCGACTGCATCGGCTCGACGCCGCTGTTTGCGCTGCAGAATGTCGTTGGGCCGAGTGACGGCAAGTTGCTCGTCAAATGGGAGCGTTCGAACCCCGGCGGAAGCATCAAGGACCGCCCCGCGCTTCACATCGTCGATGCGGCGGAGCGGCTGGGCCTGCTGCGTCCGGGAGGAACGATGATCGAGTCCTCGAGCGGCAACTTCGGGATCTCACTGGCGATGATCGGGGCGGCGCGCGGTTACCGCGTCATCGTGCTCGTCGATCCTAAGACGACGAGAGCCAACCTCAACGTCCTCAACGCCTTTGGCGCGGAGACCATCGTCGTGGACGAGCCCGACGACACGGGGAGCTTCCTCAAGACCCGCATCGTGCTGGCCAACCAACTCGCTCACGACATCGACGGAGCCTTTCGTCCCGATCAGGTCTTCAACCTGCTCAACAGCCACGCGCACTACCGCAGCACCGGACCGGAGCTGCTCGCCGAATGCGGCCAGCGTCTCGACGTCCTGGTGGGAACGGCGAGCACCGGAGGTCAGCTCGGGGGCCTCTCACGCTACCTGCGCGAACGCGCGCCCCACGTGTCGATCATCGGAGTGGACGCAGAGGGATCGGCGATCTTCGGGGGGCCCTCAGCGCCCTACTTGATCCCCGGGCTCGGCCTCGGGTGGACCCCGGCAAATCTCGATCTCGACCTGATCGACGCCGCGTACAAGATCTCGGGCGAGGACTGCTTCTACGCCTGCCGCGTGCTAGCCCGGTGCGAGGGTGTTCTCGCCGGCGCATCGTCGGGCGCCGCGATCATCACCGCATTGCGCTATGCGATCGAAGGTGGTCAGGGGTCGACGGTGGTGTGCGTGCTCAGCGACGGTGGAGATCGCTATCTGGACTCCGTGTACGACGATGACTGGCTCGCCGCCGAGGGCTTCGAGCTCGGAGACCCAGTCGTCGCGCAACTTCGTGAGCGCGCCCTGAAGCTCACGGCGGCTCAAGAGGGCGGCGACCTGCTGCCGACAGTGGCTCCAGGTATCGGAGAGACCCTTGAAGTGCCGGCCACCACGACGGAGATCAACGCCGTGCTGCGCCGGGAGTGGACAGAGCAGGGCCCGCGTTCCGGTGATTCGGCTGAGACGGGCTCCGCATGCGGTCGCTGACCTCCCGCCTACTGGCGCTCGCTCCCGGCGTGCGTTATGGCGTCGTCGGACTCGTAGTCCTCGGTCTATGCGTGACCGCGACGTACGTCGGCCAGAGCGTCCTGATCGCCCGAGTGCTCGCCGAGGTCTTCGGGGGTGGCAACGTGGGATCCGTCCTGCCGGACGTCGCCGGCATCGTAGGGCTGCAGCTGGCGCGGGCGGTCCTGCTGGCCACGCGCGAGGCAAGGGCGCTCGAGGTGTCCGGCGTCGTCAAGGAGGCAGTGCGCGAGCGCTTGACTGTCAAGCTGCTCGACCTCGGTCCGGGATCGCTGCAGCGTACGCGCACCGGCAGCGTGCAGTCCACGACGGTGGACGCCGTCGAGCTGCTCGATCCGCTTGTCGGCCGCTTCCTACCGCAGGCGACCGCGTCCGTGCTCGCAGCGATTGCCGTGACCGCGCTCATGGTCGTGCTCGACCCGCTCGTGGCGACGGTCATCTTCGCCTGCGCGCTGGTCGCGCCACTTGCGTCGTGGAAGTCGTCCCGCCTCTTGAAGGACCGCTCGGACGCGTGGAGGAATGCCTATCGTGGCCTGTACGCTGAGAACCTCGACGCGGTGCAGGGGATGGCCACGCTGAAGGCGTTCAATGTCAGCCGCCGGCGCGGCGCCGAGCTGCACGCGCGCGCTGACGCGTTCTGCCGCGACTCGGTCCGGATGATGATCGCCTGGTGCGCATCGGCCGGCGTTCGCGAGCTGGCGATCCCGATCGGCACCGCAGCCGCGGTGGGCATCGCCGCGCTGCACCGCGCGGACGGCATGCTCACAAACGCGGATCTGTTCACGATCCTGCTGTTGACACGCGAATGCTTTCGGCCGCTGCGCGACCTCGAGGAGGCCTATCACGCTGGCTACCAGGCGGTGCCCGCCAGCCGCAGCATCTTCGAGCTCCTCGACACACAGCCTGAGGTTGTGGTGCAACCGCCCAGCGCCCCCGCTGAGTCGACCGCGCTTCAGAGCCCACCGGGTCTGGAGTTCGTGGAGGTGACCTTCACCTACAACGAGCGCACGGAGCGCGCGCTCAACGACTTCTCGCTGAGCGTCGCGCCCGGCGAGCGGGTGGCGGTGGTCGGACGCTCCGGTGCCGGCAAGACGACGATCGNNAGCTGGAAGGAGGCCGGATCCTCGTCGGTGGGCGCGACGCGCGCGAGCTGCCGCTCGCCGAGCTGCGCGAACTCGTGGGCGTGGTTGCACAGGACACGTACCTGTTTCACGGCTCGGTCCGCGACAATCTGCTGCTCGGCCGCCCGGAGGCGGACACCGAGGCGTTGCACGCAGCCGCCCACGCCGCGCGCGCACACCAGTTCATCTCAGCGCTTCCGAACGGATACGAGACCGTAGTCGGCGAGCGTGGGCTGAAGCTCTCCGGGGGAGAGCGCCAGCGCATCGCGATCGC
>QHBY01000027.1 GCA_003244245.1 Pseudonocardiales bacterium
CGGACGCCGAGCCACCGCGCCTGAAGCATGGACATCGAGCAGTTTGGTCCTTAGGCGCGTCAGCACATTCGGCCCCTCAGGCGCATGCGCTGCATATCGGCAGGAGGCTCTGGCACCTGTAGTCGTGTGCGACCCTGGCGTCGGAATCGCTGCTCTATGCTGCCCCGGTGGCGCCGGCGGCCGACGGGAGCGTGTGGCCTCGGGTCGCGGGGCGCTGACGACTGCGGCGGGCCTGGCGGCCGTAAGCGCGGCGCGGGCCATACCTGCTTGGCCGCGGGGGATCTGAGCGAGGCGCTCGCCTTCGGCAGAGAGGTCGTAGTGGGTATCGTCGAGGGCGACGACGTAGCCGGCCGCCTTCGCCCATGCCAGCCAGTAGGTGATTGCGTCGCCGTCGGGCCTGGCTCCGCGCAACCGACGGACGCGAAGCGCCCATTTGTCGCCGGCTGAGCCTTCGCGGCGGTTTCGGTCGAAGGTCGCCGTCAGCGCGCTGGTCAGCTCTTCCCTGGTCGCGCCTTGACCATCGGTCGCCTCGCCGGTGACGTGCAGAACGCGCAGGAAGAACGGGCTCTTGTCGAGTAGCTGGATGTCCGGGGCCGGTGGGCCGACAGCCGGCAGGTAGGTGACGGCGACGGCGACCGCGGCGTCGAGCTCCGCCCCCCACAGCGGTCGTTCGAGCCTCGTGGCGGCCTTCTTGAGGGCATCGGTGATCGCCTTCCACGTAAAACCCAGGGCGGCCGCGACCGAGCCGGCGATGGTGGCGAGCTGCGGGACGTTGCCCGGGATGAGCACAACGGCGAGGGCGATGGCTGCAACCACAACGGCGAGCGGAAGGAGGCCAATGTGCTTCAGGAGATTCAACGCAATGCTGCGTGTCCTGGAAGCAAGCGCGCGCCCAGCTTGTACGTAGTCATCGTCCGTGAGCAGATCGCGGCCGAACTTCTCACCGGTCAGCACCGAGCGCCACAAGGCGCCTTGTCGCTCCAGCGTGACAAGGATGACCCGGAGCTCGACCTCCGAGGCCTCGCTGCCCTCTTCAAAGCTCGGCAGGTTCGCTGCCCAGGCCTCCCAGGACGTGAGCGACTGCAAGACGGCCTTGGCGCTGTGGTCGGGCAGCGCGGTGGCGAGGTCCGTGAGCGAGCTTCGCAGGGTGTCGAGCTGGCCGTGACCGAACTCACGCCGCACGTCTTGCATGCAACGGGGCCCCAGACATGAGTCCGCCAGAGCCCGACCTAGTCCGTAGGCCATTCCAAGGCGAAAGTCGGTCGCCGAGAGCGCCTGAAGGATGGCCACGTGCAGCTCATAGACTGCAGCGCGGCCGCCGGCTGAGCCATGGTCGTTTTCTTTGTATTGGTCGCGCAGCGGCTTGAGATCTGGTTCGCCCTGTCCGGCGGCTGCCATGACCTGGCGCAGTGCGACCAAACGCGCCTCGAGTCGACAGATCGCGAGCCCAGTCTTCTGGAAGCCCTTCAGGCCATCCGCGTCAGGCAGGCGGTCGGGCGGCGCTCCATCCGCCCGCTCTCTCCGGCTGAAGGGAGCCTGATAGAGCTCGGCGATCTGCCAACCCAAGGCGACCGCATTGGTCGTGGCCCCGACCGGTACACCTGGGGCGGGCGCTTCCGGCTGCGGCTGCGGCTGCTGCGGCTGCGGATCGTGAGCAACGGTTCTCGCGGCTTCCATCCGACCCCATCCTCATCCGCTGCTCCAGACGTGTCAACCGACGTGCTCCAAGCTCGGCGACTCGATGGGCCGGCGCGAGCCTGGTCGTTCACGACTCGGCGAAGCTAACGTCCCAAGGTGCGCAGGACCTTGCGGCCTTGCATGGGGAGGCCACCAATGAGCTCTCTGACCTCAGAGAGACCGGCTCGCAGCGCCGCATCGCCGGCCTCGACTGGCAGCATCGAGTCCTGCAGCACAGCGATGCCGTGGTCTGCCTGCCCGGTCGCCTCGATCGCCCGTTCGATGAAGACCTTCGCCCCCTGGGACCGAACGCCAGCCGACCGTGGTTCGAACACCCGGTCCGCCAGGCCGTGGCGATCGACGAATTCGGAGTAGGTACGCATCGCACGGCCATACGCCGCCTGAACTGGTCCAAAGAGCCCGGCTTCGAGTTCCTCGGCGCTGTTGTCATCAAGCTGCTCAAAGGCCTCCGCGAGGCACGCGAGCGCTAACGCGAGTTGGTCGGCCGCCTCCCCAAGAGCGAGGAGTACCTGCCCTCTGGCCTCTGCGGTGGTGTACGCCACGACCGCCAGGTTAGCCCCCCACGTTGGTCGGCCTGACAGTCTGAGGTGGACGCCCACCCCGGGGCCGGCTGTGGCAGCTTCAGACGAACCTGCGGCGGCGAACATCTCGCGAAAGGGAGGTGCTTCACGGCGACAGCCACCAATTGAAAGGGATATTGGCGATGAGCGCAGCCAAACCATCAACTGACCCGACCCCTGACACCGAGGACGCCGAAGGGGACTCGCCAGTGTTCCGTGTGGCTGGGATCTCATATCTGCACATCCCAGCCGACGAGTCTCGCCGGTCGGCCGAGTTCTATAAGGCAGTGTTCGGCTGGACCCTGCGAGGCGACCCGGACGACCCCAGNNACGGACACGTGATCGGCGCCTGGGTGACCGACCGTCCCATCGCCGCCGATCGCGGAGTGCTCCCCTACATCTACGTCGAACGCGTCGACGAAACCCTGGAGCGAATCCACGCCCAGGGCGGCTCGGTGGTGAAGGCGCCATACCCGGAGGGGGACCTCACTGTGGCCACGTTCAAAGACCCAGCCGGCAACGAGATCGGTATCTGGCAGGAGGGCCGGAGCTGAGGCGGCGAAAAAGGGGATCCGGTTCGGCGATTGGTCGGCGTGCACGTGCCGCCATGCGACGATGATCCGATGACACCGCGATCTGCACCGGATGTCGTGGTGATCGGTGCTGGCGTGATCGGATTGAGCAGCGCTGTGTGTCTGGCCGAGCGCGGGCGGCGAGTCGAGGTGCGTGCCCAGCACGCGCCGGCCCAGACGACCTCCGCGGTCGCTTCGGCCATGATCGGCCCTGCCAGAGCCCCCGCCGATGGGGAGGCCGGGCGCCAAGAGCGGCTCTCGATCGCGGAGTTCACCTCGCTGGCGGAGGTGGCCGGGACCGGGGTGACGATCCGCCGCGGCCGGTTGGCCAGCCGGGAGCCGGGCCCCGGCCTGGGCGACATGGTGCCCTGCGCGGCCGAGGAGCTGCCGCCGGGTTTTGCCGCGGCGTTCTGGGCCACGCTGCCGCTGGTCGAGATGCCGGTCTACCTCAGTTACCTCACCGAACGCTTGGTGGCCGCTGGCGGGCGGATCGACCTGGGGACGGTCAGCTCGTTATCCGAGCTCGCGGCCGAGGCGCCGCTGATCGTCAACTGCGCCGGCCTTGGTGCCGCCGCGTTGACCGGCGACGAGTCATTGACGCCGATCCGAGGTCAGCAGGTCATCGTGGACAACCCTGGGCNNCCGGCCTGGGGGCGGCCGAGCTAACCGGAGACGACTCCCTCACCGCGGTCCGCGGCCAGCACGCCATCGTGGACAACCCGGGGCTGGACGAGTTCTTCATCGAGGCTCCTTTCACTCCCGAGTGGACGGCGTACTGGCCGTATCCCGATCATGTTGTGCTCGGCGGGACGCGGAGCACCGAGGACACCTCGACAGAACCGGATCCGCAGATCGCCGAGCAGATCCTGCAGCGTTGCATCGACGTCGAGCCGCGCCTGGCCCATGCAAGCGTGCGCGACCACCAGGTCGGCTTTCGCCCAGCCCGGCCGACGGTGCGACTGGAGGCAGAACAGGTCGGCGCGGCGCGCTGCCCCCAGGCCTACGGGCACGGCGGCTCCGGCGTGACGCTGTCCTGGGGATCCGCGTTCACCACCGCCGCGATGCTGCTCGACGAATAGACGCCGCCGCGCCCAAGCGGATGGTTGGCGAGGCGACCAGCTC
>QHBY01000028.1 GCA_003244245.1 Pseudonocardiales bacterium
CGAAAGACACCAGCCACCTAGGCTGGTCCACCGTGCGTCTTGTGATCGCTCGTTGCCAGGTGGACTACGTGGGCCGGCTGACCGCGCACCTGCCGATGGCACTGCGGCTGCTGCTGGTCAAGGCGGACGGATCGGTGAGCGTGCACGCCGACGGCGGCGCCTACAAGCCGTTGAACTGGATGAGTCCGCCCTGCACTGTGGCCGAACAGTCAGGCCGCTGGACGGTCACCAACCGGGCCGGCGAGCAGCTGATCATCGAGATTGACGAGGTGGTGCACGACTCACGTCACGAGCTGGGAGTGGATCCAGGGTTGGTGAAGGACGGTGTCGAAGCTCATTTGCAGGCCCTACTCGCCGAGCACACCGCGACGCTGGGTCCCGGATTCACCCTGATCCGCCGTGAGTATCCCACCGCGATCGGGCCGGTCGACCTGTTGTGCAGGGACGCGCAAGGCGTGACAGTGGCAGTGGAGATCAAGCGTCGGGGAGAGATCGACGGGGTGGAGCAGCTCACCCGGTACCTGAACCTGCTCAACCGCGACCCGCAGCTCGCCCCGGTCCGCGGGGTGTTCGCCGCCCAGCAGATCAAGCCGCAGGCGCACACGCTCGCCACCGACCGTGGGATTCGCTGCGTCACCATCGACTATGACGAGTTGCGTGGTACCGAGAGCCTTGAGCTCCGGTTGTTCTGACCGTTAGTTAGCAGCGGAGTGGGTTGTGTAGTGGCGTGCGGGTGGGATCGATGATCGGAGGCGGGATGAATTCGACGTGGCCGGGGTGGATGAGGATTTCCCAGCCGGTTCGATGCACGTGCCGATGGTGGGCTTCGCACAGCAGGACGCAATTCTCGACACTGGTTTCACCATGATCGATCCAGTGCCGGCAATGATGCGCCTGGCACATTCCCGGTGGCCGATCGCAGCCCGGAAAAACACACCCACGATCCCGGGCGACGAGCGCGCGACGGATGGATAGCGGAACGGTTCGCATAGCCCGGCCGACGTCGAGGGGTTCGGATTTCCCACCCAGGACGACGGGAATGATTTTGGCGTCACACGCCCACCGACGGGCTTCCGCGGCGCTGATCTGCGTCCCGTAGTCCAGGGTCGCGACGCCGAGGCCGGTGCGTAGGGCGTCCCAGTCGATGGTCACGGTGAGGTGGGGTGGTTCGCCGGCGGCGGTGGGGCAGTCTTGGGCGGCGCGGGCCAGCCCGCAAACTTCCAGCAGCGCGTCCGCGTTGCGCTGCGGGCCGGTGCGGGTATCGGGGACGCTCTCGGTGGCGGGCCGCGGTGCGGCGAGTTGTTCGATCAATGAGCGGAACGTGGCACTGTGCTCGGGTTCGAAATATCCCTCCAGGCCTAGCCGCCCATCCCTGCGGTCCCAGAACCGCAGTTCGCCAGCGGCCGAGGCCGAATCCTGCTCGTCGCGGGGCCGTGGACCGTCGGGGTCGAGGTGGGCGAGGATGCGCTGGCCGATCTTGTGCAGGGACGTGGAGTTGAAGGATCGGGCGTGGCGAGCCAGTTCGGCTTCGGCCACGTCGCGGTCTTCCGCGCTTACGCAGGCGGGAATCGCGTTCATCGTCTCGGTGATCACCCGAACCTGCGCCGGGCCGATCTCGCCGACGGCCAGTGCCGCGGCGGTGTTGGGCAGCAACGGGGCCAGCACCTCACCGGTCAGCGTGCGGCGCGCGGCGAGCTGGACGGCATGCGCGACTCGGGTACCGGCCTCAGCCGGGGAGAGGTTCAACATTCCGGCAAGGAGTTGTTTGGTGTTGCGGAACCCTGCGGCGGTCGCGATAGTGCGCGACTCCAGTTCCGCAACCGCATCCAGCATCACCGAATACACCATCCGCGACACCGACTCGATATCCCGGACCTGGCCCGGCAACCCCGCGTCCTCGCACTCGACGATCGCGTGACGCCACTGGTCGAGACAAGCGGCCATCGCCTGCCTCGGATTCAGCTGCGTCTCTATCACGTCACCATTGTCGCACCCACCCCTGACAATCTGGAGGCTCTCAAGAACTGCCGACGAAAGGAATTTCCCGTGATGCGGCGAGCTGTAGAAAAGAGTGACGACCGGTGCGGGCTTCCTATGGACCTGATTTGCAGAGGCTCACGCATGCGGCGTGAAGAACCTCCGACCCGAACCTGGTTCCTCCCGTCCGCGAACCACCACGGATGCATCTGCACGTTCGGTGCGTCCGCCCGTACTCTTCGGTAATAGGCCAGGCGGGGAGAGGACGGCGATGGCGCAGACTGTGGACAGCGGCCAGCCGCAGGCCCGCGACGGCGCGAACCGCTTCGCGTCGATTGACCCGCGAACCGGCGAGGTCGTCGCCTATCACCAGCTGGATGACGAGGCTGCGGTGCGGGCGGCCGTCGCCCGCGCCCGCGAGGCGGCCGCGTGGTGGGGCGGCCTCGGGTTCGCCGAACGCCGCCGCAGGTTGCTGTCCTGGCGCTCGGCCCTGACCCGGCGGATAGATGAGCTGGCCGGGCTGATCACCGCTGAGACCGGCAAGCCGCGCGACGATGCCCGGCTGGAGTGCGTGCTCGTGGTCGCCCACCTGGATTGGGCCGCGCGCCACGCCGAGAAGGTGCTGCGCCGCCGTCGGGTGGCGTCTGGCCTGTTGATGCTCCAGGAGGCATCGACGGTGGAGTACCAGCCCTATGGCGTGATCGGCGTGATCGGACCGTGGAACTATCCCGCCCACACTCCGATGGGGTCGATCAGCTACGCGCTGGCCGCCGGCAACGCCGTGGTGTTCAAGCCCAGCGAGTTGGCCCCCGGAGTGGGCCGCGCGCTGGCCGAGATCCTCGCTCGGGTCGTGCCCGAGCACCCGCTACTGCAGGTCGTCACCGGTTTCGGCGAGACCGGTGTGGCGCTGTGCCGGTCCGGAGTGGGCAAGTTGGCGTTCACCGGATCGGCGGTTACCGCAAGGAAGGTGATGGCGGCCTGCGCCGAAACGCTCACCCCGGTCGTGCTGGAGTGTGGCGGCAAGGACGCGCTGCTGGTCGACAGCGACGCCGACCTCGCCGCCGCCGCCGACGCCGCGGTCTGGGGCGCCATGGCCAATGCGGGCCAGACCTGCGCCGGGGTGGAGCGGGTGTACGTCGTCGACGATGTCGCTCAGGACTTCACTGATCGGGTGGTTGCCCAGACGCGGCGGCTGCGGACCGGCGGGCAGCCGAGTGCTGATCTCGGTCCGATCACCAGGTCGTCCCAGGTCGAGGTGATTCGCGATCATGTCACCGACGCGCTGGCTCATGGTGGCATCGCCCTGGTCGGCGGTGTCGAATCGGTTCGCCCGCCCTACGTGGAGCCGGTCGTGCTGGCTGACGTCCCGGACACCTCCACCGCGGTGACCGACGAGACCTTCGGCCCGACAGTCACCCTGCACCGGGTCGCGAATCTCGACGACGCGGTCGCGCGGGTCAACGCCGGGCGCTACGGGCTGGGCGCCGCGGTCTTCTCCGGGCGGCGCGGTGCGGAGATCGCCGGCCGGTTGCGGTGCGGGATGGTCGCGATCAACAGCGTCATCTCCTACGCCGCAGTGCCGGCGCTGCCCTTCGGCGGGGTAGGCGACTCGGGATTCGGACGGGTCCATGGTGCCGACGGTCTGCGCGAGTTCACCCGCGCCAAGGCGGTAACGCGGCGCCGGTTCCGGCCTGTGGTGCCGGTGCTCACCTTCGACCGCCCAGCTTGGGTAATCCGATTGTTACTGCGGATGGTCCGGGTGCTTTACGGTCGTTGAGTACGGCGCCGGAAGTCACCTCTCGGAAGGGACGCAGATGGCAGGACAGGTCAAGACGGTCGGCGTGGTGGGCATGGGCACGATGGGTGCGGGGATCGCCGAGGTGCTCGCCCGCACCGGGCTCGACGTGGTTGCAGTCGACGTCGACGCCCACGGCGTGGCCCGGGGCCGTGGCCATCTCGAACATTCCACTGGCCGGGCCCTGGAGCGCGGGAAGCTCGACGAGACGAGCCGCCGCGAGCTGCTGGACCGGATCAGTTTCACCACGAAGCTGGCGGATCTGGCCGATGTACACCTCGTCGTGGAGGCCGTGCCCGAGCGCCTGGACCTCAAGAGCCGGATCTTCAGCGAGCTGGACGGGATCGTGCGCAGCGATGTCGTGCTGGCCTCCAACACCTCCAGCCTGTCGATCACCCAGCTCGCGGTGCAGACCAAGCGGCCGGACAGGGTGATCGGGATGCATTTCTTCAACCCGGCACCGGTGCTCAAGCTGGTCGAGGTGGTGCGAACCGTGGTCACCGATCCAGAGGTGATCAGCGACGTCACGGCGCTCGCGGAGACGTTGGGCAAGACCCCGGTGGTGGTGGGAGATCGGGCCGGGTTCATCGCGAACGGGTTGCTGTTCGGCTACCTAAACCACGCGGCGCGCCTGTACGAGCAGCGCTACGCCACGCGGGAGGATCTCGACGCCGCGATGCGCTACGGCTGCGGGTACCCGATGGGTCCGCTGGCGCTGCTGGATCTGATCGGCCTGGACACCGCCTACGAGATCCTCGACGCGTTGTACCGGCAGTCCCGGGATCGGCTGCACGCGCCGGTGCCGGTGCTCAAACAGATGATCACCGCTGGGCTGCTCGGCCGCAAGTCGGGTCACGGTTTCTACACCTACGCAGGGCAGGACTCCTCGACGATGGTGCCCGATGCCGCTACCCCGTCCGATGCAGACTCCGGCGTCGAGACCCGCCCGATCGGCACGGTGGGCGTGGTGGGCACCGGTACCATGGCCACCGGCATCGTCGAGGTGCTGGCCAAGGGCGGTCACGCCGTGATCGTCCGCGGCCGCAGCGACAGCCGGACGAAAGACGCGGTTGCGGCGATCACCCGGTCACTGGACAAGGCGGTCAACCGCGGCAAGCTCCCCGAGTCGGATCGCGACGCCGCGCTCGGGCGGATCTCCACCACCACCTCGTTGGACGACTTCGCCAGCGTCGACCTCGTGGTGGAGGCGGTAGCCGAGGACCTGGACGTCAAGCGCGGGATTTTCGCCACTCTCGACGAGGTGTGCAAGCCGGGCACGATCCTGGCGACGACCACCTCGTCGCTGCCCGTCGTCGAATGCGCCGCCGCCACATCCCGCCCGGGTGACGTGATAGGGATGCATTTCTTCAACCCCGCCGCGGTGATGAAGCTGGTCGAGGTGGTGGAAACCATCAGCACCACGGCCGATGTGGCGGCCACTGCCCGCCAGCTGACCCGTTCCCTGGGCAAGGTGCCGGTAACCTGCGGTGATCGCGCCGGGTTCATTGTCAACGCGTTGCTGTTCCCTTACCTCAACGACGCGGTGCGAATGTTGGAGGCGCACTATGCGTCAGCCGACGACATCGACACCGCGATGAAGGTCGGCGCCGCGCTGCCGATGGGCCCCTTCGCGCTGCTCGACGTGGTCGGCCTGGACGTCTCACTGGCCATCCAGCGCAGCCTCTACCAGGAGTTCCGCGAGCCAGGCTTCGCCCCCGCGCCATTGCTGGAACACCTGGTCACAGCTGGCCTGCTAGGCCGCAAAACCCGCAAGGGCTTCCGCGACTACTCGTAATCGCCACCTGCCCAATCACTCAAGGCGCGTTGATCAGGATGTTAGTCCGGCGGGGAGTGCGTCCGGATCAGGCTGTCCATCAGCTGGGAGCCATCGAGGCGCAGCCGCGGCACGAGTTCTGGGCCGATCAGGTCCCGTTCGTTGGCGTCGCGCTGACCGGTGTGATCGGTCATCGGCAGGTAACCGATGCCTACCTCGCTCAGCTCGCCCGTTCCCAAACCGGACGGCTAGCCACGTTCGACCAGGGTCTCGCCCAGTTACACACCGACGTCGCGCACCTGGTTCCCACTAAGTGAGCACTCAGCCGCAACAACCGCCACCGCAGCAGCCGCCCGCCGGGGCAGCAGCGCGTCGGGGCTGGCTGGTGGGGGAGGGCGCAGCACTTGACAACGCGACGGTGGACAGCAGCCGGACTGTGTCCTCGTGGCCACCGGGGCACCGGGCGGGGTCTCGCGAAGCGGTCATCGGCCTGCTGAGCTCGAAGGTCGTCGAGCACTCTCGGCAACGGAACTCATAGCGTGGCATGGGACTCACGGTACCGGTACTACCGTGAGTTGTTATGCCGCGCCGCAACATCCCACGCCGTGCTCGCGGCGCCATCCCGCCTCCAGCGGTGGGAGCGACCGGGTGGGCGCATCGGGAGAGCGGTCCAGACGGGCAGTGGGTCGTCCGGTCAGTGCCCGGCGAGCAGGCCGTCAAGAGCTACCGCTGTCCCGGCTGCGACCATGAGATCGCGGCCGGCACGGTGCACGTGGTGGCCTGGCCGGCGGGAGCGCAGGGATCGGCGGCCGACCGGCGACACTGGCACACCGGTTGCTGGCACGCTCGGACCCGCCGGGCGCCCACCCGCAGACACTGGTGAGGGGGCGCCATCAGCCCCGCGCAGGCTGCTCACCGGCAAGCGCATCATCTTCGATCGGATCGGGCTCCAGGCGCTGCATCGCCTCGTCCAGCTTCGAACTCACCGACTGCAGCTGGCCGGTGAGCTGCCGGCGCACGGTGCGCAGCGCCTCCACCCGCCGAGTGGCCTCCTGCACCCTGGCGACCGCCGTCTGGTCGGCCTCGGTCACCAGCCGCCGGGCCACGTCGGTGGCCTCGTCGACGCGCCGCTTCGCCTCGGCCTTGCTGCTCGCCTCCTCGTGAGCCAGCTCGCGGGTGGCGTCCCGACGCCGGGCTGACATGGTGATGTCGAAGTCCTCTTCGGCCTGCTGCCGGCTGGCCGCGGACTCGGCGTCGAGTTGCTCGGCTCGCCGTTTCGCCAGCGCCAGGATCTCCTCGGCCCGACGATGCGCTTCGGTGATGGTCCGCTGGTGCTCGGCCTCCATCACGGTTCGCCGACGCTGCGCCTCCCCGATCATCTGTTCGTAGCGGGCGCGCAGCTTGTCGGCTTCACGTTCCGCTTCGGCCCTGGTCGCGGCGGCGGCAGCGGTGGCTTTGGCGTGGATCTCCGCGACCTCGCTCTGGGCCGTCCGCAGCATCCGCACCACGCGCTCGCTCATGCCCTCGACGGTGGTGGGTGGCGCGGCGAGCCGCTTGATCTGGGCGCACAGATCATCGATTTCCGCGCGCGCCGCCTCCAGCGTGCGGGCAACCTCCGCGGCTTGCGCGGCCCCGGCATTCCGATCGGTCACCGCGATCTGCAGATCGGCCCGCAGCTGTTCGAGCTGGTAATCTACCTGCGCGCAGTCGTATCCACGGCGGACGGTGTCGAACGTGGATCTCATCGGCAGCAGATCACGATCGTCGACTGAGCCCATGGCGCCAGGTTACTCGGGTGCTGGTGAGCAGGGATAAGCCGTTCCGGGGTCAGACCCCCCGGAATCGGTTGATTTCTGCTAGGTGGATCTCGCGTAGCTCGGGGTTTCGGATGCCCAGACCCTCTTCGGGGGCTAGGCACAGCACGCCGACCTTGCCCTGATGGATGTTGCAGTGCATGTCGTGGGCGGCCTGGCCGGTCTCTTTCATCGGGTAGACGCGGGACAGTGTCGGGTGGACCTTGCCCCTGGCGATCAGCCGGTTGGCCTCCCATGCCTCACGGTAATTGGCGAAATGCGAGCCCACGATCCGCTTGAGGTTCATCCAGAGGTAGCGGTTGTCGAACACGTGAATGAAGCCCGAGGTGGAGGCGCAGGTGACGATCGTGCCACCCCTCTTGGCGACGTAGACGCTGGCGCCGAAGGTCTCCCGCCCCGGGTGCTCGAACACGATGTCAGGGTCGTCACCGCCGGTCAGCTCCCGGATCTTGGAGCCGAACCGCTTCCACTCCTTCGGATCCTGGGTGTGCTCGTCCTTCCAGAACTTGTAGCCCTCGGCGTTGCGGTCGATGACCAGCTCGGCGCCCATCCGCCGGCAGATCTCGGCCTTCTCGGGACTGGAGACCACGCAGACCGGGACGCCCCCGCCGCCCAGGGCCATCTGGGTGGCGTAAGAGCCCAGTCCGCCCGACGCGCCCCAGATGAGCACCGTGTCGCCCTGTTTGAGGTCCGCGCCGTTGCGCGAGACCAACTGCCTGTACGCGGTGGAGTTGACCAAACCCGGGCTTGCCGCCTCCTCCCAGGTGAGGTGCGCCGGCTTGGGCATCAGCTGGTTGGACTTGACCAGGGCGAGCTCGGCAAGACCGCCGAAGTTCGTCTCGAAACCCCAGATGCGCTGCTCGGGGTCGAGCATCGTGT
Organism: Pseudonocardiales bacterium; assembly: GCA_003244245.1. Classification (GTDB taxonomy): domain Bacteria; phylum Actinomycetota; class Actinomycetes; order Mycobacteriales; family Pseudonocardiaceae. The sequence continues at coordinate 8,240 of QHBY01000028.1, forward strand.
CATTGTGCCCGTCAGGATGCTCCAGCTCGACGGACAGGCAGTGCGCCACCACCTCATCGCCCGCTCGCCAGGCGTTGACCCCGGCGCCGGTTCGCAGCACCACGCCGGCGAGGTCCGAGCCGACCACGTGGTAGGGCAGATCGTGCCGGGAGGCCAAGGGCGAGGTGCGGCCGTAGCGCTTGAGGAATCCGAAGGTGGGCAACGGTTCGAAGATCGACGTCCAGACGGTGTTGTAGTTGATGGCGCTGGCCATCACGGCGACTAGCGCCTCGCCGGGCCCCAGCTCCGGCACCGGTACCTCGTCGAGGTGCAAGGACAGGCGTGGGTCCTTATCCCGGCTGGGCACTTCGGCGAACATGTCGGCCTCATCAGCGTGGACCGTGATTCCCCGGTAGCTTTCCGGTACCGGCAATGAGCTGATGGCGTCGACGTCGTCGCTGAGAATGGCATCGAGGATCTTTTGCACGGCCGTCCCTTCGCTTTGCCCGCTTCCCGCACGGGAGTAGCTGGCTACGCTGAGGTTAGGCGATAAGTATATCAATCGCTACAGCTCCGACTGAGTGAGGCAGGCCACTCCAGTCACTCGAAGTATCGACCACGCTACGTGTGGTGACGCAGGCCGATTATGCCGCTGTCGTTCAACATCAAGCGCTTTCCGTCGTGCGCGACGACCCGCGGGTGACACCGTGCCGCCGCAGTCGTTCGGTGCCTCAGGCGCACGCAGCGATTCTCACCGGTCGCCGCGCCCACAGCTCACGCCGCCGTTCCCGCATCCCGTCGCGGATCCTGCGGTGTTCGTGCCGGTCGTCGGGCGGTGGGTGGTGGCCGCCACACCTGTCCTTGCGGGTCAGGGAGCCAAGGATGATCGAAACCGCGATCGCCACGCCGAACAGCCAGTTCAGGCCGAGCGCGGGACCGATGAAGATCGCGCTCACCCAGGTCGCGCCGATGATCGGACCCGTGAGTTCGCGGGGGATCCACGCCAGCCCGTCCGCTGCACCGCAACTGGAGGCCTGGTCCGAGGCTGGACAACCGCGGTAGGGGAGCCGAAGGCGGGTCTTGGTGCCGGCAGGTCGGTGAAAAGCACGACAAGGTCGTTTCTGGTGCGCGCGGCCGCCACCTTGGCCGAGCGGTCGCCGTACTCATCGATGGCCAGCCGCCCGGCGCTCATGTGCTCACCGAGCGCGGCGAACGCTTCCTCGCGTTCAGCGTCACCGATTCGCACGTCCAGTGAATCGGGTTCGTTCACGCGGCCAATCGTACGGCCAATCGTACGGCCGACTCGCAGGCGCCCATCATGACATTTGGGCGATTCTTACCACCTGCGGCCGGGATCAGTGCTCGGGCGCCGGTTCCACCAGCTCGACGAGCACGCCGCCGGCGTCTTTGGGGTGCACGAAGTTGATCCGGGAACCCGCGGTGCCACGGCGCGGGGTGTCGTAGAGCAGCCGTACTCCAGCCGTGCGCAGCGCCGCCATCGCCGACTCGATGTCGGTGACCCGGTAGGCCAACTGCTGCAGGCCGGGGCCGCTGCGGTCGAGGAACTTGGCGATGGTGGAGGTCGGGCCCAGCGGGGCGAGCAACTGCACCGCGGCGCCGGTGCCGCGGTCACCGGGAGCGCGCAGCATGCCCTCGCGCACCCCCTGCTCCTCGTTGACCTCCTCGTGAACCAGCTCCAGCCCGAACGTCGCGCGGTAGAACTCGACGGCCGCATCGAAATCCGGCACCGCGATGCCCACGTGGTCGATGGCTGTGACGACAGCCTGCAGTTGCGCCATGGGATGGAGCGTACGGCCGGTTTGGAGCGTGATCTTTGTCGTCGCGGCGGATTGGCTATCGCGCGCGGTAGTGTCAAAGGACAGCCCTGATCAAACGCTCCGGAGGTACGATCCATGGCCGGTAAGGACGGTAGGGCCGGTTCTGTCATCGTGGCCGGAGCCCGCACCCCGATGGGGCGGCTGCTCGGCCAGCTCAAAGACTTCTCGGCTGTCCAACTGGGTGGCTTCGCGATCAAGGCCGCGCTCGAACGCGCCGGTGTGGCACCCGAGCAGGTGCAGTACGTGATCATGGGTCAGGTGTTGACGGCCGGTGCCGGCCAGATCCCGGCGCGGCAGGCGGCGGTCAACGCCGGCATCGGCATGGACGTGCCTGCCTTGACCATCAACAAGGTGTGCCTGTCCGGGCTGAACGCGATCGCGATGGCCGACCAGCTGATCCGCGCTGGCGAGTTCGACATCATCGTGGCCGGCGGCCAGGAGTCGATGACCCAGGCGCCGCACCTGTTGGCCAAGTCGCGCGCCGGCTTCAAGTACGGCGACGTCACCATGACCGACCACATGGCCTACGACGGCCTGCACGACGCGTTCGACCAGGTCTCGATGGGCGCATCCACCGAGAAGCACAATGGGCGCCACCAGCTGACCCGGGCTGAGCAGGACGAGTTCGCCGCGCAGTCGCACCAGCGCGCCGGTCGCGCGGTAGCCAGCGGTCTGTTCGCCGAGGAGATCACCCCGGTGAGCGTGCCGCAGCGCAAGGGTGACCCTGTCGTTGTGGCGGCCGATGAGGGCATCCGGCCCGATACCACCGCCGCGAGCCTGGGCAAGCTGCGCCCGGCGTTCGCCGCGGACGGCACCATCACCGCCGGGTCCTCGTCGCCGATCACTGACGGCGCCGCCGCGGTCGTGGTGATGAGCAGGGCCAAGGCCCAGGAGCTGGGTCTGAGCTGGCTGGCCGAGATCGGGGCGCACGGCATGGTGGCCGGCCCGGACGATTCCAGCCTGCACGAGCAGCCCGCCAACGCGGTGCTGGCGGCCTGCGCCAAGGAGGGCATCGAAGTGAGCGATCTCGACATCGTCGAGATCAACGAGGCGTTCGCGGCGGTGGGCGTGGTGTCCACCCGCAAGCTAGGCATCGACCCGGCGAGGGTCAATCCCAACGGTGGGGCGATCGCGCTGGGGCATCCGATCGGCGCGTCGGGTGCCCGGCTCGCGCTGCACCTGGCGATGGAGCTCAAGCGGCGCGGTGGCGGCGTGGGCGCGGCATCGTTGTGCGGTGGCGGTGGCCAGGGTGACGCGCTGATCCTGCGGGTGCCGGCGAACACCTAGCGTGAGCTCTCGCCGCCACGATGTCGGTGACCTGGTCGCGCACGCCCGGCAAGGCCAGGCCCGGGCGGTGGCCCGGCTGATCTCGCTGGTCGAGGACGGCGCACCGGAGCTGCGCGAGGTCGCCGCGGCGCTGGCCCGCGACACCGGGCGGGCTCAGGTCATCGGTATCACCGGCGCGCCCGGTGTGGGCAAGTCGACCTCGGTCAGCGTGCTGATCACCGCACTGCGGGCGGCGGGCAAGAAGGTGGGAGTGCTCGCTGTCGACCCGTCCTCGCCGTTCTCGGGTGGGGCGCTGCTCGGTGACCGGGTCCGGATGCAGGACCACGCGCTTGACCACGGTGTCTTCATCCGCTCGATGGCCACTAGGGGTCACCTGGGTGGCGTCGCCTGGGCCACCCCGCAGGCGCTGCGGGTGCTCGACGCCGCGGGCTGCGACGTGGTGCTGGTCGAGACCGTGGGCGTCGGCCAGTCCGAGGTGGAGGTAGTGGCACTGGCGGATACCACGGTGGTGATGTTGGCGCCAGGAATGGGTGACGGGATTCAAGCGGCCAAGGCGGGAATCCTGGAGGTCGCCGACGTCTTCGTGGTGAACAAGGCCGACCGGGAGGGCGCCGACCAGACCGTCCGGGACCTTAAGCACATGATCTCGGTCGGCCGGCGGGCAATGGCGGGTCCGAGCTGGCGGCCGCCGATCGTCCGCACGGTGGCCACCACGGCCGAGGGCATCGAGGACCTCGTCGGGGCGATCGAGGAGCACCGGGCGTGGATGTCTGGCCACGATGAGCTCGACGCTCGCCGCCAACGCCGCGCGGAGGCCGAGATCGAGGCAATCGCGCTGGCGCAACTGCGCGGCAAGCTCGGGGACGTCCTGCGGGGCAGCGCGCTGTCCGGATTGGCCAAACGGGTCGTCGTCGGAGAGCTCGACGTTTACCGCGCAGCCGACGAGCTGATCGCCGAACTGGGCGTCTGAACCGGATGGCTCTCCCGACGGCGGTGCGCGACGTCAGCGCGGGTCGGTGAAGTCGCCGGCGGCGCGGCGAACCTGGGTGAGCAGGGCGGTGAGCTGTGCGGTCTGCGCATCGTTTAGCCCGACGAGGCCGAAGCCGATATCGGTGAGAGCCACGGTCGCCACCTTCTGACGCTGCCGGCCGGCCTCGGTGATCGCGACCAGGGTGGTGCGCCGATCGGTGGGATCCCCGTTGCGCTCCACCAGGTGGTCAGCCTGAAGCCGGTCCACGATGTTGGTCACGCTGGTCGGGTGCAGCTGAAGGCGTTGGCCCATCACGTTCATCGGCAAGCTGCCCTGACGGGAGAACAGCAGCAACACCAGCGCCTCGTACCGGGCGAAGGTCAGACCGTGTGGGCGCAACGCGGCATCCACTGAGGACTGCAGGATCTGCTGCACGCGCATGACGTTGGTGACCGCGGCCATCGTCGCGGCTGGCCCGATGCGGTCTTGCCACAGCTGTGCGGCCCGATCGATCGGATCGAACGGCAGGGGATGACGCGAGGACATGGGTGCACAGTAGGGCACGCCCGCACGAGCGCGGTCTGGATGCAGAACGCCCCTAAGCGGGCCTGTTTTAGCGCGTTCTGCATCCAGACTGCACGTGAGGAGGGGAATCCTGGCGAAATCAAGGTTGGACGTCCTACTATTGGATGGCAGATCACCTCGGCCAGGGAGGCTCGGATGACGGCCTACGACGCCCAGCATGTAGATCCGCAAGCCGGTCGGACGCGCTGGCAGCGCCGTTACGCGCAGGCGCAGGCGGCCGGACGGCTCCGAGACACCGACTTCACCACCCTGTCCGGGGTCGAGGTCGATCCGGTGTATGGGCCGCGCGACAGCGATACCGTCGAGGGGTTCGAGCGGATCGGCTGGCCGGGTGAGTACCCGTTCACTCGGGGTGTGCACTCGACCGGCTACCGGGGACGCACCTGGACAATCCGCCAATTCGCCGGGTTCGGTAATGCCCAGCAGACCAATGAGCGCTACCACCAGATACTGCGCAACGGTGGCGGCGGGCTGTCGGTGGCCTTCGACATGCCCACCCTGATGGGCCGCGACTCCGACGATCCGCACAGCCTCGGCGAGGTCGGGCACTGCGGCGTAGCGATCGACAGCGCCGCGGATCTGGATGTCCTGTTCAACGGTATCCCCTTGGGGCAGGTCACCACGTCGATGACGATCTCGGGCCCCGCGGTGCCGATGTTCTGCATGTACCTGGTCGCCGCTGAGAGACAGGGCACGGCGGTCGAAAGCCTCAACGGCACCCTGCAGACGGACATCTTCAAGGAGTACATCGCCCAGAAGGAGTGGTTGTTCACCCCGGAGCCGCACTTACGCCTCATCGGGGACCTGATGGAGTATTGCACGGAGAATATTCCGGCCTACAAGCCGTTGTCGATCTCCGGATACCACATCAGGGAAGCCGGCGCAACGGCTGCTCAGGAGCTGGCATTCACTCTGGCCGATGGCTTCGGGTATGTGGAGCTCGGCCGCTCACGCGGGCTTGACGTCGATCGTTTCGCCAGTGGCCTGACCTTTTTCTTCGACGCCCATGTGGACTTCTTCGAGGAGATCGCGAAGCTCCGCGCCGCCCGCCGGATCTGGGCCCGCTGGCTGCGCGACGTCTACGGCGCCACCAGCGACAAGGCGCAGTGGCTGCGCTTCCACACTCAGACCGCCGGCGTTTCACTCACCGCCCAGCAGCCCTACAACAACGTCGTTCGAACCACGATCGAGGCGCTCGCCGGGGTGCTCGGTGGAACGAACTCGATGCATACCAACGCTCTGGATGAGACTCTCGCGCTGCCGTCGGAGCGGGCAGCGGAGATCGCCCTGCGCACCCAGCAGGTGATCATGGAGGAGTCCGGGGTGGCCAATGTGGCCGATCCGTTGGGGGGCTCCTGGTATGTCGAGGCGCTGACCGACCGGATCGAAGCCGATGTAGAGCGCATTCTCGCCCGGATCAAGGACATGGCCACGGTGCCCTCGGGCCGGTACCCGATCGGGGAGATGACCTCAGGCATCCTGCGCGGCATCGAAGACGGTTGGTTCACCGGCGAGATCGCCGACGCGGCGTTCGCTTACCAGCATGCGCTGGAGAAGGGCGACAAGAAGATCGTTGGGGTGAACACTCTCACCGCATCGGTCACTGATGAGCTGGAAATCCTCCGGGTCAGTCAGGAGGTGGAAGGCCGACAGGCCCGGGTGCTGGCCCAGCGCCGCGCGCAGCGCGATCAGACCGCCGTCGACCGGGCTCTCGCGACCATGGTGGCGGTAGCCAGAGGCGGCGGCAACCTTATCGAGCCGATGCTCGACGCTGCGCGAGTTGAGGCCACCCTCGGTGAGATCTGCGGGGCTCTGAAGGCCCAGTGGGGTGAGTATCGGGAGCCCGCCCGGTTCTGAGCCTGGCGCTGAATGCCCAAGATGGGATCCATGCCAGGATAGCGGGCGTGAGCAGGCCTAACCCCCAGCAAACCAGGCAAACCCCAGCCCTGTCCGGCGCTGTCGACCTGTCGGCGCTCAAGGCACGGGTCGATCCGGCGGGTCAGCGTGCCGCCCCGGGCGAGCCCCCGGCGGACGGCACGGGAAGCACCTGGGTCCTCGATGTCACCGAGCACAGCTTTCAGACCGATGTCGTCAACCGTTCCCTGCAGGTGCCTGTCTTAGTCGACCTGTGGGCGACCTGGTGTGGTCCGTGCAAGCAGCTCTCGCCGATGCTGGAACGACTCGCCGAGGCGGCCGGTGGTGCGTGGGTGCTGGCCAAGGTCGACGTCGACGCCAACCCGCGGATCGCCGAGCTTTTCGGTGTCCAGTCCATTCCCACCGTTGTCGCCATCGCCGGCGGTCAGCCGGTCGCCGACTTCGCCGGCGTCCAGCCGGAGCCGCAGCTGCGGGAGTGGATCACCTCGCTGCTCGACGCGCTGCGTGATCAATTACCGGGTATCCGGGCCGCCGAGCGCAGCGCCCTTGGCGATGCTGGACAGCCCGAAGTCGAGCCCGAGGATCCCCGATTCACGGCTGCTGAAGCAGCATTGGCGGCTGGTGACTACGCCGCCGCCGAGGCCGCCTACCAGCAGATTTTGGCTATCGAGCCTGCTGACGTGCAGGCCAGGGCCGCGCTGATCCAGGTTCGTTTCCTGGCCCGAGCCGAATCCGTGGATCCCTCAGCGGTGGCCAGGGCTGACGCCGCACCCGACGACGTCGACGCGCAGATCGCCGCGGCCGACGCGCAGGTGGCCGCCGGGACGCCGGAACGGGCATTCGAGCGGCTGGTCAGCGCCGTGCGGCGGCTGACCGGAGACGACTGCGACCGGGCCAGAGCGCACCTTGTGGAGCTGTTCGAGCTCTTCGCCCCAGACGATCCCCGGGTCACCTCAGCGCGCCGCGCGTTGGCCCGCGCATTGTTCTGACTCGTGAGTGCTTAACAGTGTTCTAACACTGTTAAGCACTCACGGCAGGTTTCACCCTAGATGAGTGATTCCGTGAAGTTGGTGTTAGTGGTCGTAGGCGGTCAGTGATCGTTTGCTGGTGACGCCGGTGGTCCAGTTGTGCCAGATCCCGGCTGCCATGGCCAGCAGTCGTTGCGCTATGCGGGTGAACACCCCGGCGGGAGTCCTGCCGCCGTGGTCTTCGAGGTCGAGCTGGCCTTTGAGGGTCTGGTTGACCGACTCGATCCACTGGCGCACGCCGCCGAGGTTGCCCGTTGCGGTAGGTCTCGTCTTTGCGATCGGGGCGCAGCAGACGCAGTCCCATCGCGTCGGTGAGCCCTTTGAACTCTTTGCCGGCGAAGCCCTTGCGGCCAGCAGGATCTGCCCGGTGCGGATGAGGTGGTGGTTGTGTTCCAGCAGGGCGGCCACCACCTCGCGTTCCCCGATCTTGGGGTTGGCCAGGCACCACATGATCGCCCATCCCGTCTCCGGTGCACACCAGGTAGAGCTTGAGCCCCCAGTACCAGCGGGAGTGGGAGGCGCAGTAGCCATAGCCGGCGTGCCCGGCCAGGTCGGAGCGTTTCACCGTCTCGCGCGACATGCCGCAGGGCACCGGGGTGGCGTCGGTCATCCACAGGTCGTCGAACCACGACGGGCAGCACGCGGCCAGGGTGAGGATCGCCTTGCATAGCAACGGCTGGGCGTTTTTCAACCGCTTGTGGTAGCCCGCCTGGTCGGGCAGATAGGGGAACATGCCACGCCACTGGGGGCTGCTGTGGATATGGCGGATCCAGCGGCGTTCGCAGTGATAGCCCTTGCAACACCTGGGCCACTGCCAGGGTGATCAGTTCGCTGTCGGACAGCAGGGGCTGACGGCCACGACCGACGCGAGCCGTAACCACGTGATCGTCGATCAACACGTACAGTGCGGTCAGGAGGGTGTTCAGTTCTTTCGTCACACATTGATCTTGAACGCCCTCCGCCCACGTCTGCGGTAACGACACACCTCACACGATCTTCACGGAATCAACCATCTAGCGGGAGTTTCCCCCTTAG
>QHBY01000029.1 GCA_003244245.1 Pseudonocardiales bacterium
AACACATCTATCTACACTAGGTGATGGACGGCAGCGTGCTCCCGATACATGCGGTCGGTCCAGTCGGCCAGTACCTGCTCCCGGTCGGCGTCAGTGGCCACGCACAACGCGAGATCAATGTCCGACCACCGATCTTCACGACTGACTGCGGCCGACCCGGTCACCGCGGCACCCGTGATGCTGGTATCGGCGTAGGCCGCCGACACCAGCTCCTCGCGCAGCCGTTCTCGCTGCTCTGGCGTGAACACAGCGCCAGACAGTACGCAGTAGGCACCACCTACAGCGTGGCCCCGACCTGGCGGCGTCAACCACCGATACCGCGGGTGAGCGGGACACCACGCGGTAACGTGGGATTTGAACCCACGGAGGGCATGAACCCTCACACGCTATCGATGTCTGCGACCGACACTTCAACCCTGACCGTCCGGGTTCCGGCAAGTCAGCCGGCCGGAGCGTAGTCGCCAAGTTGCTGCGGCCAACCAGTGCCAGCACCGGTGGGATGCTGCTGAGCATGGGCGACTACCTAGCGATCAACAAGGCGCTGCGGGATGAGCGGGCTCCGGCGCACGCTGCGTCCGCTGACTATGGGTTCGATCGGTTCATCGGAGATCCTGACTACTTGAGCGGCGTAGTGCGTTTCGACCGTCCACGGCTGGGCGACCTGACTGGGCAGCGCGGAGTGCATCTGCAATGCCACATCGGTACCGACACACTGTCCCTGACCCGTCTGGGCGCTCGGATGACCGGCGTGGATTTTTCCTCTGCAGCATTGAATCAGGCACGCCGGCTGGCCGAGTGCACCGACACCGACATCGACTTCCATGAAGCGGAGGTATACACCGCTGTTGACATTCTGGGTTTGGAAGCCTTCGATCTCGTTTACACCGGAATCGGTGCGTTGTGCTGGTTGCCGGAAGCAGCCCTATGGGCCCGCTTCGTCGCTGATCTGCTTCGTCCGGGCGGTCGCCTGTTCATCCGCGAGGGACACCCCATGCTGTGGTCGCTCGACGAAACGTCCAAGCCGCGCGGCTCGTCGACTTGGACGGACCCACCCGCGGTGCCGTCTGGATCGATCCGGCGTGCCGGATCGTCTGGCTCATCTTCGCCGGGCGCCTCCTCCATGGGGCCAAGCAGTGGGCCACCAAGGTGGTCCACCCCACCCGCCCGCGCCCTCGATTTCTTCGCCACCGCCCAGACCCGCTTCTGACAGAGCACTGCGGAAGATCCCCCACGTGGGCCAGGACCACGTCACTGCCCGAAAGGACACCGCGACAATGCTGCCTTGGGAAGTCATAGGCTACGGTGCCGCGCTGTCCGCGATCCTGGTCGCCGCCCTGGTCGCGCTCGCCGTTCGACCACGGCGGCCAGCGGTGATCGCCACGGCCGCCCTCGCCGCAGCAGGGGGATCGGTGGCGTGGAATGCGATCCTCAACGCGGTGCACGCTCCGGGGTTCTTCACCGACGCCCCGATCCCGGTGTTCCCGATCAGTTGGCAGGACACCGGCAGCGGCGTGTTCACGCTAGCGCTTGCCGCGCTGGTGCTCGGTCTGGGACCGCTGGCCGCCGCACCGGGGCTACGGGTTGTGCTGACCGCGCTGCTGGCCGGGATGGGCGCCCTGCTGGTGGACATCTACCTGTACTGAACGCCGACGTCGGTCGGCCCTTGCCACGCGACCACGATGACATTTCGACGGCTCTATGGCCGGAACACGCTGCCGGCGAGGGCGGATTTCGGGTTGACATGGGTCGTGCCGATTACGCCTCGGACCCGGGTCCGATCCCGAACCCCGGACCCTGCGCCGATGCGCGTGCGCCTCGCACGCGGCAGCATTACCAGCATGACCGAGGTACGCGAACTGACCAGGCAGCTCCGGTGCGAGGTGTTCGTGCGCTCACCCCGCCGCGGCGGGCTGACCAGGGTGCTGACCGGCATGGGTGCGACGGTGCTCGCCGAACCCAGCGGTGGGCTGTCGGTCACCGGCATGGACGCATGCAGGATCGCCGCGGCCGCCGCGGCGCGTTACATACCGATCCAGGAGCTGACGCCGCGCATCGCGTCACTGCAGGACGCCTACCTGGAAACCTCGCAGACACAGTGACCGTCAAACGAGTGGCACGGGCGGCACGACCAACCCCCCGCAGTGGACCGTCGTCTAGAGCGGTGAACCCACCAAGTTCGGGTACGAGCGCGGGTGGGCCACGCTGGGGGACACGCTAGCTCAGAACGCTGCGCTCATCGGCTTTCCGGCTCTGGCCCTCTGGCCGGGGAACAACACGAACTTGACCGGCTTACAGGCCAGCGCGTGCGCCTCGCCCTTAGGTACCTGCTCCCGGATGACGGAATGAAAACTTCTCCGGATCTCACGCCCTTGTCGGCGCGCCCAAAACCTGACGAAGAAGCCGAGAAGGAAGATCACGACCTCAGAAGGTGGGCCTGACTGACTTCTCGCGCCGACGAATAAGCCTCCCCCTCGGGATCGGCGGCCCGGGTGCGGTGGTCTATCGGCGGGTCAGTGGCCCCTGGTAGCCTCGCTATCAGCGCTCATGTCCCGCAGCCCTTTCGGGGGAAGTAGGGGTCGGGAGCGTGCCGCCCCAGATCCCGGTGGCTGAACAGGCATCGGTGTCGGCCCGGGGACATTACATGACGGCTAGTCAGCAGAACGCACAGCGGGGAGTTGACCCCAGCGGCGTATCACTCGACAACGTCGGAGTTTCACCCGGCGTTGATGAGGTAGCCGTACTCGATACGGTCATCCAGGATGATTTCGCCCGCCGCCGCGCGGATAACCTGGACGCCGAGGCCGCGCACTACCGCCACCGGGCCATTCAGGAAGAGCGGGCTCTGGGCCCTGGCTACTACGTGGACCTGCTGCGGGGCATGGCTGTTGACCGGGCCGCGATGGCGCAGCGGATACGGACCGGGAACGTCGCCGCCAGGGACCCGGCTAGAGGAGTCCCTGTTCGCACGCGGCGTCGCGTCCCACTCGGTCGGGTCGATGATCGCTTGGGCAACGTTCCCGGTCATGGTGGCTAGGTCAGCTGCCGTCGGAGGAACAGTAGTCGCCTCGCCGTGGATCCAGGTCACCCGTTCCGCGCCGGGCTTCGCTCGCGCCACGGCCAGCGAGCCGGCCGCAGGGTCGACGCCCGTCACCGCCAGGGCGCAGTCGGCAAGCTGAAGCGCGAACGTGCCGGTCCCGCAGCCCAGATCCAGAACGTAGCGCGCGCCCAGCTCGCTGGCGATCGCGGCGTACACGTCGAGATCACTGCGGTCGGGATCGAGCGCGTCACAGATCGCAACCAGCCGAGGATGCTCGAAGATCGGATCAGGCACCAGGCACCAGGCACGGCTAGAAGGCTAGGTCCGGCAAAGTCGGTAAGATCGAGTCAAGTTTGGTGCTCGCGGGTCAGATCTGACGGGCGTAGCGTGGATGGCGCTCGCACCACAGCGCAACGACAGCGCACCTGACCTGCACACACGCACTTCGCGTCATGGTCAACATATCTAGGCGTAGCGAGTGGCGGCGGTCGGTCACTCTGACCGCGGGTCCTTGCGCGAGCCTGCCCGAAAACCGGAAGCCGACGAAGGACATGCCTCGTCGGGCTGGGGCAACGCCCCGTTAGAACTGGGCGTGCACGCCGCGCACCGGAGTTTCTCGCCACCCGATGACGCACCCTCGTCCGAGTAGTCGAACCCGCATCACGCGTGCAGGGGACCTCGGGCATCTGTGCAGGGGACCTCAGACATTGACAACGGGCAGCGACGCGCTCTTGGTCTGCCCAATGCCAAACGTGCGCAGCGAGATCAAAACGCGCCGGTCCGGTTAGCCGGCGACCGTGCCAGATAGCGATCGATGTGTGGCTCGGACCGTGCTGCGTCAGGAGGTTGTCGAAGAAGATGTGGCGAGGATGTCGAGACCGGCCTGGCAGTTCCGTCCCAGGGGCAGATGCGGCCACCGTGGCCGCACCACAGCAAGGAGGACCCAGCATGACGAAGTATCTGCTTCTCAAGCACTACCGCGGCGCCCCCGAGGCCGTCAACGCCGTCCCGATGGACCAATGGACCCCGGAGGAGGTCGAGGACCACCTGCAGTTCATGGCCGACTTCGCCGCCCGGCTCGAGGGCACCGGTGAGTACGTCGACGGCCAGGC
>QHBY01000030.1:0-195 GCA_003244245.1 Pseudonocardiales bacterium
AGGGAACAGATCACCACCGCCGGGCACACGGCCGAGATCGTCAAGGTGGGTCAGGTCCTCTATGTCCGGGGGATACCGGGCCTGTCTGGTACCGGCTACCAGCGGCTGTCGCTGTCCGATCCGCGGGCCGCGCGGCTGGCCCGAGCCGTGGACAAAAAGACGGTGTTCACAAAGTTGATCAACCACAAGGACACC
>QHBY01000030.1:342-1396 GCA_003244245.1 Pseudonocardiales bacterium
CTGGGTCATCGTGAAGTAGATGTTGGATCCCTTGGAGTCCGGGCTCAGGAAACCGCCGTAGAGGTGCGGGTACTGGCTGGAGGTCGCGACCGATATCGGCGCGCCCCACGGTCCGGTCGGCTGCGGGGCCAACCGGAGCACGATCGCGCCGCGTGACTCGTCCAGTGTCATCATCTCCCAGCTGTTGAGGATCTGGTCGTAGCGGACTGACAGCTCACCGACGGGGGCACCCACGATCGGGGCCGCGATCGCGCTGGTGCCCCGCTGCCAGTCGTTCCCCGTCCAGTACTCGTAGGCGACGTTGTCCAGCAGTCGCCGCTCGGGCACCCGAGCGACATATGCGTCGCCGAAACGGCCGTTCGGTGTGCCGAAGGCGTAGACAAAGCCGTCGCGCCGGGCATAGGCGATCATCTGGAATTTCTCGTCGAAGCCCGGGGTGTTCAGCCGCCGCGTGCTCAGGGCGTCCTGCCAGGTCTGCCCACCGTCGTCGGAGTACGCGACGCCACTGTAGTTCGTGCTCCACTGTCCAGGTTGGCCGAAATGGCGCACCGACATGTAGGCCAGATAGTTGCGTCCACCGACGTTGACGCCTCCGGTCGGGATCTTGGTCATCTCGACACCGTCGCGTTTGAGCGAGGGCACCAGTTCCTTGGCGTGGTCCGCCCGGTCGGTGACGAAGTCGTTGAACGACATGCCGTCAGCGGGGTTCCGATCGCTGCTGCGAGCCAGCGTGTTCGAGCGCCAGTCGATCGCGGCCGGATCCGCGGCTGCGCTGTCGGGACCAGCCCAGCGAGCACCGAAGGTGTCACCGAAGGCGGCCAGGATCTGCCCTCGTTCGTCGGTCCACATGATGCCCAGGTCGGTGCCCTTCACCCCATAACGCGCCTCGGTGTCGTTGATCGACGCAGCACCGGTGAGCGTGGCAACCCGGCTCGCCTGGCCGCGCGGCGCGGTCTGCGCCGCCCCTGACGGTGCCAGACCTCCCGTGATGGCCGCGACCAGCACCAACACGGCAGCCCCGACTCGGGCGCGGTGACTGAGCATCATCCTCCCC
>QHBY01000030.1:1433-12941 GCA_003244245.1 Pseudonocardiales bacterium
GGGCGCCCCGGCGCACCCCGGTAACTAACGCGGAACTGGGCGTACAGGTAACGACGATCAGACGGTAACCCGTGAGTCCGGAGTCTCCAACCGTTGGGAAGGATGGAGTCATGGAGGGACGGCGCGGGGCGTACCCGCCGGAGGTGCGGGAGCGCTCGGTGCGGCTGGTCGCCGAGTCGTGGAGGCATCACGACTGGGGGTGGGCGGCGATGTGGTCGGTCGTGGCCAGGCTCGGTGTCGGGACGCCGGAGACGGTGCGCAAGTGCGTGCGCTGTGGCGTTGACGGGGTGTTTCGACAGCTACGGATCGGCGGTGCGGTAGCGGCCTGCGTGGTTGTGGTCGCCTGCGCCGTGTCGCCGCCGGCTTTCGGCCCACCGGCAGCCGCGCCGGCTGCCCCGCCCGCACCGGCGCCGGCGCCGCCCACCCCGCGGCCGGTGTCCTGCGCGCAGGCGACACTGGACGCGATGACTCCACGAGCCCGGGTGGGCCAGCTGTTGCTCTTAGGGGTACCGGCGACCGGAGCCGATCGGCTCTTGCCGGTGATCGAGCGGTTCGCTCCCGGTGGGGTGTTTTTGACCGGCCGCAGTGCCGCGGGCGTCGAGGCCACGGCTGCCACCGTCGCGACCGTCCAGCGACTCGGGGCCGGGGCGAGCGGCGGGATCGGGATGTTCGTGGCGACCGACCAGGAGGGCGGCCAGGTACAGGTCCTGTCCGGACCCGGATTCTCGCGGATCCCCTCGGCCACGGTTCAGGGCAGTTGGGAACCTGACCTGCTGCAGACGGCTGCGACCGGATGGGGACGCGAGCTGCGGGCTGCGGGCGTCAACGTCAACCTCGCACCGGTGGCAGACGTGCTGTCCCCTGCGCTGGGCACCGCGAATGCGGCGATCGGCCGGTATGACCGGGCGTTCGGCACCGACCCGCAGGTGGTCTCGGACCACGTCATGGCCTTCACCCGAGGCATGCGTGACGCGGGCGTGGTGGGCACGGTCAAGCACTTCCCCGGCCTGGGCAGGGTACGGGACAACACGGACTTCTCAGCAGGTGTCGTGGATCGACAGACGACCGCGACCGACCCGAACCTACGGCCATTCACCAGCGCGTCGAAGGCGGGGACGCCCTGGCTGATGGTGTCCTCGGCGGTCTACACGAAGATCGACGCGGGCCGTGCCGCGACCTTCTCCCCGGCGGTTGTCACCACCCTGCTCCGGGAAAAGATCGGCTTTCAGGGGTTGATCGTGTCCGACGACCTGGGACGGGCCGAGCAGGTCGCAACCCTCGCGCCTGGGGAACGCGCGGTGCGGTTCCTCGCCGCGGGAGGCGACATCGTGGTGACAGCCGACCCAGCCACCCTGGGTCCGATGATCGACGCCGTGCTCTCCGCCGCGCGCGACGACCCCGGGTTCGCCGCGCGGGTCACCGACGCGCAACGACGAATCCTCGAGGCGAAGAGCCCCATCGGCCTAGTGTGTTCCTATGGGTGACTGAGCACGCGGATCGGTGGCCAGGGCTCCCTGACGTGAAGGCCTTGCTGGATGGCCCGGGTCTCGGACTTCGAGAGGCGCAGACCACCGCGTTGGGTGGTAAGCCTCAGGACCAGCCCAACCCGAAGTTCGCTGCGGTGGTGCAGCAGGCCATGCCAGGGCTCAAGGCTCCTGGCGATGTGGTGAAGCTCGCCGCGGAGTTGGAAAGGTGGCCACCGACACTTACCTGGTGGACCTGACCATGTTCGAAGACATGAAGTCCAAGGTCATCATGGGCAGCGTGATGGGTGTTGAGGCGCAGCACCTCGCCACGTTGCGGGCTGTGGGTGCCCTGCTGGAGGGCGGCGCCCCCCAGCTGATCAAGATTCCGATTGGTGCCGATCTCGCCAAGCTGCCCGCGGCGGCCGGCAACGTCGCCTTTCCCGACGCGTTCGAGCAGACCCAGCCCGACCTGGTGGCCGCGCCGGAGTCTGGAGCGGTTCGATGAACCGGGACCTGGAGCAGAACATGACCGACCAGCCCACACCGGCCCAGGAGCTGTCGAAACCGTCCTCGGTCAACCGTCGCCGGCTGCTGGTCGGCGGCGGCGTCGCCGCCCTCGCGGCTGCGCTAGCCGCCTGCAGTCAAAGCAACCAAAGCAGCGACTTAGGAGCTCCTGAACCTCAGGGATGGACAACAACGGCGACGGAGGAGTCGGTCACATAGTTCGGCAACCGCGGGCTCCGCCGCGGGGGACCGTGACTTCACCGTGGGCCGTAGCGGCGCTGCTGCTGCGGGCGCGACGCTTCGACGGGATCACTGGCGAGTGTACGAAACACACCTCTATTAGGTGAATGATCCTCGTAGTCGGGACGGATCGGGGGGGTGTTCGCAACACTAGGTAATCGAACCACCACATCAGGGTGCAGCTAGTAGGCCGCGTCGGGGGGAGCCTGAGGTGAGTAGTCGGCTGGTCGGAGTGGGTACCGAGCGCGGCAAAGCCACGATCTCGATCATGGTCGGTCGCGAGCCGGATCCGAGCATGCTGCGTAGCTGGGACCGGCTTGTGGACAGCACCCCGGGAAGTGATGTCACCCAGCTCACTGCCTGGGCACGGCTGCGCGGTCGGATGGGCTTCGCACCGCTGTATCTGCTGGCCTTCCAGGCGGGAGAAGTTGTCGCCGGTGCGCAGATCATGCACCGACACGTGCCAGTACTCGGCAGCGTCGGCTACCTACCCTACGGACCGGTAATCTCCCCAGCCGCGGCGGATCGCCACGGACTCTGCCGAGCGCTCGGCAGCAATCTGGCTTCTCTGGGCCGGCACCGGTTGCGGATGCTGTTCGTCCAACCGCCCGAAGGCGCTGATGACCTGAGCGGGGAGCTGCTCCGGCGCGGCTTCCGCACCTCCTCCGCCGGCATCGCACCAGCGGGTTCGGTCCGCATCGACCTCACCGCCACCGAGGACGAGATCCGCCGCCGTTTCGCTCGACGGCTGCGCTCGTGGCCCAACAAGTGGGCGGCTCGAGGCGTCACCGTTCGCCTCGGGGATAGCCAGGACGTCGCGCTGCTCGCCGGGTTGATGACCCACTCGGCGCGCCACCAGGATTATCAACCGCTGTCGCTTGACTACCTTGAGGCGATGTATTCGGAGCTGGCTCCCTCGGGCCAGGCGGCGCTGTTCGTGGGAGAAGTGCACGGTGAGCCCGTCGCGGCGGATCTGGTGACCCGGTGCGGCGCAATGGTCCGGGGTCGGCTGGCCGGATTCGACCGCACCGGCCAGACGGCCAACCTCAGCGTTCCTGCCGCCATCCGATGGGAGATCATCCGGTGGGCCAAGGCACGCGAGTATAAGTGGTATGACCTAGGAGGGCTACACGACGAGACGTTGCGAGCCCTGCTCGCCGGGCAGGACGGACACAGCGACAGCTGGCCAAGCGCCGACCAGGCCAAGGTCGCGTTCGGAGGCAGCCCCTACCGGTACCCAAGCGCCGTCGAGATGATCAACCCGGCACCGGTACGGGCCGCATATGACCTCTCACGACGATGGGCCGGCGGCCGCCGGTTGGTTGCCCGAGCAACCCGACGTTTCCGCGACTCCTCACCAGCACGCCAGCACGCCGCGCGTTGACCCTGATGAGGACGGTCGGGAATGCAAGCCGCTTATCTACCGGAGCGCGCGAACCGCAGTACGGCCTGCTTGGCGGCGTGGTGACATTTTGCTTCGGCAGCCGCTGTGGGAAGTCTCTCGAAGAAGTAGGCCTGCACGGGAACTTCGTGCGCTCCAAAAGTACTCTTGAATCTCTTCAGCTCCTCCGTTTGGTACAGACCAAAGTCATAGCTCTGTCGTTCATCGGCGCATGCGGCCTCGATCGCGCACCGGTGGAGAAGTTCGTTCGCGCCGGTGCCCCGCGCCCGTTCCTTGTCCATCGCCCCACGCCAGTAGGTGGTCCGCGGACCTTTCGTGAGGACAAAAATACCAGCGAGAGGTTCACCGTCCCGCCACGCTATCCATACGGTGCAACGCTCACCCATCCACCGTGCCACTGTCGCGAGCTTACTCTGTGGCTCGCGGCGCTGCGCCCGCCAGCGCATTAATGATAATGGCTGGCCCCGCTCCTGAGCCCACCTGTCGACGGAGTTCCGATACAGTGCGTCGAACACGGGAACGAGCCGCCCGGTGTTGTCTGACTCCACGACGACGCCCCGCCGTTCTGCTTTCCGGGAATTGGATCGCACTTTACTCGTGAACCGTTCCGACCACACCCTGGAGAAACCCCCGCGGAGATCGAGCACCTGCGCAGTCCGGGCGGTGGAATATAGTGCGCTCGGAACCACGGATGCCCATACCGCGGCGTCGTCATCACCCACCATGACGCGGGTGCGCAGACCGGGATGGCGCCGGAGCTCCTGGATGAGGGCCCGGGTCTGTGCTGGCGACGCTGGGCCTCCTTCGCTGAGGACACCACTCGCATCAGCACCAAGACCCCATCCGTGCGGCGGTGACTCGAATAATCCCAAAAAGGAAGGAATTCCGGTTTTCCGCAGGCGCGGCAGGATCAGCTGACGCCCATCTTCTCCCCGGAACAACAGAGTCGCGTCCGAGAAGCCACCGGAACTGCATATGCAGTCAATCCACGCGGGAGTCTTCGAGAGCGCGATGCTGTCGTCATGAGCGACTATGCCTTCCCAAGCGGAACGGGCAGCTGCACCTTCGGCTTCAATGGACATGCGATAAGCGTGAGAAAGCACCATCTGACCGACCTCTCTCGATACCTTAATCTGGAAAACCTAGAAACTCGAATCATGACGCCGCACTGGTCCGTCGCGCCATGGTGACCCGTAACACCAGCGCATAGACCCCGAGCGCTACGAGGCCGCCGACGCTGAGAACTGCGAGGTTGCTGAGCTGGTCGCCACTGTGGACACGCTGAACCCACCAGACCACGGCAGTCACCGGCACCATCGCGACCGTGGCCACCAGCGCGCTGGTCAGGGTCCGGAGCTCGATGAACCGCTCGGGCCGGATCACCCCGCGCAGCCGAGTCAGCACCATCCCGGCGGCGGTGCACTCACCGGCCAGGATGGCCACGACCAGCCAGACCAGGCGCGCCCCACCGGCCGGCACGAGCAGGGCCCCGGCGGCGACCAGCAGTATCACGCCCAGGGCCACCTCATTGGCCCGTCGCGGAATGCGGTCGTCCAGCCGCGCGTACAGCGTCTGGGAACCGAGGTCGCACACTCCGCCGACCAGCTGGGCTACCGCCACCACCGCCAAGCAGGTGGCCAGTGGACCGATCAGGGCCGCATGACGCAACTCACCGTTGGCGAGAATGTTCGCGATGGGTCCCGAGAGCATTGCAAGCAACACCAGCAGCGGCAAGCTGGCGATCACGGCGTAGGACAAACTTTGCCGCCACGTCGAGCCGAACGCGACCGAGTCCTCGCGATGGGCGGCATGGGCTAACCCGGGCAGTGCGGCCATCGACACCGCACGGGCACTGAGATAGGACAGTGAGAACAACACCGCGTAGGACAGTTGCACGACGAACACGCCACCGGGCACCGAGCTGGCCAGCGCGAACAGCGCGTACATCGCCAGGGCCGGGCAGGCCGCCACGCCGACCGAACGCGCCAGCCTGCGGGTCACCGCGACCGCCTCGGCGTCCCGCCGCCAGCGCATCGACGGGCGAGTCAACAAGCCCACCCGCGCCGCACCGAACAGCTGCAACGCCGCGTGCAGCGCGACAGCCGACGTGCTGCCCACCCCTAAGACGATCACCAGGGCGAGCGGCACGTGATCGATGTCCAGACCCGTCCCGTAATACCAGCCGGCCAGTACCACCGTCAGGACCAAGACGACGTTCTCTACGGCCGGTGCGGCCGAGGCGAGCGCGAAGCGCCCACGTGCCCGTTGGGCAGCCATGCCGAGATTAGCCAGGCAGTTCAGCGGGACCTGCGGTGCGACGAGCAGGATCAACAGCGTGGTCAGCCACAGGCCCCGAGTTCGTTGCGCAGGATCGGGGATCCCGAGGCTCAGCGTCCAGGCCACCACCGGGGCGGCGATCACCAGCAGCACGACGACCGCGGACGACACCGCAAGCAGCCACCCGGCCACCCGGCTGAGCACCTCCCGGGCCCGCGGCAGACCCCCAGCGTCGATGGCGCGGACCATGCCAGGCACCAGCACCATCGCCAGTACCGGCCCGGCGATCAACGTGAACACTATGCTCGGCACGGAGTAGCTGGACTGAAAGGAATTGGCGAAATAGGTGGGTCCCAGCACCGCGCCGATCACGACCACCCGGAGCAACCCGGTAGCCCTACTGACCAGCGTCCACCCGGCAACGGTCGCCGAGTTGCGCGCCGTGGTGACGGGTGTCTCACCCTCAAGCGCTGTCACCAAATCCACCAACCCGACACGGTGGGCCAGATGTGCATCATACGAACGCACGGTAGCGGTCTATACCTTGCAGAGCCGCCAGGGCACAGCGGGCGCCGCCTAGATGCCACACTTGGTCCAGCAGCTCCACAGATCCGATAACAGAGCGGAACACCCATCGCCGACAGTCATGCTGGTTACTGCCACGCTACCCTCCCCGAGGATGCCGACCGCTGATGCGGCTCCGGCAACGAGCGCGGTAACTGAGCATCATCGTCCCCCCACGGGTGGCAGCAGTCGGTGGACGGCGGCGGGATCGGCGCCGAGGTCGACGTAGAGCTGGGCCCAGCGCCGGTCGGCGGCTCTGGGTGGTTGCCCGTCGCAGTAGGGCTTGGATCCGTTGACCGTGTAGTAGTGCAACAGCGTCAGCACTTGGGCGCTGTCCCGGCGTTGCGGATCGGTGTAGCGGCTACCAGGGGGCGCCGGCTGGTGAACCATACAGGCCACCGTGCGGCCACCCTCGCCGTCGAACACCGGTCCGGGCCCTTGGGCAGCCGAATTCCCGGACCCGGAGCAGGCCACGGCGAACAGCGTGAGGCCGGCGACAGACGGCAGGAGCCGGTGGGAACGCACGATTGCCATCCTTCCTAAACCGCTGCCTTCCTAGCCTGCTGCGCCGAAGCTGGTGACGGCCAGCCCCAGCCCGACGACCAGGACGAGCAGCGCGGTGAGCACGGGCAGCACTCTCAGGACGTTCGCGGCGCGCTGGCGTAACCGCGCACCGGAAGCACTGGCGTGCAGTTGATCCCGGACCCGCACCAAGATCAATCCGGCCGCGGTCAGGGTCGCGGCCATGCCCGCTCCATAACAGACCACGAGCACCACGCCGAACCAGGTCCGTCCCAAAGCCACCGCGCTGAGCAGCACCACCAGGGCGGTCGGGCCGGGGACCAGGCCCCCAGCCACCCCCATAGCGACCAGAGCGCCCCGCCCGTAGCGGTTACCCGCCAGCTCCGGGCCATGGTGTCCGTGGCCGTGTCCGTGGCCGTGGCCGTGTCCGTGGCCGTGGCCGTGGCCGTGGCCGATTGCCGCCAGAGCACCGACGCCGGCGCCGACCGGCACCGGAACCGGCACCGAGCCGACCGGGACGACGGCTGCCTCAGCGGCCGACCGCGCCCGCAGCGCCGAGCGCAACAGCCCGATTCCGATCCCGGCCACCAGCAAGCCACTGATCACACCCAGCCAGCGCAGCACACTTTCGGGGGCCAGCGAGCTGGACACCGTCACCAGCAGCCCGAGTACCAGCACTCCGGCGGTGTGCGTGAGCGTCACCGTGGCCCCTACCAGCACGGCGTCCCGACGGGTGCCGCGCCGGCCCGCGAGATAGGCGGCCATGACGGTTTTCCCGTGCCCCGGCAGCGCGGCGTGGGCGGCGCCGACAACCAGCGCCAGCAGCACTGCCAGACCACCGAACAGCGGGGTCAGCGATCCGCCTGCGAGCTTGGTGAACAGCCTTGTGACACCGCCGCTCCAGCGCGCCAGCACTCCGGCGGTGGGCAGCGCGATCCCCAGCGCCCCGCCAGCCACGCCGCTGCCGGGTTGGGTGCGCAGTGTCGTGTCGTGGATGCCCAGCGGTGAGCTGAGCAGGTCGGTGGGGTAGTGGCGCAGCTCATCGCTCACGCTCTTCGCCGGCACCTGCGGATCGAGCAGCCGCACCCCGGTGCCGACGGCAGTGATCTCGTGCCAGCCCACCCGGTCGGCGCGGTAGCCGTCAGAGAACGAGAAGGTGGCTGCTCGATCGAGGTCGGCGGGTGCGGACAGGTCGCAGACCAGTCGGGTAGTGGGAAGACCGCCGTCGCCCGGCGGGTATGCCACCGACGCCGAGTGCACCACCCACCGCAGCGGCGAGCCGCCCACCACGGCGGACAGGCCACCCACCACCTGGGCACACTGCCGAGCAGCGAAGGCCGAGCGCTCGGCGGAGCTGATCGTCCCGTCGCCGTTGGTGTCAGCCAGCGGTTGGTCCTGCAGGGTCGGGATCTCCGCGACGTCGACGACGGCATGGTCGGTGACGTGGTCGGGCAGCAGCGTGAGCCCGTCGTAGTGGTTGACGGTGAAGTTCGACAGCGGGTGGGCCAGCGCCGTGCCGGCCAGCGGTCCAACCACCATCGCAGCGACTGACCCGAGCAGTACGAGCAGCCGGCGGATCACCGGGCGGCCTGCAGCTGCGCCAGCGCGGCGCGGGCCCGGGGGGCCTGCAGCGGTGAGAAATACGGGTTGATCGCCAGCGCCGTCGACAGTGCTTGGCTCGCCTCGGCGTCACGGTGCAGGCCCTTGAGGATCATGCCACGGTGGTAGGCGAACAGCGCGTTGCGGTAGCTCAGGGCGGCGGCCTTGTCGGCGTAGTCCAGGGCCGCGGCGTCCTGGCCGTCGGCGTGCAGCGCCCAGGCCAGCGCGTCGGCTGCCAGGATCATATGCCGGTGGTTCCACTCGGCCTGGGCATGCGTTACGGCTTGGGCCGGGTCGCCGAGATCGGCCTGCGTGGTCGCCGCGGTGAGGTCGTCGGTGACACCGTTCGCGGCGAACAGCCGCTGCTGGGCGTCGAGCAGCGTGAGCTGCGCCTTGGCCTGCGGCCCGTGACCGGCGACGGTGAGCAGCTCGGCGTACTCGGCGATGTACTGCGGCAGCGGCAGCTGCTGGGTCAGCCGCTGGTAGCCGGACAGTGCCTCGTCGAGGTTGCCCCGGGCCGCGGCGAGCTTCGCGAGCCCCTGCTCCAGGGCGGGGGACTCCCCGCCTGCGGTGATGCCCGCCTGGTACTGCTTCTGGGCCTCGGCGAGCTGCCCGGAGTTGAAGGCCAGCTCGCCGAGGTAGTACCGGCAGAAGGCGACATCCGAGGGCGTGGTCGAGTCATCCAGCGCCTTTTGCAGCGCGGTGCGCGCGTCGTCCACCCGGCCGTGCAGCTCCAAGTCGTAGGACGCCCGGGTCAGCGAACTGACGCCGGGTTGCAGATCGAGCATGTGCTGGACGGCATCGGAGGCCGCGTCGGCCTGCCCGAGCTGGGTGTAGGAGTCGGCGAGCACGCCGTAGACCGCGGCGGTATCGGGCCGGATCGCGCGCGCCTTCTCGCCCCAGTCCCGGCCGGCGGCGAAGTCGTGGCGGGCGTTGGCCAGGGCACCCATCCCGATCATTGCCTCGGCGTTGTCGGCCGGCTTGACCTGGAATGATCGCTCTAAAGCGCCTTGGGCCTTGGCGTAGTAGCTCGGATCAGCCGTGATCCGGGCCTGCTCGACGTAGGGAATGCTCAACGCGGCCCAGGTCAACCCGTCGGTGGGGAACTCGCGGAGCCTCTTCTGGTACGCCTGGATAGCCGCAGAGAGGGTTCCACCCCGCGCTGCTGGACTGTCCCCCACCGCGGCGACCTGGGGTACTGAATCAGTAGACACATCACTGGAACGCCCGGAAACCAAGCTCAGGACAGCGACGAGAACTAGCGGAACGCCGGCGGCGGCCAGCAAGCTGGCGACCCACTGCCGCCGACTCCGGTTAGACAAAGCAAGTGCTCCAGTCTCTGGTGAGGTACCTGGGGTGCGACCAGGGATCGTTACTGACCCGGTCGCNNGGTCGCACCCCAGGCGAGCCTCAGCTAGTCGCGGGAGAACCTAGCGGAGCGCGACGACGGAGCAAAAATGCCCCTGAGCCGAGCATCACCATCCCGAACAGGCCGCCGATGAACGGCGGGCTCATCGTGCCCAGGTTGGAAGATCCGCCCAGCAGGCCACCCAACACCCCACCGCCCGGCTTGTCTCCGCCATCGTGGCCGGAGCCGAACGGATTGTTGCCGTCACAATCCTTATCGCATTTGTCGCCCTTGTGATCCTTGTCGCGGTTATCGGACCCATCGCCCGAGCCGGCGGTGTTGACGCCCTGGTCGTGCGGCAGCGCGACGTAGGGGAACTGGTCACTGAACCCGCGGTCGTTGTGGTCGACTCCGTCACCCTTGGCCAGAGCCTGAACGATGTGTGACGGCAGACCCTGGTTGAAGGCGCCCTCCAGCGCCTGGACCTCGATGTCGACGACATCGTCGGTGAGCCGGCGACCGTTCGGGAAGCCCTGCAGATCACCGCCGAGCACCCCGAGCCGGTTCGGATCGTGGGTGACCGGGACGCCCATGTTCAGCCGCAGCTCCTCCGCCGGGACGAACCTCTTCACGTCCACTCCCTTGTTGAGCAGCTGCGAGTTCAGGTCCGCCTTGATCGGACCGGCACTGTTCTTGTAGACGCCGGTGGCAAAGATCTCCACCAGGTCGTTGCGTGGCGCCGGCGGAGCCTTGATGCCGTAGAGCAACTCGACGTCCTTGGGCACCTCAGGGTCGGTGACCCGGTTCAGGAATGCCGTGTTGGTGTGGTCCTGCACCGGGCTGGAGGCGTTGAAGGCGTCCTTCTGGCCAGCGGCCGAGACCACCTCGTTGACCAGCGGGTTACCCAACCGGGAGACCTGCACGTACTTGCCGGTGAGCTTGGCGTCGCCGCCGGACTGCAGCTGCAGGCTCTGCTGCTCGGTGCTGCTCCACACTCCGATCACCGGGTTGCCCGCCGCATCGTTGTGCAGTGCGAGGTCCTTCTTGGGAACCTGGATCGCGATGGTGTTGACGTTGTAGCCACGCAGGGTGTCCTGCCCGACCTCGTTGAGCTTGGGTGCGCCGTAGAGCAGGTCGAACACCCGCAGGTCGAGGAAGAACGGATCGTCGGCCTGGCCGGCGAACGTCTGGCCGCCACCCGGCAGGCCGTGGACTGCCTGAGCCCGCAGCCGGCCGTAGTCGGGCATCGACGTCGGGCCCACATCGGACGGAGCCGACACCCCATCGTCGATCAGCGTCCGTTGGGCGTTGCCGCCCTGATTGAGCTCGGAGAGCGTGTAGTTCTGCTTGAACAGCAACGTCGGGTCGTTGAGATCCTTCACGACACCGTTGTTGTAGAGGAATGTCTTGCCATCGCGCTTATCGACGTTGTGGAACTGCCAACGATACGTGATGTCGGGCTTACCGTCACCGTTGTTGTCGATGTTGATGTCGTAATGCGCGCCGGCCGCCCACGGATAGAAGTTCGGGCCACCGTTGGGCTCCTCGAACGGGATCCAGTCAGCGACGACCGTCACCGTGTCCGG
>QHBY01000031.1 GCA_003244245.1 Pseudonocardiales bacterium
GAGACCGTGGAGCAGGCAGCCGTACGTGAGGTCGCCGAGGAGACCGGCATCGACAGCGCGGTAGTGGCCGCCCTGGGCAGCATCGACTACTGGTTTGTCGCCGAGGACCGCCGGGTGCACAAGACGGTGCACCATTTCCTGCTGCGCGCGGTAGGCGGACAACTGTCCGAAGCCGATCACGAGGTCGTTGAGGTGGCCTGGGTGGCGCTGGCGGATCTGCCGGCGCGGTTGGCGTACGCCGACGAACGCCGACTCGTCCAGCGCGCCACCACGATGCTTGCGGACTCCGCGTGAGGCTACCCGCGTGAGGCACGCGCTCCCGCGTGGCGCCGCAGCCATCCTGGTGGCGGTGCCGATCTTGCTGTGTCTTTTCCTGGGCCCAGGCTCAGCGGCGGGGCAGACGATGGGGCAGCCGGACCGTCCGAACGTGCTGGCTCAACTCGAGCTGTCGAGTTTGTCACCACGGATGATCACCGTCACCAGCGGTCCGGTATTGCGGGTGGCCGGCAGAGTGGTCAACACCGGGGACCGACCGATCACCAAACTCGCGGTTCGGCTGCAACGTGACGAGCCGCTGAGCTCCGACAACGCGGCCACCCGCGCCGTCGGCGGAGTCCTCGAAGCGCCGCACGTCACCCGATTCCAACCACTTCCCGTCGACCTCGCCCCCGGGCAGAGCAGCCCGTTCACCCTGGAGGTGCCGCTGCGCGGTGGGACGGAGCTGGAGTCGCTGCAGATCACCCAACCGGGCGTGTACCCGCTGCTGGTCAACCTCAATGGCAAGCCGGACTTCGGCGGCGTCGCGCGGTTGGCGTCAGTCCCGCTGCTGTTGCCGGTGCTCGGGATCCCCCCCGAGAGCCCCGGCGGGCCGCCCGGACCGGTGCTCACCCAACCCTCCCAGGCTGCACCGCTGACCGTGCTGTGGCCACTGGCCGCCACACCCGCGCGGCTACCGACCGAGCCCGGCGACCCGGTTCTGATCCACAGCGACCACGCTGGAATGGATCCCCTGGCTGCCGACATCGCTCCCGGTGGACGGTTGGACGGTTTGCTCGGTGCGCTGGAACAGGCGGTGCCACCAGGGTCGCCGCTGGGCGCGGCCGTGTGCGTGGCGGTGGACCCGCTGCTGTTGGAGACCCTCGACGGGATGAGCCACGGCTACCAGGTGGCCAGCCCGGGGGGGATCAGCGAGGGCACCGGTGCGCGGGATGCGCGGACCTGGCTTGATCGGCTGCGCGGCGCCGTTCAAGGTCGCTGCGTACTGCCGCTGCCCTATGCGGATGCTGACCTGGTAGCCCTGTCCCGGGCGGGCCTGACCGACCTGGAGGCGCTGGCCACCAGCACTGGCGCGCGGCTGGTGGGTGACCTGCTCGGGGTGCAGCCACTGACCGGGGTGAGCTGGCCGGCCGACCAGCTGCTCGACGAGCGGACGCTGGCCGACCTCACCGCACTCCAGACCCGCGCCGTGCTGCTGGACCCGCGCGGCATCATCGCTGCACCGGTCGCCGCACCGGGTCCCGCCGACGTCGTCAGCCTGGTTGGTGGCTCTTCAAGTACCACCAACCCCGGTGTCGTCATACCGGGCGCCGTACCGGGCAGCCACGGTGCCACCTCCGTGGGTCTGCTCGTCGACCCGCTGATGACCAGTGCCCTGGCGAACACCGCGAACCCGCTGTCCGCGCAGGACGGGATCGGCACGCTGGCATATCGCGCCGCCAGCGGCCGCCCCGTCGTGCTGACCCCGCCACGGCGCTGGCAGGTCCGCAGCACGGAGGCCACCGCGCTGTTGAGTACTGCCCGGCAGCTGATGGCGGCCGGTTTCGTCACTCCTCGCGAGTTGCCGACGCTGGCCAGCACCCGGCCCACCGGTGCCACCGTCTCGGTGACCTACCCGCCGCAGGCCAGCGCCGAGGAGATCCCCCCTTCGGTCACCGCGGAGGTCCAGCGGGATCGCAACGTCCTGCGCGATCTGCAGGTGGCCACCGTCCTGGACCCCGCCGCGAATCTCAGACCGGCCACCCTGCTCGACCCGCTGCGGCTGGGGTTGCTCCGTGGCGTGTCCGTGGCCTGGCGCGGGATGCCCAACCGGGCCGCGCTGGTCACCAGCGAGCAGAGCAGCCAGCTCGACGAGCTACGCCGGTCGGTGCGGATCGTGGCGCCACCCGGGCCCTACAGCCTGGCGGCCTCGGACTCCCCGCTGCTGATCACCGTGAGCAATGAGCTGCCAGTCGGGATGCAGGTTGAGCTGACCCTGTCGGAAACCGCCGGGATGCGCGCGGGGGAAGTCGGGCTGCAGCTGGTGCCGGCCCGCAGCACCCGGCAGCTGGTCATCCCGGCGAAGGTCAACCGGGCCGGTCAGTTCAGGGTCGATGCCCAGCTGAGCACCCCGGGCGGCACCGCGCTGGGCGAGCCGAGCACCCTGCAGCTGCGCTCCGCGGCGTTCAGCAGGGTTACAGTCGCGCTCACTGCGGGCGCCGGGGCCGCGCTGGTTCTGCTGGTGGCCCGCAGATTCGTGCGCCGAGTACGCAGCAGACGGGGAGCCGGGTGACGTTGGATACCGCGAACCGCACGCAGCAGTCGTCTGACAGCCGACCCAGTGACCGACCGTCGTCCGACAGCCAGCCCAATGATCGACACAGTGATCGACACAGTTCGGTGGCCGCAGCCACTCGCACGATGGCGGTGGCGACCCTGGTCAGCCGGATCACCGGGTTCCTCCGCCAGCTCGCGCTCGCCGCCGTACTGGGGCTGGGCGTGGTCAGCGACTCCTACACGGTCTCGAACACCCTGCCGGCGATGCTCTACGAGATCTTGCTCGGCGGGGCGCTGACCAGCGTGGTTGTTCCTTTGCTGGTGCGCGCCGCGAGAGAGGACAGCGACCAGGGCGAGGCCTACGTGCAGCGGCTGGTCACCGTCGCCTGCGTGGCGCTCGGCGCGGCCAGCGTGCTCGCCATCGCCGCGGCACCGTTGCTGGCCGTGCTGTTCCTGGGTGATGGTGAGGACGCCAACCCGCAGCTGACCACCACGTTCGGCTATCTGCTGCTCGCGCAGATCCTGTTCTACGGGCTGTCCGGGCTGTTCGGGGCGATTCTCAACGCCCGCAGCAGCTTCGGCCCGCCGGCCTGGGCACCGGTGCTCAACAACGTCATCGTGCTGGTGTCGCTGGGGATCTACGCGCTGGTTCCGGGGGAGATCAGCGTCAACCCAGCCCGGCTCAGTGACCCGAAGTTGCTGGTACTGGGCCTGGGCACGACCGCGGGAATTGTCGCTCAGGCGCTGGTACAGATACCCGGGTTGCGCCGGGCCGGCTTTGCATTCGGCTGGCGATGGGGATGGGACTCCCGGCTGACCCAAGCCTGCGGGATGGCGGCCTGGTTCGTGCTCTACGTGCTCGTCGGCCAGCTCGGCTTCCTGATCACCACCCGCTCCGCGGCCCAAGGCGATCCGGGCGGGATAGTGATTTACAGCCTGGTATGGCTGCTCCTGCAACTACCCTATGGAGTCCTCGGCTACTCCCTGCTCACGGCGATCATGCCGCGGATGAGCCGAGCCGCGGCCGACTCCGACTGGCGGGGACTGGTCGGGCACCTGTCAGCGGCCAGCCGCTACCTCATCGTGCTGCTGATACCGATCACCGTGGTGTTCACCCTCG
The DNA here is from genome assembly GCA_003244245.1 of Pseudonocardiales bacterium. Classification (GTDB taxonomy): domain Bacteria; phylum Actinomycetota; class Actinomycetes; order Mycobacteriales; family Pseudonocardiaceae. The sequence goes on from QHBY01000031.1 coordinate 3,653, forward strand.
CCGGTGCGCAGATCGGTGTCGCGCTGTTCTCGCTGGGCAAGGCGGGCAGCAACGCCGAGCGGCTCGGTACCGCGCTGGCGGTTTCCGCCTTCGGTCTGCTGCCGTACGCGGTGACGATGCTGCAGCTGCGGGTGTTCTACTCGATGGCCGACGCCCGGACCCCGACAATGATCAACGCAGTGATGGTGGCGGTGAAGCTGCCGCTGCTGCTGGCCTGCCCGATTTTCCTCGATGACTCCGATGTGGTGCTCGGGCTCACCGCGGCCAACTCGCTGTCGTGCGTGGTGGGCGCCATGGTCGGGCAGGTGTGGCTGCGCCGGAGACTCGGGCGGGTGGAGACCAAACGCAGCCTACTAACCCTGCGTAACTGCCTGTTGAGTGCAGTGCCCGCGGTGGGTGCAGTGCTCGGGCTGCGCGCCCTGACGGACTTCAATGGCGTGGGCGGCGCCTGGCTGGACTTGGTGCTCACGACGGTGATCGTCGGCGTCGTGATGGGCATCGCCTTGATCGTCCTGCGGACGCCAGAGCTCACCGAAGCGCTGCGCTCCCCGGTCTTGGCGCGGCTGGTTCGCTCAACTAGCCCTCGGGAGCCGTAGGCTTGACAATTATTCTGAAAGGCCTAGGTGTCCGTAAGAGCCGAGGTGTGCCGAAGGACCGAGATGTCCTGAGGGATCCCGCTGTGCCGAACAGCCCAGGGAGAGTGTCATTACCGTGAGCGAGTCGGCAGGGACAGGACCACACCGGTCCCACCCCCGTTGGCCGACTCCTGGGTGCGTTTTCGGCCGGGGTCGTTACCGGTTGCTAGTCGAATTGGGCCGCGACGACCGCTGCGCCGCCCGCCTGTGGCAGGGTCGCGACCTGATGCTGGACCGTGACGTCGCGTTGACGTTGTTCATCGCCGCGCCACAGCGGCCCGCGGAGCTCACGCTGATCCGCACCGCCGTCGCCCGGGCGTTGCGCTCGGCTCGTCTGGAGGCAGCCGGCGCGGCCCGGATGCTCGATGTGCTGGAACCGGTGCTCGGTGACGATCCCAAGAGCCCGACCGTCGCGGTCATCGTCGCCGAATGGACGCCGGGTCATGCCCTGGTCGACCTCCTGGATCGCGGCCCGCTGCCGCCGTCAATGGCGGCCGGCGTGCTCGTGCCGTTGGCCGGCGCCGTCGACGCGGCCCACAGCGCCGGTCTGGTTCTCGGCTGCGATCATCCGGACCGGATCCGGGTGAGCACCGACCGGCAGGCCCGACTCGCCTTCCCGGGCCCACCCGCATCGAGCGGATCACGCGACGACATCCGCGGCCTGGGTGCGATGCTGTACCTGCTGCTCACCGGCTGCTGGCCGCTGCCAGACGGACCACCCAGCCTGCCGCCGGCACCGCTGGGGACCGACCGCGTGCCGATCAGTCCCACGACCCTGCGGCCCGAGGTGCCGGTGGAGCTGTCCACCCTGGCGCTGCGCTGNNGGTACCGGCGGCGGGGTGCACACCGGCGCTGCCGTGCGCCAGGTACTCGAGCTCAACGCCGTGACCGCTGATGAGGACCTCTTCTCGGTGAGCAGCCGGGGCGGCCGGGTCCGGCGCCCGAACGATCCGCGACGGGCGCAGCACCTACGGCGGGTCAAGCTGGGCGTGTCGATGACGGTGCTGGGGGCCGCCACCCTGTCGATTCTCGGCTACGCCGGCATGCAGGTGGTCTCGGTGTTCACCGACACCGGCGGCGCGCCGTTGGTGATCGCCAGCAACCCAACACAGCCCAGCGCACCCGCCAAGCCGGCGGTGCTGCCCGCGGCGGCTACGCCGGTCCAGGTCAAGACCTTGTCGGTCTATGACCCCTCCGGGCTCGGCAGCCCGGACCACCAGAATGACGTCCGCAAGCTGCTCGACGGCAATCCGAGCACCGGGTGGTCCACCGACTCGTACTTCCAGCAATTCCCCGCTTACAAGAAGGGGCTCGGTGTGATGCTGAGCTTCCAGGCGTCCGTCGCGGCGGGCTCGGTGACCGTGGTGTCACCGAGCCCGGGCACCGTGCTCGAGATACGCACCGCCACATCCCCGAATGCGCGACTGGAACAGACCACCCTGATCGGCACCGCCACGCTCGGGGCCGGCAGCACCCGGATCCCACTGCGGACCGGCGGCCCACCCACCCGATACCTGCTGGTGTGGATCACCACCCTGAGCGGAACGAAGGATCACCACCAGTCCCAATTCACCGAACTCGGCGTCCAGCAGCGCGCCACCTGACAGTTGGTCGGCCTTCAAGGCAGGCCAACCCCGGTCCGCGAGGTCGCAAACCGCTACCAACCCACCCGGGCGCGCAGAACGTCTCGCGTGATCTCCAGCTGACCGCGGTGCTGGGCGAGCTCCTCGTAGATGTGCAGCAGGGCGCCGCCCTGGGTCCGGGCCAGCGGCAGCGTGGCGTCCGAGACGTGCGGGGAACCGCGCGGTGGACCGAATGGGTCGAGCGCGGCGATGTCGGCGCGCAGTTGCTGCCGGGCTCGCTGCGCGCGATCGGTGAGTTCAGCGACGCGGCCGGTAGCCCTGAATTCGGCGGCCCGATCGCGCACGATGGCGCGACCAGCGACGACCTCGCCGCCCCAGTACTCCATGACGCCCAGACAATGGGTGAGGATCGCGAACGGCGAGTTCGCGCCCGGCACGTCGGGTCGGCGATTGGCCAGGTCGTCGCCAAGCTCGCTGACGATTCGCACCATCGCCTCGAGCGCATCATCGACGTAGTACAGGAAATCGTCGATCGAGATCATCGCGCCAGCCTCGCAGACCTGATCGAAGCGGTTCCGATCCTGGTCCAGGGATCGGGTGAAGATCACCTTCGTCTGCCGAGCGCCGTTGTAGCTCGGCATGGGTGCGCTGACGTCGAAGCCGAGGCGCTGGTGGAAGCGAATCGAGCCCTCGTTCCCGGGCGCGGTAACCGCACGCACCTGCCGGCAGCCCACGCTCGACGCGTATGCCAGGAACTCGCCCTAGAGAGACCCCGCAAGACCGCTGCGTCGGCGGTCTGGTCGCACGCCGACGAAGTGCAGGTAGGCCAGCTCAGGCGCAGACGGTGACACGAACGCGGCCAGGAACCCCGCCAGACCGCGGTCATCTTCGGCGACGCGACTGGTAACCCAGCGGTGGTCCCAGAGTGGTCCCAGAACAGCCGCGGCAGCGACGCCCGCACCGGGCGACCCCACCAGTCGTCGATCACCGCGACGATCCGGTCGTAGTCCTGCGGCCGCGCCACTCGCGATGTCACCTCGTCGTCGACCATGTCATCGATCGAAGCAGGCTCGCTGAGATGCCGCCGTGGTGACGAGGCGGAGTGATCTGTTGGAGTTGATCGGAGTTCTTGCGTCACCCCGATCCCCTAATGTGGTGGGTTGTCAATCCCCTAATGCGGCCCCTTGACAACCCGGTGCGTTCCCCGATGGCTGGCGCTGGTGTGGCCCCTACCTTTGGTCTCACACCGCAGGGCAGCCCGCCCCGCCACTCCCCTTCAAGGAGCTCACCATGAACGTCACCCAGAGCCTGTTGGACTTCATCCTCAACCTGATGCGCGACGGCAACGCCAAGGCCGCGTTCGTCTCCGACCCCGACCGGGCGTTGGCCGACGCTGGTTTGAGCAACGTGTGCAGCGAGGACGTCTCCGACGCGATGTCTTATGTCTCGGAGTACCACCCGGTGTCCTTCGTCGGCGACCGCGCCTACGCCGGCCGTTCCGAGGGCGCCGAACACGGCGGTCGCCACGAGGATTACCGGTCCGACGACTACCGGCGTGATTCGGGTTTCCGCTCCGAGCACCACGACGGTGACTCCCACGCCGCGGCGGTGCACCAGTTGGAGTACATCACCAACAACTACTCCTACGCCGACAGCCACGACACGATGATCGACAAGTCGGTCAACCAGAACATCTGGAACAAGGGTGATCTGTCCCAGCGTTTCGATGACCACTCGGTGACCGCGACCGATCACTCCGTCGCCGCCGGGCGTGATATCACCGGTGACGTCGCCAACGGCAACGGCAACGTCGTCGGGCACGACAACTCCGTCGGCAACACCTTCCGCAGCGACGACCACTCGATCAAGGACTCGTTTAACAGCACCAACGTCGCCGACCACGGCGGGATCGCCGGCACCAACAACGACGGCGACGTCACCAACCCCCACGACAGCAACGTCGCCACCAACGGCGGCAAGGTCGACGCCTCCTCCTACAGCGACAACTCGAGCACCGACATCAACTCACACAACACCAAGACGATCACCGAGATCGACAACCACGACCACTCCGTGCACATCGACAACGACCCCGTCACCACGGTGACCGACTCGAACAACGGCTCCGGAAACGAGCACTCCCAGATCGACCAAAGCCACGTCCACCAGACCGGTGCGGTCAACATCGACCACGTGCTCAGCGACAACAACACCGCCCTGCACCTGCTCTAAAACCAGCACAACCCACACCGGCTCCGCCATCCC
>QHBY01000032.1:0-5987 GCA_003244245.1 Pseudonocardiales bacterium
TTCCCCCCGGCTACTCGGCGGCTCGACAACGATCGACGTGAGCCCCTGCATGAGTGCACTCTAAGAGTGGAGAGAAGAGGAAATAATGTGACCAAGATACAGCAGCAGGGCTCCCTTGCGTGGCAAAAGAGCACGGCAAGTGGAGGAGGTGCATGCGTGGAGGTGGCTAAAGCAGGAGAAATAATACTCGTTCGCGACTCGAAGAAACCATCGGGATCTGTTCTCACGTTCTCAGGGGTAGAATGGGAAGCGTTCCTGATCGGAGCCCGCGATGGCCAGTTCAATATCTAACGCAAGCGCGGTCATAACCCGTTAACCTTGCTGGGGGTCCGCCTCGCCTGCCTCGGCCACTGCGGCAAGGCGAGGCGGTTCTTTTGTCAGCCGCTTAATGGCGTCTTGAAGAAGATCTAACGTGACCTCACGGCTGACGATTTGCTCCAACCCGTAGAAAGTTTCCAAATAGTGAACAGGAGAGTCTTGATCTTCCTCCTCGGCAGAACTCTCTCGAATAATATGTTCACCTCGTTCGAAATTCTCTACATACAGTACGTATTCATCTTCGGGGTTCGGAAATTCGAACAGCCAATATGAAACCTGTTGGCGTGGGTACAGACCGTGATCAAAGGGTACGATCCGAGCAGTTATGTTCGAATCTTCCTCGATAAGCCTCCGCAGATGACGAAGCTGTCGTCGCATGACATCGTGTCCGCCTATCACTCTGCGAATAACGGCTTCATCCATGATGAAATGGAGGTCCACGGGAGGTTGGCGGACAAGCAGTTCCTGGCGTTCCATACGAAGATCAACAAGAGGATCGATCCTGAGGGGATTGCGAGCTTCAATATTGCTTAGGACCGTTCGGGCGTACTCCTCAGTTTGAAGGAGTCCAGGCACATAAAATGGTTCAGAGTTTCGAATTATTGACGCTGAGGACTCATACCCAAGAAAAGCCAGCAACTCTGTCGTCGCGACGTCTTTATAGATGCTCCACCGCGTCGTTTCTCGAGCGGCGCGAGCGAGATCGACAAGAGGCTCGATCCGCGCAGAGTCGACGTTGTAGTGATTTAGTAATGCGCGCAGATCGTTAGTGCTGATATTGACCGCACCGCTCTCGATCCGAATCAACTTCGATTGGGACCAGTCCATGGTCCCTGCGACGTCTTTTTGGGTCATGCCCGCGGCCTCGCGTACGCTGCGCAGCTCACTCCGGAGCTTACGACGGGGGATCGCGGGGTCTGGACCTACTGCTCCGGGCATCTGACGTTCCCCTCTCCTTCGACCCACGGTTTCGCTCATGAAGCCAGCACACGGCTAGCTGGCAGCTAGCAAGAGTGCAAGGAGAGTACCCCGCATCTTGGGGTGCCGGTAAGAACATGTCACCAATCCCAAACGGCCGGCTAGGTCGAGACCGTTCAACGCGGTGGCGGGCCATTTTTGTGAACGGCCAGGTAATTCCCACGGGTCTGGCCCGTTGTGGGCAGTTAGCGGGGGTGTCGTGGTGTCCCGCGCGGGACACCACGACAGGGTCGTTTGTGTGGCCGGTAGCTGGCGCCGTTCATGAATATGGGCGGAACGCAAAGCTTGCAGCTGACCGTTCTGCTGGGCTCTGAAGAGCCTGTCAACGGTCTCGGTGACGCGGAAACCGGACCCTGCCCGGACCCAGGCGATCCTCGACTCGAGCGGATCGTCACGTCCGGCGGGTCACCGAGACCGAGTCGAGCACACCACGGGTACGCTGCCTGGTATGACACGGATTACCGTCACGATGGATGATCAGCTCGCGCAGGCGGTGAAGGCCACCGCCGGGGACAACGTGTCCGGCTGGCTCACTAAACTCGTCCGCACCGAGCTGCTGCGCCGTGCCGTCGCAGCGGAAGTCGCCTGCGACGAACAGGACCCCGACTACCAGGCGTGGCGCACGGAACGGCTCACCGAGGTTGAACAGGCCCGCGGTTGAGGCGCGGTGAGGTGTGGAGGTATCAGTCCATCTCCCGGGCCCGGCCCGTCCTCGTGGTCAGCTGCGATGAGCTCAACGCCGCTAACCAGCCCATCGTCGTCGATGTCACCACACACAGTCCCCAAGGGCCGGCCGCACTGCTGACCGTGCGCGTCGGGGACGAGCTCGGTGGGTACGCCCGTTGCCGCACGCTGAGCTTCGCCGACCCCGCCCGGTTCGCTGAACTGCTAGGAACGGTTCCGCCCGCGACGATGGAGCAGGTCGACATGGCGCTGCGCGCCGCGTTGAGCCTGTAGAGCTCAAGCGACTGCCACTCACTTTCGTTCGGCTTTCGAACGCGTCGAGGAACGCGTCGAGGTCGGTATCGGGGTAGGACCAACATCGGAACCGGAACGTACGATTAGCTCTGTTCGCCCAGGTCAGTAGGGGTGCGACGCGAGTGTGTGCGGGGGGCTTGGCGTACGTTTCGTTCGGATGTAGCTGGCAGGTTGACCGCCGTTTCTGGTGGGGTTTGTCCAGGTGACTGGGCGTTTGATCGGGTTCGTGACCTCCGGGACGGGTTGTCCGGAAGTCCTCAGTAACGGACAAGATCCAACGTAAAGGTCCGGAGATCCGATCGAGCTTCCAGGAGCGGCCGGAACCAAGTCCGCAATCAATGTTCTGGAACCCCCGCCGCAGAGCTGGGTTCCGGCACATGATCAGGCCCCTGACGGGACCCACGAATGCCAACGTGATCTTGTCCGATACCGTGTCCGGAAGCTCTGATGCCCCCAGAGAGCAGGACCAAAACCCCCGGCACAGCTCATTCTGAGCTGGGCAAACAGGGCTAATCGTGCGTTCCGGTTCCGATGTTGGTCCTCCCCCGACCCCAGGATGGGGCTACACCGGCAGACCAGCCCGGTAGGCCATCCCGCGCAACTCCTTGCCTACCGCGTCCTGCCGAGACCGCGCGACCAGCTCGGCGATAACGTCCCGGGCGAACGGGCTGCGCTGCACCCGGACAGGGAACAACTGCTCAGCCTTTCGCAACGCCACCACCGCATCATCCCGCCGCCGAACCCCGGCCAGCGCGCGACCGTAGTCCATCCAGTACTGAGATTGGCGGGTCTTAAACGGGTGTCGCTCGGGTTGGATGGTCTGGGCGACGCTCACCGCTCGGTCGGGCTCTCCAGCCTCCAACGCGAGCGCCATCTCCCACAGCCCGACATTGGTCGGACCGAACCCGAAGCCAAGACGGTCCTGGTTGTCATCCGGCTCGCCGTATCGGGCGGCGAGGTCTTTCGCGGCCTGCATGGGCACTGCGACGTCACCCGGGCGCTGGTCGGCCGCCGCAATCAGCGACCGAGCCAGACCCTCGACCAGCAGCTCGACGCACTCACCGCGGCCGGCGCGCAGAAGGTCTTCACCGACGTGATGTCCGGCACCCGCGACGACCGCCACGGGCTCGCTGCGTTGCTCGACTACGTCCGGCAGGATGACGTCGTTGTCGTCGTGGCACTGGACCGGCTTGGCCGCAGTTTGCCTGGCATCATCCGGACAGTGCAGACCCTCACCGAGCGCGGCGTTCTGCTCCGCAGCTTGCGCGAGGGCATCGACTATTCCACCGCGGTTGGTCGCATGCTCGCGGGAATTTTCGGTGCCCTCGCTGAGTACGAACGATCGTTGATCGCCGAGCGTGCCGAGGCCGCCCGCGAGGCCGCCCGAGTCCGCGGCCGCCAAGTCGGACGCCCCCGCGCCATTACCGCCGAGCAGCTGCGGGCAGCGCGGGCGATGCGTGCTGCCGGCGAGCCGATCCCGTCGATCTGCCGAGCCCTCGGTGTCAAGCGGGCCACCCTCTATAAGGCGCTGTCAGAGATCCAGGACCCGGCCTGATTCTGCTCGCTGGCCTCAGTGGGTCTGTTTCTTCTTTGTCCGGGTGGCGCCGCCGCGGCCCCGCAGCGTCACACCGGATTCCGAGAGCACCCGGTGGGCGAAGCCGTACGAGCGTCCGATCGACTCAGCGAGGTCCCGGATGCTGGTGCCCTTGTCGTACTTCTTGGCCAGGTCCTGTGCGAGCTTGTCCCGGGCGACGCCGGTGATCCGGCTGTACTTGTTCAGCTCGGGCATCTCACAACGCCTTCCTTTTCGACACGACAAGGGCCGGTCGCCGCCCTTGGGGCCCGATCGACCAGGGTAGCGATCTCCGCTAGACGATCGCCGGGTAGATCTTGCAGCTCCTCAGCGTGGGCGTGCCGCTGTTTATTACGGGGAGGCACAGCTCAATTACTCCCTGTGCTCACCTCAGGAAGCGTGAGGTCGATTCGGTGATGACGGTGACCTCGCCGTAGCCAGCGGTGGATCTCACGGCTCGGCCCGCGCCGCGAGATCCGGATCGACCTCGATGCCGTCAGCTCTCGGGCTGGTCAGTCGGTCATCCCCATCAGCTCACCGATGGTCCGGTGCCGGTGGACGTCCTGGGCGGCTCGTTCCAGGGCGCTCATCGCCTTGGCCAGGGTCTGCCCGGCCTCGGCGGCTTGTCCGGGTTCGCGGTGTGGGTTGGCCGCGGCTTGGGCAGCGGTGGCCATCCCGGACAGGGCCGCAGCAGTGAGGCGCATGGTGCGGATCAGTGAGTCGCCGGACCCGACTTCGCCCTGGCGTTTGATCGGGCCGGCGAAGTCCAGCGCGCCCAGCGCCCCGGCCAGGCGGGTGGCCCGCCACTGAATCAACGCCAGCTCATCGCCCTGGCTCTGGCAATTCACGCCGGCAAAAGCCATCAGGGAGGCTTGGGTGATGTCGGGCGGTGCGGCTCCGGCATCCCGGTAGACCTGCTCGGCGCGGGTGGCGTGCGCTTCGACAACGCCGAGCAGAGCATGCGCCAGCTGCGCGGCCTGAAGCTCCTGGTCCGCCTCGGCGCTGGCATCGAGACGGACGATCATCCCGAACCGGGCCAGCAGCGCGGCCAGCTCCTCCAGGGGAATCACCTCACCGGCCCACTCACCCGGCTTACCGTTCGCCTTGCCGTTCGCCTTGCTCGCTGCCGATGACACCACGTCGAGCCACCCATCCGCCTCTCGCGGGAACCCTTAGAACCGCGCGGTGAGGCTACCGGCACCCACCCGAGAGCGAACGACTGGCGCTCGCCGACTGCTCGCCCGCCCGGGACCACGAGTAAAGCCGGGTGGGTGGCACCTCCTTCCGGTGGTGTTCTCGGTGTTCGAGTGTGTCACTCATTTGTTTGATTGACGTTGTCATGTGGATGGTTGGTGGGTCGGTTCGTGCTGGTTAGGCTGCGGTTTCATGACGCGACGCGTACCGAGACGCGTACCGCGACCGGGACCTCGTCGGGCTCCCGAGCCTGAGGAACGCCACCGCGACGCGGTCGCCAGTCGGGCGCGGATCCTGGCTGCGGCGGTCGCGGAGTTCGGCGCGAAGGGTTACGCCGGTGCCCGGGTCAGTCAGATCGCGGCCCGGGCCGGGGTGAACCAACAGTTGATTTCCTACTACTTCGGTGGCAAGGCGGGCCTGTATCGGGAGCTGCTTCACCAGGGGCAGCGGCGGCCGGGCCCGGGGGAGGTCGAGTCGGACGGGATCGAGAAGACCGGACGGGGTGGGTCGGAGTTGCCGGTCGACGTGGTGGTCGGCAACTACGTGATGCAGACCCTGTATCACCGGGACTGGTCGCGGTTGCTGGTCTGGCAGGCGCTGACCGAGGGCGACACCCCCGCCATCATCTCCGACCCGGAGCGGGCCTACCCGGAGGATCTCGCGGTGATCCGTCGCCGTCAGCAAGCCGGGGAGCTGCCGGCTGATGTGGATCCGGCATGCCTCCTACTGTTCTTCTTCGCCGCCGCCACCGCCAGTGTCACCCTGCCCCAAGTCGTCCGGGGCCTGTTCAACACCGACCCCGCGGGGCAGGAGTTCCACCACCACTACGCCGAGCAGCTCGGTCGCCTGGTCCGTCACCTCCGTCAGGAACGGTAACCACCGGGTCCCTGTGGGGGATGAACGACCGCCACCCGGAGCCGACGGTTCAACTCAACTGCGTTCAACT
>QHBY01000032.1:6041-13921 GCA_003244245.1 Pseudonocardiales bacterium
TCAACTGCGTTCAACTCAACTGCACAGGGATCTACTCAGGGATGCCCCGGGGAGGCTAGGGAGTTCTCCCTGCCGCCTCCCTGACCCTGCCTCCCTGCCTTGAGCTGCGGGCACGTCGAGCAGGGAGGCAACGGCTCACTTCTCGCAAGGCCGTGCTGAGCCCCCGATTCCGGCCACCGCGCACCTCCCGGTCCCCTCCCTCCCCGTGGCAGATGAAGTCGACCGTGGCGCGACGAGCATCTCGCTGGCGCTCGCTGAAGCATCTCCCTCGTTCCTCGGATCGCCCAGACCCGCTGCGCTCAGTACGTCCGTCAACTCACCCTCGTGCGACTCACCAGCACCCAGGAACCTCTACGATCTCACGGCTCACCAGTAAGGTATCACCTACGGTGATACGTCCAACACCGTTGGTGATCTTGATTTGTTGGGATCTTGTTCGGTGCTGGGGGGAGGGCACGCAGGTGGGCGCGTACGTGACCGCCATGTACGGCGGCTCGGATGCCCAGGTCGATTACCGCCTGGGCTTGGTTCAGCACGGCTGTGCCAGTGATGCGCAGTTGGCGTATCACACTGACGCGCGGGAGCGTCCGCTGACGTGGATCGGGTCGGGTCTGGACGCGTTCGGTGTGGAGGGTGTGACCGCCGGCGCGGAGCTGACCGCGGAGCAGTATGAGATGGCGCGGCGGTTGGTGCGGGGTCAGCACCCGGGTACCGGTGAGCAGCTCGTCGCCCCGAAGGTCGCCGTGCCGGCGGACGCGAAGCTGGCGCTAGGCCCCCTCGTGGTGGCCGTTGGTGAGGCGGCGACCGCCCGGGGTGTCGACCCCGCCGCCTTGTTTGACGGTGTCGCGGTGTCGAAGGCGTGGGCGGCGGCGGCGCGGGGGGTGCAGCGCCGGGGTGGGAAGGCGGTGTCGCGGGCGGACGAGGCGACTGCCCTGGCGAAGGCGGCCGGGCTCGACCCCGACGCGGTGTGGGGTGGCGAGGTGGTGGCCGAGGCGCTAGGCAATCTCTCCGAGCCGCGGCCGGTGCTCGACGAGCAGGGTGAGCCGGTGCTGGGCGCCGATGGCCTCCCGGTGGTGGAGATGGTGGCGCGGCGGGAGCGGGTCGGGATCGCCGCTTTCGACGTTGGCATCACCTTGCCGAACAGCTTGTCGGTGTTCCTGGGAATGGCGCCGGATGACCTGACCGCCCGGATCGAGGGGATCTACGCGCGGGCGGCGGAGCGGACGATCGCGTGGACCGATGCCCGCACCTCTTACGTCCGGCGCGGGCATCACGGTGATGGGAGCTCGGCTCGGGCGGAGGCGTCCAGTGGGTTCGCCGGGTGGGTGATGACCCATCGCACCGCCCGCCCGGTGGGTGAGCACCCGCTGGGTGACCCGCACTGGCACGTCCATGTCACCCTCGCGCACTTGGCGCAGGCCGGCGATGGGACGTGGATGACCATCGCCGCGGGTGGGCGGGAGTTGATGCGCCACGCGCCGGCGATCGACAAGGTCACCCAGGCCCAGGTGCGTGCCGACCTACGCCGTGACTTCGGGATCACGTTCGCCCGGTCGGAGACGAGCGGCGCGTGGGAGATCGAGCACATCCCCCAGGCCGCCTTGGACCTGTTCAGCAAGCGCCACACGCAGGTCACCGAGCTGCTGGACACGCTGGGGTACACGAATAAAACAGCGTCGGCGAAGGACGCGCGGGTGTTGACGAGGGAGTCGCGGTCGGCAAAGTCGGAGACCACCGCCGCCGCGGATGTGACCCTGCGGGAGTACTGGCGCGCCCAGGCGATTTCCGCCGGGTACGACGCGGCCAGCTGGATGCCGGCCGTCCTCGCCCACTACCAGGCCGGGTGGGTGGGGCGGGCGGACGAGGCGACGGAGCGGGCGAACACCACCATGCTCGCCCGCCACGGCATCACCCTGGATGACGTCGTCGCCCGCCTAACGGACCCGGATCACGGGTTGACCGCCCACACCCGCCGGTTCTCCCACCTGGATGCGATCACCGCGACCGCTGACGCTCTCCCGTACGGGGCGTCCGCGGCGGAGGTCGAGCAGTTGACCGACCTGGTGTTGGCGCACCCGGCGTTCGTGGCCCTGCCCGAACAGGATGGGTTGGGAGCCAGCGTGGGTGAGCACGCGCAGCTGGCCGGGTCGCATGAGATGACCGGCGGGCGCCTGTTCACCACCGCCGACATCCCCGCCGCGGAGCAGGCGATCCTGGACCTGGTCGCCGCATCGCACCCGGATCAGGCCCGGGCGGTGGTCCAGCCGGACACCCTGGCCATGGCCATCGAGGTCACCGAGGCCGCCCAGGGTTACACCCTGTCCGCTGAGCAGCGAGCTGTACTCGCGGCGATCTGCACCGGTGGGCGGGCGATCGAGTCCCTGGAGGGGCCGGCTGGGACCGGGAAGACCACGGTGATGCGCGCCGCCCGGGTCGGGTGGGAGGCGCAAGGTTTCGTGGTGGCCGGCGCGGCGACCGCGGCGGTCGCCGCCCAGGGGTTGGCCGCCGAGTCCGGGATCGAGTCCCGGACGTGTGAGCAGTGGCGGATGCGCATCGCCACCGGGCCCGGCCTGACCGGGGTCGACGTCCTGGTGCTCGATGAGAGCACCCTGACCGATGACCGGGACCGGCTAGCCCTCTACGCCGAGGCGGCCCGGGTCGGGGCGCGGGTGGTGGAGATCCAGGACCCCAAACAGCTCAGCACGCCGGGGTGCGGGTCGCTGGCCAGCTACATCCACGCCGCATTGGACGGCCCCAAGTTGACTGAGAACCGGCGGCAACAAAACGAGGACGAACGCGCGGCACTGGCCGCGCACCGCGACGGCCGCTACCTCGAAGCCCTGAGCACCTATGACCAGCTCGGCCAGGTCGTCGTCACCCACACCACCGACGCGGGTGTCGCGGAAATGGTCGCCGCTTGGCTGTGCGCCGCGGCGGGTGCCCCCGATCCGCACACCCGCGCCGCCGGGCTGGTCATGGTTTCGGCGACCAATGAGGCGACCCGGCGGATCAACGAGGCCGTCCAAGCCGTCCGCGTTGCCGAACACCAACTCGGCGAGGCGGCGGCGACTTACCCGCTCGGGGGTGGCCGGGAGGTGACCTTCCATCCCGGGGACCAGGTCCTGATCCGCAGCAACGACCGCACCAACCAGGCCACCTCCGGGGAGGCGGTGCTCAACGGCTACCGCGGCGTGGTCACCGCCATCACCCCCGCCGGCGTTGCCGTCCAGTGGCACCAAGCCGGGGACACCCCAGGTCAAAAACCACACACCGCGGTCTGTAAACCCGACTACATCGCCGACGGCGGCCTGGACCTCGGATACTGCCTGACCACCCACAAAGGCCAAGGCATGACCGTCAAAGGCGACTGGGACCGCCCCGACGGCACCCGCAACGTCGGCACCGTACTGGCGTGGGCGCCCGGGATGGACGCCCGCTCCCAGTACGTTGCGCTGTCCCGCGACGTCGGCGAAGTCATCATGTTCGGCGCGCTCGATCAAGTCGAAGGCGAAGGCGAACACCTCGTCTACGGCGCACCCCGCAGCCAGCAGGAACTCACCGACCGGGTGCTGGCTGCCATGGCCGACCACGCCGCGGCGACCGCCACCAACGCCGACGACCGACCCGTCGTCGTCGACCTCGGGACCGCTCCCACCGCCGAGGGACACCGGGCGCGTCACGCCCAGCAGGCAGCCGAACCCGAGGCCGTAACCGAGCGGGCCGAGCCCGGTACCGAGCGGGCCGAACCCGAGGCTGACGCCGCGGCCAGCAGCGAGCGGGTCCAGTCCGAGCAGCGGCCACTGCCCGACGCCCGGGCCGCGGCCGTCGGCGAGCGGGCCGACCGGATCGAACGGCTACGCCAAGAAACCTTCGACCAGCGCGACCAGCTGCGCGCTGAACGGCAGACCCAGCAGCGGTGGTGGGAACGCCCGTTCGGCAAGCTCACGGCGCCTGACCTCGACCGCGAGATCACCGCAGCCGAGACAAAACGGGCCGCGCGCCTCGCCGAGGCCCAACGCGCCCGGACCACACTCGTTGAGACCGAGCCGGCCGTGGCCGCCGGCACCGGCCCCGCGGTCACCGAGCTGGCCGCCGAGCTGGCCGAGCTGCGCCGGATCGCCGAGCTCGCCACCGAGAACGAGGCCCTGCAACGGCGCCTGCACGACGCCCGGACCAGCGCGGCCTGGGAACGCACCCAAGCCCTCAACGCGGCACGCCAGGCCGCCGCAACGTCGTGGTTCCGGCCCAGAACGCGAGACCGCCTGGAAGCCCAAGCAGACCAGCACGCCCGGACCTACCACCAACTCGGCGCCGAGATCAACGACCTCACTGCCCGCGCCGAAGCGATCCAGGACGAGGCACCCACCGCGACCCACAGCGCCTGGCAGCGCCGCGAAGCCGTCACGCTCGCCGAGGCCAGCTACCCGACCGACCGTCAACAGCGACAACGCCGCGACGAAACCGACCTCGCCGACCTACGCGACACCATCAACACCCGCCACAACCAAGCCGACACCGCCGCGCAACGCCGCGACGCACTCGCCGCCGAACAGCAACTCCGGGCCGAGATGCCCCCCCTGCAAAGCGCCACCGAAAACGTACAACGGCTCACCCAACAACGCCTCGACGCCGCACAACGCGCCGCCGAGGAGGAACAACGCCAAGCCGACTACACCCGCAACTACTACGACCGCAGCCACACCCTCGACCGCAGCGACGACCACGGGCTAAGCCTCTGATTTCGGAAAACCGGAACGGATCCAACCCAGACCTCGTTACCCCCTCCACCCATACCCGTCCCCCGCATCGCTCCGTTAGCTGCGGTCTACCATCACCCTCACGGGGATTATTCCGCCGTTGTGACGGGCGTCAAGGCTACATAGAAATGGGGACCCCTCTCCGGCCTACGGCCGCCCAATTTCTATTCGGCCCTACGGGCAACCTTGACCCACGGCACTCCTTTGCGGATCCCTAGCCGTGTATCGGGTGAGGGTGGCAGTGCGGTGATTGCCACTCTGGTGTGTTCGGCTGCTGACGTGGGAGACGGCGATGCGCAATCAATCCGAAGGCACAAGGATCGGCAGCAATCACGGCGGGTGGTGGTCTGGGGTTGCGACATTCACCGGACACCGGCCGGTGAGCACTGCCAAGGCTGTTACGACCAAGGCGTGCTGTTCAGCAGCGATGAACTGGCACCGGCGAGGAGGTCACGGCGATGACTGACGACGTGATCGAGTGCCGGGCCTGTGGCCTGACGAGCACTGCGAGCACTGCGAGCACCGCGGGCTGTGCCCGGCTGGCATGAGGCGGACTGCGAGTGGGGACCTCAACCCGCGCACCTGTGGAACATATGATCTCCTGATATCAGCAAAGACGGACACCCTTACATCATGACATCATGACATCATGATGTAAGGGTGTCCTGAGTTGCTGACGTCACCGCTCCGGGCCTGGGGCTCGGGCGAGAAAATCCGCGTGGCGGGCAGAGTGATGCACGTGTTCATGACACCCTGATCCCCTGAGCACAGCGAAGGCTGAGCCGCTGATTTACTGAGATCAGGAGGAGCGTGCGTTTGTGGTGATCCTGGTGGTAGCGAACTTAAAAGGCGGCACTGGCAAGACCACGACTGCCGCGTACGTCGCCCACGTCCTGCACGAGTGGGGTGACCGGGTGCTCCTGGTCGACGCAGACCCGCAAGGTAGTGCCCTGCGGTGGGCCGAGGTCGCCGACTGGCCGGTGGCCACGACCGCGTTACCGACGCCGAAGCTGGACAGGGACCTACCTGGGATCGTCGGTGACCGGTTCGACGCGGTGGTGATCGACACTCCGCCGCTGGCGCATGACCGGGGCATCGTGATCGCAGCGCTGCGGGCCGCAACGCACGTCCTCATCCCGATGGCGCCGAGCCCGATCGAATACGACCGGCTCCCGGCGACGACCGGAGCGATCGACACCGCGGCCGAGCAGCGGCCGGACGGGCATCGACCCGAGGTCGCGATCCTGCTCACCAAGACCGTAGCTAGCGCGTCATCGACAGGGGTCTACCGGGCAGTCATCGAGGAGGACGGCTACCAGGTGCTGCGGGTGGCTGTTGGTCATCTCCAGCGGTACGCCCTGGCCTACGGACAACCCATCGAACGGGCTGCCGCGACCGCCTACGCCGACGCCATGGAACAACTGCTAGGCGATGAGGTCACCGTCCGATGAGTAAAGCCGACGAAATCCGGGCAGGCGCAGGGCTGGTCCGTAAGCGCCACGAGGACGGGGCACCGCCCACAAGAGCAGCGCGGCCCGTCCGAGATAAACCGGTACGGCACACCGTCGATCTGACGCCCGTCCAACACCGTGCCCTCGCCCAGTGGCGCACCTCCGCCGCCGACGACCTCGGTCGGATCCGCGTCACCAGTCAACAGGTACTGCAAGCGCTAGTAACCCGGTTACTCGCCGACGACGACCTGACCGAAAAGATCCGAGCAGACCTGGATCAGCAGCGTGAGCTTTAAACCGAACTACCGCGTGGACTATCGGTCGGACCGACGGTCCTGGATCAGCAGCGTGAGCTACCTCACGGTGCACTACCTCTACCGCGCGATCGCTAATGGATCGGCGACCGGGTGCGCTCTATTCAGCCCAACCGCCGCGCAGCAGTTCGCGGCGGATTTCGGTGCGCCCGACTGCTCGGCCGCAACCAATCAGCTGAACACCAAAGTAACCAGCCCGATTAAGTACGCCGTGACCGGGACCCGTTCTCTCGACGTCTATCTAGGCGACACCATGACTATCTCCTCCTGTGAGATCAAACCGGGGGGCGGTCCGTCGCTGGGCCGGTTCACTCTCCAACGCACCGGGCAAGACAAGTGGTGCATCTCCGGGCACGAAAAGGAGACATGCTAAGTTGCCAGCGGAGGGGAATAAGCAGCTGAGAGCGGCACGGGAGCGTACCGCATCACTTATCTACCCGGATGTGTGCCTGTCCCGGGAAGAACTCGCCGAGCTGGCCAACGCCTGGATTTGGAAACACCACGAAAAGATAGTGGCGCTCAGTGCGAACTACATAGGCCAGCTCGAACGCGGTAAAATACGCTGGCCAGGTAAGCTGTACCGAGAAGCACTACGGGAGATCCTGGGTGTCTCCACCGACGCCGCGTTAGGATTCGTTAACAGCCGTCGCGCGGTAGTGAGGCTGAAAGATGTGGACCGTAAACAGTTCCTTCGCTCCGGCCTAGGCTTGGGCGTAGGCGCCCTCGTCCTGGGGCCGATGGCGGCGTTGCTGGAGGGCGGCGAACCCAGCCCGATCCCGCACCGGATCGGCGCAACCGAGATCGAACAGATCCGCGCCGCCACGCGGTCGTTCGACTCGTGGAGCAACACCTACGGTGCTGGATTGATCCGAGAGCCCGTCATGGGCCAGTTGCGCTGGTCGGCCCGCCTGCTCGACGCCACCTGCCCGGACCGGCTGCGCCCCGAGCTGTACTCCGCAGTCGGCAACCTCGCCGAAACCGCCGGATACGCGGCCGTGGACATCGGCGCCCATGATGCAGGCCGCCGGGTGTACCGCTTCGCGCTGGCCTGCGCCGAACAAGCTCAGGACTGGCCGCTGCGCGCCGAGATCCTGTCGAGCATGGCGAAACAGGCGATCTGGACCGGGCAGCCCGATGACGGCCTCACTCTAGCTGAACAGGCTCTGGTCCGCTCTGACCGGCTCACCGCGACCGGACGGGCACTGCTGCACACCGATCGGGCCCGCGCGCTGGCCAAGATGCGTCGGGTCAGCGAGACCCTGACTGCGGTGGGCACCGCCGATGATCACTTCGCGCATTCCACCCCGGATGACGATCCGCCGTGCATGGCCTACTATGAGTGTCGTCAAGTGATCTGG
>QHBY01000033.1 GCA_003244245.1 Pseudonocardiales bacterium
AGATAGGCGTCTTCCCCGCCGACTCGAGTGGCAGCACGTCGAATCGAGTGTTGGCGAGGGACCCGCCGGGGCGCTACACCATCACCGTCACAGGGCTCACCTCGGGACGTACCGCCTCGGCTGAACTGCAGGTCATCCAGTGAGACCACGGCTCAGCTTCGGTGCCTCCGCACCGTCCAGGTCTCAACGATCCAAAAGAGGTGCCGCGTAACCGCGAAGTGCTGCGCGGCTTACCGCGTGCCCAGGAGCTAACCGCGCCGTCCGGTCGCGGCTACGGGCGTCGGCCAGGCAAGCTGGCGAGATGGTGATCCCGATCCGTGACGTCAACCTGTGCTTCGCACGCCGTGGGTCACCTACGCGCTGATCGCGGCGAACATCGTTGTCTTCCTGCTCACGCCGGCCTCGGTGATCACGGTGACGGGTGCGACCAGCCTGGCACAGACCTGCCAGCAGCAGGCGTTCTTTGACCGCTACGCCGCGATACCCATCGAGGTGGTGCACAACCGACCGCTGGCGCTGGTGCCGGACGGACGCATCGGGGTAGACGAGCAGGGTCCCGGCTGCGTCCTGGCCCGCCCGAGCTACCACAAGAACCCGATGCTATCGGTTTTGAGCTCCCTGTTTCTCCACGGAAGCTGGCTCCACCTGCTCGGCAACATGCTGTTCTTATGGATCTTTGGCAACAACATCGAGGACCGGTTCGGCCGACTCCGATACCTGATGTTCTATCTAGCCTGCGGTGTGATCGCCACCTACGGCTTCGCCGTCACCAACCCGCACTCGGCCGAGGTGCTTATCGGCGCCTCCGGCGCCATCGCCGGGGTACTGGGAGTCTATTTAATTCTCTATCCACGGGCGCGAGTCTGGAGCCTGGTGCCGGTGCTGTTGTTTCTCCCGCTGCGACTGCCCGCCTGGCTGGTGCTCGGCCTGTGGTTCTTGCTGCAGTGGGTCTACACCGCCGGCTACGCGATCTCCTCAGCGGGATCGGTCGCCTACCTGGCCCACGTGCTGGGCTTCCTCACCGGTGTCCTGGTCGCGCTGCTGATGCGAGGTGCGCAACGTAGCCGCGGTGAGGGCGCGATGACGCCCTACTAACATGGATTTAGCCCGGTTTGTCAGGTGTCGAGGAGGAAAGCTCTGGCTCTTCGGTTGCCTGGAGCTGGTGTTCTACGAGCGGGTTTGGGGTGGTCGCGGGCTCGTCCAGCTGGCGCCAGAGCTCCGTCGCGACGCTGCGGATCAGGACCCGCCCGAGACCCGCGCGGGTCGCCAGGATGATCAGGCGGTCACCGCTGGCGAGGACGTGGTCGGGGGCGCTGGTAGCTCCAGGGTGTCCGTCGCGTGGCGTTGGATCGCGATCACCTGTGCCTGGCGGGGCGCGTTGACGGCGTCGCTGGCCAAGCCGTCGAGTTCGGAGCCCGCTTGGATCGGCACCTCGGCGATCAGGAGCACCCTGCGTCCGACCGAAATGGTGCCCAGGACCTCGCGGCGCAGCATCGCGGCGGCGAAGGCGGGCGCGGCGAGGTTGGGCACGCTTTGGGAGATCGTGATGCCGAAGTTGCGTTGGACCCGATCGGCGAGGTCGCTGTCGAACAAGCGCAGTACAACGCGAAGATCCTGGCTCATCGCGCGGCCCTGTAGAGCGGCTTCAAGGTTGGTGACGTCGTCGTTGGTCACGGCGACCAAGGCGCGGCAAGTGCCCAGGGACGCGGCGCGCAGGGTGACCTCTGCGCTGACGCCACCGAACACGATCGGCGCGCCGATTCCCTCGCCAGCGACACACCGCGGGCGTGCTCGTCGCTGTCCACAGGTCGGCGCAGGCCAGCAATACGGGTGGCCCGGGTAGTGCGGTGGCACGGGGGGGCGATGCGCGTCGTGGTGATGGCCCAGGACAGCAGGTGCTCCAGGCACCAAGGGCTTACGCTTGAACGTCTGTGCTTCTCGTCCGCTCGGGGACACGTCCGATGCTGACGACTAGAACGACCAGGCGTGGCGGGGTGGACACCAGGCCTTAAGATCTTGGGGGCACTCTGGACGAGCATGCCGATAACGCCGACATCAACGCTTTTCCGGGTAGGGTCTCGCTGGGTCTTGAGGCGCCAGGGGGGTTCTCGGGTGCTGATCTGGTCAGCCCGGCGCAAGCTGTGGCAGCTGGGACGTTGGCGGATCGACGATTCAGTGGCGGTGCGCCCACGGAGTTCCGTATCCACGGTGTGTCCGGGTCCGATGGTCCTACGATGCTGCAGCATCCCCACGTAGTCCAGGTGGCTGGCAAGTCACCAACGGCGATTTGCCGTCGATGGGATCCGGGCGGCCGTGGCGGGCTGTCTGTGCCGTGGCCGTTGGAGGCTTATTCGTGGGGAGGGCTGACGGAGAGGCCGCTGGCAGCAGCCTCTTGGATTGTGTTGACGCCGTTTATGCTCTACAACGTCGCCTTTTTCATGTTGCCGGCCGGCGGGGCCAAGTCGGGTCATCACCGGTGGGCTCGGAGAATTATGCGGCTGCTTGCGCTCGCAGCGACTGCCCAGTTGGTCAATGGCGCGGTCATTGTGCTGGTCAGCACGATCGGGTGGCAGAACGCTGCGATGCGAAGCGGCAGCCCGGGTTGGTGGATTGGGTGGTACACGCGGCTGGATGTAGGGTCGCGCGTCGCCCTGGCGTTGGCCGTGGTCGGGGGAATCGTCGGCAGTTTGTGGCTGGCTAGCGTTCGAACAGCGCATCGGTACGAGAAACGCGAAATGAGCGCCAGCGCCGGAGGTAATCATGATTGGAAGCTGAGGAAGCCGGGTTTCTGGCATGGCGCCATCATCGTGACCAGGCAGCGGAATCTACACGTCGGTGCGGCGCTCGCCTTTGCGGCGTTGAGCGTGGCGCTGCTGCCGACCCAACACGCGGTGTGGCGAGTCGTCGAGGTTTCGGCCGCGATGATCGTGCTTGTCGTAGCTTTCGGAGCGACAACCACCAGCGCGGTCGATCGAGAGCACCAGCTTGATGACCGCGATGGCGACTCGCGTTATCGTTTCCGCGCGGTGGCGGGTGCGGGCGCGTTGGTGCTGGCTGCAACCGCCGTTGGCTGTTTTTGGATGGTCGACCGGACTAGCCAGTCATCGGTCGCGCCTGCCCTGGTCAATGGCACCAGGGTCGTTCTGGCCATTCAGAGCATCCTGTTGATCGGGCTTGTGATCATGGTGTGGGTGCTACGCAGGTCCGACGAGTCTCAGCGCGCGAGCGACTGGCGGCCGTTCCTCGGTGGGTGGTTAACCCCGCTGGTGTCCCTGATCGCGGTGTTGCTCGGCGGGCTGCTCTCGGCGGCAACCAACCTCGCTGTGGCACGACTGTTCGGTCAGCCGAGCGGCGTGCACCTCCCGGCCGAGAGGCCAACGCCCTCGACGTTGTTCGTGCCGGACGAGGCGTTCGCCTTCGCGATCGGCACCGTCGCCACCCTGCCTGCCTTGCTGATTGCGGGAGTGGTGCTGTGGCGCACCTATGGACGCAAAGTCCACCAGTTCACCGAAGGCGATGATCAGGTTCGTGCCTGGTATCCAGAGTCAAAGCAAGCCCCCGGTGATGCCGCGGGCCAGGTCGCTAGGGCGTGGGCGATCGCCTCGCTGACCGACAGCGTGGACGCGCTCGTCGCGATCGCGGGGCTTGCCTGGACTGTCGGTGTCACTGCAGTGGAGGCGGCGGCGCTGCTGGCCCTTCCTCAGGTGGCCGTCCTGGCTAGCGTGATCGACGTTCTGGTGACCTTTGGCGTTGGCGTGAGCGCCGTGACCGCAATTGTCCTAGTGGGCATGCTTCGTTCGACCTATGCCAACTCCGGCCGGAGGCGCGCGGTCGGTGCCCTGTGGGATGTGGCCACCTTCTGGCCACGAGCCACCCATCCGCTGGCGCCACCCTGCTACGCCGAACAGGCCGTCCCCGAGATCGTCGATCGAGTCGTGCTGCTCACAGGTGAGCGATCAGACCACCACTCCCAGCCGGCTACCGAGCTGTGGCCTCCACCCGCCGTGAACCCGAGCCCGGTGCTGATCACCGGCTATAGCCAAGGATCGTTGATCGCGCCGGCCGTCGTCGCGCAGCTGCCGCCCCGCACGATCGACAAGGTCGCGTTGCTGACCCTTGCCTGTCCCTTCCGCCGGCTGTACGGGCGCGCATTCCCAGACTATTTCAGCCACGAGTATGCAGTCGAGCTCAACGAACTGCTAATGAATGGCAGCGCTCCCGAATTCGTTGACAAGCAAGCCACGCGTTTGGGAAGATGGCGGAATGTCGTCCGACACACCGATTACATCGGATCCTGGATTTTCTCCCCACCCAATGCGCCCGGCCAACAGCTGAACCGGGACGCGATAGACGTAGCCTGCTTGGATCCACCATCGCTCTGCCCCGGACCAGGCGGTGCCCTAGCCCCCATCCATTACCACTCCGACTGGTGGCAAGATCCACTCACACACGTCCATGCTGGTCGACTCATAGAGCAACTCAAAAATAGCTAAGGCAAATGATACAGTATCGTCCGACATTGGACATTGGACATTGGCCTAGATCATTCACGCTGATCCACTGCTCCATGATCGTCTGAGTTGTGGATCAT
>QHBY01000034.1 GCA_003244245.1 Pseudonocardiales bacterium
CTATGGGATCACCGAACGCTTACCTCGGAGCAGCGGCCACTTGTCTCCTGCACCAGTCGTTCAACCGGTCTTCGAACACCTGATCATCTGCAGCTTCCACCCGTAGGTGCAGTCCGTGACGAACCGGTCTCCGGAATGGATCGTCGGAAGTTGGTCACGCCGACCGATGGAGGAGGTAACCGAGGATTGGGAGAGACGAGTGGCGGACACCCTGCAAGATCTGTATCGCCGGTGGCTGGCAGAACTGTGGAACGGCAACCCGGAGGTCGCCGGGGATCTGGTGTCCCGCGACTTCGTCGGGCATTGGCCCGACAGGCAAGTGAAGGGTCCCGTCGAACTGGCCACGCTGATCGGGGAGACTCAGGCCATGTTCAGGCACCTGCGCTTCGAGCTGGCGGTCGGTCCGATCGCTGAGGGCGACCTGGTCGCCGGCCGCTGGACCGGGGTCGGGATCACCCCGGATGGCGAGCAGATGCGTTTCCTCGGCAAACGACATTCTGCGCGCCCGCGACGGCCGGTTCGTCGAGTACTGGGTCGCCTCGTCCGCAGGTGGAACCTGATCGCACAGCTCGGATTGCCGCGTCAGCGCTCAGCCTCGAGCGGACTCGAAGAACAGCGCCACCGTGACGGCACCCGGGTCGAGCACACCCACAGCCACGTCGCCCACGTAGCTGGAGCGTCCGCGCCGTGCGCGCAGCTCCTCGGTGCTCGCCGCACCGGCGCGGGCTGCTCTGGCCGCGGCCGCCAGGTCGGCGTCGAGGTCCTGGCCCGTCATAGCCTCGGCGGCCGGGACCATGGCGTCGACCATCGTCTTGTCGCCCACCCGAGCGTGACCCAGACGCTGCACGGTCGCCACACCCGCAGCCACCCCAGCGGCTAGTGCTACCGCGTCCGCGCTGTGGGCCGTCGCCTTGGCCAGCTCGCGGAACCACATCCCGAACAGCGGGCCGGACGTGCCCCCGGTGTCCAGGAAGCCCTCGCTGATCCGGGCGAACACCGCGCTTGCCGAGTCGCTCGGGCCGTCGGACACCCGGCGGCTCGCCCGGCGCAGCGCCGAGGCCAGATTCGTGCCGAAGTCGCCGTCACCCGCCCGGCGGTCCAGTTCTGCCAGCGCCGCCCGCTGTTGGTTGAAGACGTCGATGAACCGCTGCATCCACTCGCGCGCGTCCGGGCCGGTCAGCTCCCTGCTCATTGCTCTCACCAGACCAGCGCCGGAGTGCGCACGGGGGCGTCCCACAGCCGTAGCAGTTCGTCGTCGAGACGGGTGAACGTCAGCGACACCCCGGCCATGTCCAACGAGGTCAGGTATGTCCCCACCAGCGAGCGGGCGACCTCTACCCCGAGCTCACCCAGTGCCCGGTGCACCTCGCGGAAGCACACCGAGAGCTCCAGCGGATGCGTGGCTCCCATGCCGTTGACGAGCACGAGCACCCCGTCGCCACGACGAAGCTGCAGGTCGGCTACCAGCGGGTCAACGAGCTGGCGCATCAGATCGCCAGCGGTGCCAAACGGTGCTCGGGTGGCGCCGCGCTCGCCGTGGATACCGACACCCAGTTCCACCTCGTCGTCGGGCAGCTCAAAGCTCGGGACGGCCGAACCAGGCTGGGCCGCACCGGACAGCGCGACCGCCATGGACCGCGACCTCGACACAGTGTCACGCCCCAGCACGGCGAGCTCTTCCAGCGGCGCCCCCGCCTCGGCGGCCGCGCCGCACACCTTCTCCACGACGACCGTCGCTCCGGTGCCGCGCCGCCCCGGACCGCCCTCGCGGCCGGTGTCGGTGGCCAGGTCGTCGTCGACGAGCACCCGCTGCACCCGGGTGCCCTCCTCGGCGCTGATCTCCCCAGCGATCTGGAAGTTCAGCACGTCACCGGTGTAGTTCTTCACGATCTGCAGCACACCGTGGCCAAAGTCAGCGGCCTTCGTCGCGACCGTCACCTGAAACGCCGTCGGGCTGGCGAACACCGCCCCGGGCACCGCGGCGTCGAGCATCCCGGGGCCCACAAAGCCCGAGTGCAGCGGCTCGTGCCCGCTGCCGCCGCCGGACACCAGCGCCACCTTGGGTGCGCCGCGGTCGGCCCGCAGGACGTAGGTGGGGTCGGTGTGCAGCTCAAGGCCGGGATGGGCGAGGACCAGTCCCTCCAGTGCCTCGTGGACGAAGTCGTCGGGGTCGTTGAGGAACTGCCGTCGGGTCACGGCCCGATCATGCACCGCGAAACACTTTCCAACCACGGCGTCACCATCGCCGGCCGGTATTGACGTCTAGGTCGTCTTGGTCGCGGTACCCCGACCGGCGCTCGAAGACCGACGTGAACAGGAAGAACGGGTCCGGTGCGACGATCATGTTCATCGACGTCGCCAGCCGGTGCGGCACCCATGCCGGCGCACGACGGATCCGGCACCGTCCGCACCGACGAGCAGGTCTGCGCCGCCGCAACTGCCGTCGTCGAAGAATGCGGTGACCTTGCCGTCGTGCTCCTCGTAATGGGTAAAGGTCTTGTCGCAGTGCACCGCGTCATCGAGGCCGGACAGCAGCAGGTGCCGCAGGGTGATCCGGTCGACGGCATGTGAGCCCTCCGCCGGACCGGCCGTGGCCTCGCCGTTGATGACCACGAGCTCGCTGAGCTGTTCGGTGAGGAAGCCAAGGCCGCCGGGTTCCCCAGCGGTAGCGACGAAGGATTCCCACACCGGCGGCGGCAGGCACGCTTTCAGCGCCCTACTGCCGGCGGGGTTGATGTCAATGGCCGAGTGACGGCCCTGGGGACCTCGCGCGGGTCTCTCCCGTGGCTTAGTTGATGACCTGTGTCGTGATCTTCGGGCGTGGTCGAGGATTTCGCGGGTCGCTTGTTCAGTCCTCGTTCAGACGCCGGTGGTGCCGTCTATGCGTTCCCGGATCAGGTCGGCATGGCCGTTGTGACGGGCGTATTCGCCGATCATGTGGGTGTAGATCCACCGCAGGGTGACATGCCCGCCAAGGAAAGAGCTTGTCTGGTCCAGCCGCCGGTCGGCGCAGTTAGCGCGGGCTTGGTCGATCTCTGCCTCCCATATCTGTCGCGCGGTGTCGAATCGGGTGCCTTCAGCCAGGTCGAAACCGCCGTCCGAGCCGTTCGGGTCGGCGTGCGGGTCGTAGATCGGTGGGGCGTTGTCGCCGACCAGGACACGCCGGAACCAGTTTCGTTCGACCTCGGCCATATGCTGCAGCAGTCCAAGCAGGGTCAGTGGTGAGGGAGGCACCGAGGCAGTGCGGAGCTGCTCCTCGGTGAGTCCTTCGCACTTGATAGCCAGGGTGGCGCGGTAGAAGTCCAGCCAGCTTTCCAGCGTCTTGCGCTCGTCGGCGTTCAGCGGCGGCATGGGCCGATCGATCGTCATGATCGGCATTATGCCAACGGGGCCGGACGATCATGCCGCCAGCTCACGGCGGAACCGGCCCGCGGTGTCCCTGCCGTGGACCGGGTGGAGATCATCGCGTCGAAGACCGAGTGGTTAGCCGGGGCCAGGCGGTTGTGCTCCACGCGGAACATACCTGCAGTCGAATGATGGAAGACCCGGGCACAGGGCGAGCGAGGCGGCGGCCTGGTCGTTCCACTGCCCCTGCTGTGGTGGCCTCCTGGCTCTGCTTGTTCGTCGCTGTTGGTGCCTGCTCGGTGAGCGTGAGGCCGGCGTCGACGGTGAAGCGCCACGTGACGACCGCGTATACCCGTCGCTGGTGGCCCGTGATGCAGCTCCCCACCGCTGGCGGGGATGCTGAGGCCACCTGCTCTTCGTCCCATCGTCTCCGCGGTGACCACCGACACGCCGAGGGCTCCTTGATTGGTAGTACCAACGGTTGTACCATTGCGCAATGGCCTCAGTCGTGAAACGAACGATTTCCGTGCCTGCGGACGTGTTCGCCGCTGTCGAAGCGGAGGTGACGGACGGCGAATCGTTGTCCACACTCTTCTCCGAAGGTGCCCGGCTGCTCTTACGTCAACGCGCCGGCGAGCGAGCGATCGCGATGTATGAGTCCGAACACGGACCGATAAGCCAGGACGCCCTAGATGAGGCGGACCGTCTGCTAGACCAAGCCGGACTCCATTGAGCACGATCGTCTACGACGCTGGGGCGCTCGTGGCCGCCGAAGATGGCGAGGAGCGCATGTGGGCGATCCACAAGCGCGTCTTGGCCCGCGGCGTTGCGCCGGTAGTCCCGGCCACGGTGCTAGCGGAGGTCTGGCGCGGTGGCCGAAGGCAGCACCGGCTGGGCCAGTTCGTCCAGAGCTGCGAGGTGGAAGGGTTCAGCGCGGAGTCCGCCAGGGCAGCCGGTGTCCTGTTATCCGTCGCACCACACGGTGTCGTCGATGCCAGTGTCGTTGAGTGCGTCCTTCGGCGCGCATGTCCGTGCGTCACCGGCAACCGCAGCCACCTTGTGGACCTCGCTGGAACGCACCGGATCAACATCATCGATATCTGACCACACGCCTCGTTGCACTGTTTGAACTTGGCGCCCAGCGCTGAGCGTATTTTCGGAGTCTGCGGGTCGGGAACGCTACTCGAGGGTGCTACTCCTGCGCGACAGCAGGTACAACATGTACGCGGCGACCGTCGAATCGTCGGTGACGACACCGCCCCGGATCATTTGTTCTAACTCGTCCCGAGAGAACCAGCGCTGGCGCATATCCTGCTCCTCGTGTTCCCGGGAATGCGGGCCGGCTTCGAGCTGGTCGGCGACGAATACGCTGCAACCTTGGCTACTCATACCTATAGCAGGATGGAGGTAGCCGAGACGGTGGAGGCGTCCGGCCCGCAGCCCGGTTTCCTCGGCCAGTTCCCTCCGGGCGAGTGCCGCCGGATCACCGTCCTCCCTGTTCGGCAACGTGCCCTGCGGAAACTCCCATGACCGGTGCGAAACTGGATAGCGGTACTGTTCGACTAGATGAAATCCGTCGCGTTCGACGGGAATGACGAGAGCGAAGTCCGGTTTCTCGATATATGAGTAAATCCCCTGAGATCCGTCGGGGCGCTGGATCACGTCCTCGCGGAACTGCATCCACTGGTTGTGGTATACGATCTGAGAGGAGATCTGCTCGATTGTGAGATCGGCAGGCTCCGATTCAGGTTGCGGAGTCATCGGCACCAGATCAGTCGACGCGGATGGCGAACGCCGCGACCTGCTGCACGTAGCGTCGGTAGCAGCTCAGGGCCAGTGGAACCGCTGTTACGACCTTCTGCAGGTCTATTTCGAGGTACTCGTGCACTAAGATGTTGCGCATGCCTATCGAGGGAAGCAGATCGTCGCGCAGCTGCTTGTCGATCAGGCCGCATTCCTCGGCGAGCTCGAAGGACTCCCGGTAGGAGGTGGCGACGCGCTGCAGGCGGGCGCCGGCGACGTGTTCGTTGATGGTGGTGGCGAGCTCGACGAGCTGGGTGAGGATGCGCTCGACGCCGTGTCGGAGCATCCGGTTGTCGGCCAGCGACGGCGGTCCCGCCGCATCGACTTCGGCGAGGTCGTCGAGTAGTCCCCGCATGATCGACAGCCTGGCCTGGACGATCGAAGGGTCGAGACGCCGTGGCGTCATGGGTGATCCGCCATCAACGCCAGATCCAGGCGCCGCATCCACTCTGTGCCCAGCCGCTGCCCGCTGGCCCGCATCTGCTGCCGAGCGAACTCACCCGCTCGGTACTCGTACAGCGGTTCGCCGGGTACCAGTGCATGCTGGCGTGCCACCGGCCCGGCCCGGTCAAGATCGAGCAGGTCGACGCGGTCGCTGTCGACCAGGTCCATCAGGGCGCAGATCACCGCGACCACGTCGAGCCCGGTCCGAGAGCGCGCACCGACCGCGATATCGAGGTCGCGCGCGTCGGGCTGACCGCGCGACGCGCTGCCGAACATCACCACAAGCGAGAGGCTGTGCACGTCGGCCAAGGCGTCGAGGCGGCCGTCGACCGCGGCGCTACGGAGCCGGTGCGCTGCATCGGCAGGACTGACCGCCACGCCGCGAGCATAGTTCAGGCCGAGAATCACGGAGCGCCGGCGAGATCAATTCGAAGAGCATCCTGTGCGGCATACTCAGCTATCGCGCTGAATTGACTGCCGCCGCCAAAGGGTCTGCCCTGATGGCACCCGCTGCTGCCACGATCGACGACCTCTGGGCGATGGACGCCGGCTCGGTTCGTTCGATCGTCTTGATCCTGCACGGAGGCCAGGTCACCAGCATCAAGACGGCTGGGCGGGGGAGGGGTCCCTACCTGCGGATGATCCCGTTCGCCGCGGCGCTGCACCGGCGCGGCCGCGCGCAGGGCCTTTCGGTTCGGCTGCTGCTCTACCGCTACCGCGGCTGGAACGAACCCGAGCTGCACCCGCTGGCGGATGCGAGGTGGGCGCTCGACCACCTTGGCGAGCAGCGCCCGGCCGTCCCGGTGGCCCCTGCTCGGACACTCGACGGGTGGGCGTACGGCGTTGCGGGTCGCCGATCACCCGGCGGTGGTGGCGGTCTGCGCGCTGGCACCGTGGACCCCCGAGGACGAGCCGGTGCACCAGGTAACCGGGCGATCGGTGCTGATCGCACACGGCGATCGCGACCGGGTCACCGATCCGAGGCTCTCCTACCGATTTGCGGTGCGGGCCCGCGCGACCAGACCGGGTATGCCGGTTCGACGTGCTCGGCGACGGCCACGCCATGCTGCGACGCCCTCGCGACTGGACGGCGATGGTGACCCGCTTCATCGAACCGGCCCTGGGTATATCCGATCCCGACCCCCTCATCACCGACGCGATGGCTCGGCCGATCCCCGAGGGGCTCACGGTGCCGCTGCCCCGCCGGCTTAGCTGGCCGACCTGATGTTGACGCGACGTGACCGGCCTCAGGCACGCAACCAGTGCAAAGCCGCAGCCAGGTCGGCCACCACGTGCACACCCATCTCGGGCGGCGGGGCGCTGGCGCCACCGGTTTTGTTGTGCCCGGCGCTTTTGTTGTGCCCGGCGCTTTCCGGCGGCACGAGTGCGTGCCGGAAACCTAGCCGGGCGGCCTCGGCCAAGCGTCGGCGTAACCCGGTCACCTGCCGGACCTCTCCGGCCAGCCCGACCTCCCCGATCGCCACCGTGTGCGGGGGTAGCAGCAGGTCACCGGCCGCCGACGCCACAGCGAGCGCGACGGCGAGATCGGCTGCCGGCTCCACCACACGCATCCCACCCACCGTCGCGGTGTACACATCTGACCCGGCCAGGCGCACGCCCCCGCGGCGCTCGAGGACCGCCAGGATCATCGCCACCCGGGATGTGTCCAGCCCGCTCACCGCGCGGCGTGGATTGGCCAGCGCGGACTCGGCGACCAACGCCTGGACCTCGCCCAGCAGTGGCCGTTTGCCCTCCACGACGACTGTCACCGCCGTCCCGGGCACCGCACCATCGCGGTGGGTGCGAAAGAGCCCGGACGGATCGGGCAAGCCGACGATGCCGTCGTCGGTGAGCTCGAAGCAGCCGACCTCGTCGGCGGGTCCGAACCGGTTCTTGATCCCGCGGACCATCCGCAGCGTGGAGTGCCGGTCGCCGTCGAACTGCAGCACCACATCGACCAGGTGCTCCAGCACCCGCGGTCCGGCCACCGTCCCGTCCTTGGTGACGTGCCCGACCAGCACCACCGGCAGCCCGCGCGCCTTGGCGGTGCTGATCAGCACACTGGCCACCGCGCGGACCTGCGACACCCCACCCGGGGTGCCCTCCACGCCGGCGCAGGACATCGTCTGCACCGAGTCGACGATCAACAGCCCTGGATCGATGGCGTCGAGGTGTCCGAGCACGGCGGCGAGGTCGCACTCGGCCGCGAGGAACAGCTCATCATGCAGCGCACCGGTGCGCTGCGCGCGCAGCCGCACCTGACCTGCCGATTCCTCGCCGGTGACGTACAGCGCGCGCCGACCGGCCAGCGCACAGCGGTGGGCGACCTCCAGCAGCAGGGTGGACTTTCCGACCCCGGGCTCGCCGGCCAGCAGCACCACCGCGCCAGGTACTAGGCCACCGCCGAGTACCCGGTCGAGCTCGGCTACACCGGTGGCGGTGGCCTGCGCGGAGTGCAGGTCGATCTGGGAGATCGGGCGGGCCGGGGCCGACGGCGCTGCGGCCGCCACCGCCGTCACCGGCCGCGGACCGGCCGCCGCCACGCTGCCCCAGCTCTGGCACTCCGGGCAGCGCCCCACCCACTTGGCGACCTCATGCCCGCAGTCGCCGCACCGGTGAGTGACGTGAGTGTTCCCGGAAGGCCCCGCTGAAGATCTCACCATGGTCGCGGCACGCTATCGGTCCGCACCGACAGCGCGCCGGGTGCAGCGGTCCTAGCCCGCAGAGTTCGACGGTGAGTTCGGCGGTGTCGCCATGGGTACCGGCAGGGTCAGCGTGCCGGCATGACGAAACTGGAACGTGATCGGCGTGGTCAGTCCAGCGTGCAGCGGCGCAGTTGTCCGGAGCAGGATGCGCAACTCACCGACGACCAGCGGGCTGGTGGGTCCGGCCGAACCGGCAGTGCTGATGACGGTTGTGCCGGGGGCGATCTGCGCGGCTCCCAGCACCAGCGCCTGGCCGGATGAGCTCGTCACGGCGACGAGCTCATCCGGTTGATCGCTCTGGTTGATGATGGTGAGCACCACCGGCACGGACGATCCGGCAGGGTAGGTGCCCGTCGGGTTCGGCGGGTAAGGGAGCAGCACGTCGCGCAGCGCGATGGAGTTCCCGACGTCGCCGTAGGTCCCGTCCACCGCGGCGACCTGGCTATCGGTCTGGGTGATCTGGCCGGCACTGCAGCCAACCAGCGCCAGCGCGGCGGCGCAGCAGACTACGATGCGAGCCGCGATGGTCAGGGGTACCCGCATCGTCGAAGCGTATCGGACCCACCGCTGCGGCCAGTGCGCCACCTTCGCAGCCAGCTGCCGAAGCGGTCCACAGTAGAGTGACCGTGAGCTGCGGAGCACCGAGTTGCCTGGTGTGGGCCCGTGGTCGGCTCCTCTGACCTGCGATGACGCTCTAGGTAGCCGACCTGCCCCGCGCACCGCGATTTCCAGACGTGGTAACCTAGGGGCAGCGAAAGGGGCAGAGGACACATGGTTTTTAAGGTCGGAGAGACCGTCGTCTACCCGCATCACGGTGCCGCTCTCATCGAGGCCATTGAAACTCGAGTGATCAAAGGCGAGGAGAAGCAGTACCTCGTCCTGAAGGTCGCTCAGGGTGATCTTACCGTCCGTGTTCCCGCTGCCAACGCCGAGTTCGTCGGTGTCCGGGACGTGGTCGGCCAGGAGGGTCTCGATCGGGTTTTCGAGGTGCTGCGTGCTCCCCACACCGAGGAGCCGACAAACTGGTCGCGGCGGTAC
Organism: Pseudonocardiales bacterium; assembly: GCA_003244245.1. Lineage (GTDB taxonomy): Bacteria > Actinomycetota > Actinomycetes > Mycobacteriales > Pseudonocardiaceae. Next base: position 9,336 of record QHBY01000034.1, read on the forward strand.
AAGGCCAACTTGGAGAAGCTCGCCTCTGGCGACGTCAACAAGGTGGCGGAAGTGGTCCGGGATCTCTGGCGTCGCGAGCGTGATCGCGGTCTGTCGGCCGGCGAGAAGCGCATGCTTGCGAAGGCGCGCCAGATTCTGGTGAGCGAGCTCGCGCTCGCCGAGGGCACTAACGAGGACAACGCCGAGGTGTTACTCGACGAGGTTCTCGCGGCCGCATCCTGAACCGCTGCCTCCCGCGTCAAGAGCTCTGACGACGTCATCGGCCAGTGCCGTGACCCCTCCCCGGGTCGTGGCACTGGTGCCGGCGGCGGGTCAAGGGGTGCGGTTGGCGGCCGGGATGCCCAAGGCATTTGTACCGCTACTGGGTCGCCCGTTGCTCTGGCACTGCGTGCAGCGGTTGCTGGCGTCCGGTTGCATCGATGCAGTCGTGGTGGCGGCCGGTGAGCATCACCGTGACCGGGCGCGAGCCGCCGTCGCCGAGGCCGGCGACCAGGTCCGCATCGTCACTGGTGGAGCGCACCGTTGCGACTCGGTGCGGGCTGCCCTGCACACTGTGCCCGACGCCGACGTGGTGCTGGTGCACGACGCCGCCCGTTGCCTCGCGCCGGTCAGCGTGATCCAAGCCGTGGTGCGTGCGGTACTCGCCGGGCAGCGGGCCGTGGTGCCAGTCCTGACGGTGGTCGACACGATCAAACAGGTCGACGCGGACGGTTGCGTCGTGGCCACTCCGGACCGGGCGGCCTTACGTGTTGTGCAGACCCCCCAAGGCTTCACCGGGGACCTGCTTAGAAGGGCCCATCAGCTACCGTCCGGGCCGGTGACCGACGACGCCGGGCTCGTCGAGGCGCTGGGGGTGACCGTGACCACTTTGCCGGGCCATCCGCATGCTTTCAAGATCACCACGCCGTTCGATCTCATCGTCGCCGAGGCGGTAGCCAAGGCTGTCGGTTCGGGATGAGGGTTGGGATCGGCACCGATGTGCACCCGGTGCAACCCGGCCGGGACTGCTGGATCGCCGGGCTGCGCTGGCCGGGAGTACCCGGTTGCGCCGGACACTCCGACGGTGACGTCGCCGCGCACGCGTTGTGCGACGCCGCACTGTCGGCCGCTGGCCTGGGTGATCTGGGTGCGGTGTTCGGCACCGATGAGCAGCGCTGGGCCGGAGCGCACGGCGCCGACCTGCTCACCGAAGTGCGCCGCAGGCTGGCGTCGCAGGGCTGGACGGTGGCCAACGGCGCCGTGCAGGTGATCGGCAACGCACCGCGGGTGGGCACTCGCCGCGCCGAGGCGCAGCGCGTGCTGTCCGATGCTTTGGGCGGTCCGATCTCGGTATCCGGCACGACCACGGACGGTCTCGGGTTGACCGGCCGTGGTGAGGGCGTCGCAGCGGTGGCAACGGTGCTGCTCGTACCATCACCCGAGTGAGCCTGCACCTTTACGACACCGCGACGCGCAGCCAACGGGCGTTCGTCCCGCTTCGACCCCGCACGGCGTCGATCTACGTGTGTGGCGCCACCGTGCAGGGCATCCCGCACATCGGCCACGTGCGCTCCGCGCTGAACTACGACGTGCTGCGACGCTGGCTGATCGCCACCGGCCACGACGTGCTTCTCGTGCGCAACGTCACCGACATCGACGACAAGATCCTTGGCAGGTCCGCCGAGGCGAGCCGGCCTTGGTGGGAGTGGGCGTACACCCACGAACGGGCCTTCGAGGACGCGTACACAGCGCTCGGCTGCCTGCCGCCGTCGGCCCTGCCGCGGGCCACCGGCCACGTCCCGCAGATGGTCGAGCTGATGGCCCGGTTGATCGACCGAGGCCACGCCTACGCAGCCGGAGGCGATGTCTACTTCGCGGTGGCCACGATGGCGGACTACGGCGCGCTGTCCGGACAGCGTCTCGACGAGGTCTCTCAAGGAGAGTCCGCCCAAGATACATCGGGCAAGCGCGACCCCCGGGACTTCACGATGTGGAAGGGTGCCAAACCGGGCGAACCGTCCTGGCCGACGCCGTGGGGCCCGGGCCGGCCCGGATGGCACCTGGAGTGCTCGGCGATGGCCACTGCCTACCTCGGCCCGGAGTTCGATATCCACGGCGGCGGGCTGGATCTGGTCTTTCCGCACCACGAGAACGAATTGGCCCAGTCCCGAGCCGCGGGCGACTCCTTCGCCCGGTACTGGTTGCACAACGGCTGGGTGACGTTGTCCGGCGAGAAGATGTCGAAGTCGCTGGGCAACACGCTGTCCATCCCGGCCACCCTGCGCCGGGTCCGTGCCGTGGAGTTGCGCTATTATCTGATTGCCGCGCATTATCGGTCGGCCATCGAGTATTCGGACGGCGCGCTCAATGAGGCGGTGGCCGCCTACCAGCGGATCGAGTCCTTCGTGCACCGCGTGCGGGAGCGGTGCGGGGTGCCGGAGCCAAGCATCTGGTGCGCGGACTTCGTCCAGGCGATGGACGATGACCTCGGAACGCCGGCTGCACTGGCCGCGATTCACAGCACCGTGCACGAGGGCAACGCGGCGCTGGACGCGGGTGACCATCCGGCGGCGGTAGCGGCGGCTGGTTCGGCGCGCGCGATGACCGGCGTGCTGGGCTTGGACCCGCTTGCTGACCAGTGGCGTTCGACGTCGGGGTCAGACGCCGCGTCGGCGGCGCTGGCTTTCTTGATCGACCGGCTGCTCGCCGAGCGTGCCGAGGCTCGAAACCGCCGTGACTACGTGACCGCCGACGCGGTGCGTGATCAGCTGCTGGCGGCCGGTATCACCGTCGAGGATACCCCCGATGGTCCGGTGTGGACGGTCAAGGGGAACTCAAGACATGGCTGGTAACTCTCAGCGCCGGGGTGCGATGCGCAAGCCGGGCACCAAGAAGGGCGCTGTCGTCGGCTCCGGCGGGCAGAAGCGCAAGGGCCTGCGCGGTCGCGGCGCCACCCCGGCCGCCGAGCTGCGGCCCGGCCATCCGGCCCAGCGCCAGGAGGCCCAGCACAGCTCTGGCCAGCGGCGACCGGCTCCTCGGCCCGGGGGGCAGCGTGGGGACAGCCCGGCCGCTGCGGCCCGCCGTCGCAGCGGTAGCGAACCGGGGGAGACCGTGCTCGGGCGCAACCCCGTGCTGGAATGCCTGCGGGCCGCAGTGCCGGCCACTGCCCTGCAGGTGGCCATCGGGGTGGACCTGGATGACCGCGTCAGCGAGTCCGTACGGTTGGCTGCCGACGCCGGGCTGTCCATCCTCGAGGTGCCCAAGGCCGACCTCGATCGGTTGGCCAAGGGTGCCCTGCACCAAGGTGTGGCGCTGCAGGTGCCACCGTATGAGTACGCATTCCCCGAGGATGTGCTCATCGCCGCTCAGGAGTCCACGACGGCGCCGTTACTCGTTGCGCTGGACGGGGTGACCGACCCGCGCAATCTCGGAGCGGTGGTCCGCAGCGCCGTCGCGTTCGGCGCGCATGGACTGGTGGTACCCCAGCGGCGCTCGGCAGGAATGACCGCAGTGGCCTGGCGGGCCTCCGCGGGCACGGCCGCGTACTTACCGGTGGCGCGGGCCACAAATCTGGTGCGCACGCTCAAGGACTTCGCCGCGGCCGGTTTGATGGTTGTAGGCCTCGATGCCGAGGGCTCAATGCCGTTGGACGCCTTTGCGCTGGCCACCGGACCCTTAGTGCTCGTTCTCGGTTCGGAGGGGCGGGGACTGTCCCGGCTGGTCCGCGAAACCTGTGATGCCGCGGTGTCGATACCCATGGTGGGGCAGGTTGAGTCGCTCAATGCGTCGGTCGCCGCCGGTGTCGTGCTCGCCGAGGTGGCGCGCCTTCGTCGCGCCGGCTGAAGCGCTCTGCGCCCCGGCGAACTCGGAGCTGTTCGCCCCCTGTTCACCCAGCTCGCTTGTCGGGTTCGCCGAGCCTCAGCGTGACGCGACGGCGTTTTCGGCATGCCGCGGACTCAGGTGTCAGATGCATTGTGTATCTTATCGCGGTCAGCGTTCACGGCACGGCAGTTGTGCCTACGCCGCCTTCCTCCCGACAAGGAGAATCAGTACTCGTGGCTCAGAAAACCATCGTCACCCTCATCGACGACCTCACCGGTGAGGAAGCTGAGGACATTTCAACAGTCGAGTTCGCGCTCGAGGGCATCACCTACGAGATCGATCTCGCGGACGGCAACGCCGCCAAGCTTCGTGACAACTTGGCCCGCTACGTCGCTGCTGCTCGCAAGACCAGCGCGCGGCGCCCCGGCGCTCGTGGCGCCGACCGTTCCGCCGCCCGTGGGGTCGGCAACGCCGGCGTTGCGCGCAGCGGCTACAACCGCGACACGCTCAGGTCCATCCGCGAGTGGGCCAAGCAGAACGGCCACAGTGTCAGCGACCGCGGTCGGCTGCCGCTCACCGTGCTGCACGCCTGGGAAGCGGATCACCAGTCAGCGAAGAACGGCAAGATTCCTACGTTCTCGGGGTAGCGGTTCCCGGTACCTCAACTGGGACTTCGCGTCGGAGTTGTCTCCCCGTCGCCCGGGTCTTCGTGACGACCTAGCTGTACCGAGCGATTCTGTAGCGACCTGGCGCGGCTCAAGCTGCGTCTCAAGCCGCCCGGCGAGTGGCTCGCGGCGAAAAGAGGGCCTTGCAAAACCGGACGAGGCGGGCACGGTATGCGAACCGTGCTCGGCTCCTCAGCACTTTGCGCTTGGCATGTTTGCTGCCACAGGATCAAGTTCCGGGTTGAGGCCGTGCATACCGATCCGGGAGGAACAGTTCACCACAATGTGTCGGACTCGTACATCGTCCCACAGGCTGCCTTCGGCGCTTACGAGTCGCTGAGTCTGATCATTCCCGGCACCATGGAGGTAAGGCGCGACGGTGCAAACGTTCAGGATGTCGCTGGCTGGCCGCCCCGACCGGGGTCGGTTTACCGCTGCCAGGAGCGCGAGCCGTTGGTGGTTCGGTGTTGGGCTGGTACGGCAGCGAGGACACGCCCGTCGTGCAGCTCGACCCTATCCGCTCTCCGAGCTGATCGGGTGAGCGGAGTTACCGCAGTTCAATCGAAGCAGTTCGCCCTCGCGCGCGCTCTCCGCCAGCGTGCCGTCTTGCGAACCGATTGGCCGTGGCCTACGAACGGTCACATGCTCGTCTGCGACTCGCGAGTAGCCCGGTGGGTACGGTTGAGGACCTGACCTCTCCGCGCTCACCGGGTTTCCACGTCCGTAGCCCGGTGGTCAGGGCCTATCTGCGCCCGCCGAACTTGCGGGCCACCGAGAATCCGATCAGACCCCCGATGACGACCAAGATGATGATGATGAACAGGATGGTCCTCCCGATACCACGGAGGAAACCTCGGGCTTCGAGCTCAGCGGCCAGGAGTCCGGCTTGAGTAACCATGAGCAACATGGCTCCTGATCGTAGGGCCCAGCACGCCGGCGTGCTTGCCAGAATCGAACTGTCGTCGTGTTTGTGCGTCGTGAACTCGACGCGACGGACGTTTCGTCGACGTGGGAGGTCGTGCTCTGCTAGTTGGAGCTGATGGGCTAGGCTCCGGCGTGGTCTTCCTGCTGCCGTGCTCTACCGGGAGCCCCGGGGGTCGACCCCCTTTGGTTGCGCGGCGGACAGGGTGAGGCAAGCAATCCGGGCGCCTGCCTCGCCAGCCTTACCCGATTCCGTGGCCGTCTGCATCGCCTCGTGCACCACGATCGATCCTGGCCCCCGGTCGGTGAAGACGAAAGGCACCGTGGTGCGCGACGTGCCTGAGCCGGTCGAGTCAGTGCGCACGTCGAGCCAGATCTCGTTGCTCGGGTTGGCATATGCGGGGTTCGTCGATGGTGCCTGAGCTGTGGCGGCGGGATCGATTCTGTTCTGGTAGTGCGGCCCGTCCACCTCGGGGTTGGCACTACACGCGTTGGTGTGCGCGTGGACCGCATAACCCCGGTTAGGTAGCAGTCCCGACACTGTCAGCTCAGCGTTGGTTGTCTCGTCCGACGGGTTGAAGGCGACCTTCAACCGCGAGCCAACCGGCGCCAATGCCATGTTATAAGTCTCGGAGGTTGAGGTCGCGTTCGGCTCGGTGAGTGCACCCTCGCCCTGGAGGGTCACCGCGGATTGCGCGGCCATGGTGAGCCCCTTGTAAGCGCAAGCCGTCGGCGTGAGAGCCACGACGGCAACAACCGTGGCGAGTGTGAGCCGTCGGCGCATCAGCCCCCGACCAGGCACTGCGGGTGTGCATGACGCCGTGGCTGTACACGCTGTGTGATACTGATCGCTTAGACGTGGTCCCCTCATGGATGTATGGTGCCCCACCAGCGTGCGCTTGGCGAGCGGAACTATTCCTGCGCGGTCCTGGGCTACGCTGAGGGCGGAGATGCCTGCCCGGAGGTGCCGGGAACGTGGCTAGGGACCCGCTGCGTCGTCTATATCGTCGTGATCCTGGCTGCCTGGTGCCGACGCCTTATCGGGAGTGTCGGGATCATCGGTTTTTTTCGGGCGGACAGGTGTTGCGCTAACAGTTTTATCAGGATTCGAGGGTGCCGCAACGGCGGCATCGGGCGTGCGTGCCTTTGTGGGCGTGGGCGCCGTGGAGGGGGTCGAGGAGGCCTTCTCTTGAGTGCTTGCGTTGGTGTCGGGGTTGCGGGTAGCGCCGGAGCTGACCGGCTTATCTGCGGGGTCGGGTGCGCTCGGCTTCGAGGGTGAATGCCGCGCGGGAACTGTCTCTGGAGACTCAGGGCTGACCGGAACTTCCGCGTTGTTCGACGTATCAGGTTTGCTTGATATGCTTGATCCAACCGGCATATCTGATCCGGATCTCGATTCGGGGTCAGCCGCTACATCTGGATTGACCGGTGCATCCGGCTTAGTCGGTGAGTCGGAGTTAGGTGTACCCGATTCAGCTGGTGTATCTGATTGAGTTGGCACATCTGGCTTTGCCGGTGATACTGGTTGCGCCGGCTTGACCGAAGCGTCAGCAGGATCCGGCGGGACCACCTTCGTCGGCTTATGCGCGGCCGGGGCTGCTTGGTCGGACGGCTTCTGCCGCTGTACGGGAGGGGCCGCCGGTGCTCGTCGTTGCGGACGTGGCTGCGCGGGCAGCTGCTTGCGCGGTATCGAGATTACGTGCGGCGCTGAGATTACCGGGGCGGCCCGAACAATGTGCGGCGCCGGTACCGCAGGTGCCGCTGCCACTTGTGGAGCTTGGGGCGCGGGGACCGTTTGGGGCGCGGGGTTCACCTCGGGCGCGGGGTTCACCTGGGGCGCTGGACGAGTTGGGGCGGCCACTTTGTTGGCGGCATCCGCTGTGGTCGCGCTTTGCGCGGCGCTCCCGGCGGGAGCCGTCTCAAGAGAGATTCGTCCACGGTTCGTGATCTGCTGCTGTTGCCGTACCACCAGGGCGCTCAGTGCGCCGACAGCCATCATGGCCACCAGTAGTAAGGCCAGCAAGATTCTATTCGAGCGCACCCAGCGAACATTCATCGAAGCCCCCGTTCGGCTTGATTCCTCCCCAGAAATCAAGCCAGGTTTACATAAGCGAGATGGCGGAGATCGACGCTGCGCACTATGCGGACTGACCCCTCTCAGTAGCACCGACCCCGACCACCTGTCAGGGTAAGTCGCCGTTCAGTGAAGGGTCAAGTGCCGGCGGTCACGTGCTGGCCAGGCGGACGTCGCGCACGCCGAGCCGCTCCACTGGTAGCATAACAACGTTACAGAACGGCTCGGGCGTGCTGGGAGGCCAACGACATGGGTAACGACTACCTCGAGGGCAACTACGCGCCGGTGCGGCGAGAGCAGACGATCACCCAGTTGGCGGTGACCGGCACCATCCCGGCCCATCTCGACGGGAGTTACCTGCGCAACGGGCCGAACCCGATCGCCGAGGTCGATCCGGCGACCTACCACTGGTTCGCCGGCGACGGCATGGTCCACGGGGTGCGCCTGCGAGACGGTCAGGCGCAGTGGTATCGCAATCGCTGGATCCGCACGCCCGCCGTGGCGCAGGCGCTCGGCGAGCCTGCCCGCCACCGGGCTCCCGTCCGGACCGGGCTGGAGTTGCTAGGCGCCAACACCAACGTGCTCCGCCACGCCGGCCGCACGCTGGCGTTGATCGAAGGCGGGATCACCAACTACGAGCTCACCGACGACCTGGACACCGTCGGCCCGTGCGACTTCGACGGCACCCTGCGCGGCGGCTACACCGCGCACCCCAAGCGTGACCCGGACACCGGAGAACTGCATGCGGTGTCCTACTCGTTCGGCCGCGGCAACCGGGTGCAGTACTCGGTCATCGGAGGCGACGGGCACGCTCGCCGCACGGTGGATATCGAGGTCACCGGCAGCCCGATGATGCACGACTTCTCGCTGACCGAGAACCACGTCGTGTTCTATGACCTTCCGGTCACCTTCGACCCCCGGCAGGCCGTCGCGGTGTCCGTGCCGGCCGCCCTGCGCGCACCGGCCCGGTTGGTACTCGCCGCACTCATCGGCCGGGTCCGGGTACCCGAACCGATCATCGCGATGGCCGGGAGGGGGATGCGAGGCAACACGAACCTGCCGTATCGGTGGGATCCCCGCTATCCCGCCCGCGTCGGCGTCATGCCGCGTGCCGGCGACGCCGGTGACGTCCGCTGGTTCGACGTCGAGCCCTGCTACATCTTCCACCCGCTCAACGCCTACGACGACGGCGACTCGATAGTCCTGGACGTCGTGCGGCACTCGAAGATGTTCGACACGGAGTTGCACGGGCCCAACGAGGGCCCGACCACCCTGGATCGCTGGACCGTCGACCTCGCCGATGGCAAGATCCGCGAGACCCGCCTCGACGACCACCCTCAGGAGTTCCCCCGCATCGACGACCGGCTCGTCGGGCGACCGCACCGCTACGGGTACGCGATGCAGACCTCCGGCGCCGGGGGCAACACCGGCGACTCGGTACTCAAACACGATCTGCGACGCGGCCACACCACCGCCCGGCGCCTCGGCGCTGGCCAGCTCGTCGGCGAGTTCGTCTTCGTGCCCAGCGCTGCGCAGGCACCGGAGGATGACGGGGTACTCATCGGGTTCGTCTACGACGCCAGCACCGACCGCAGCGACCTGACCATCCTCGACGCTGCGAGCCTGGAGACGATCGCCGCAGTCCACCTGCCCGCCCGTGTCCCGTTCGGGTTCCACGGCAACTGGGCACCAACGTTATGAGCTACCGAATGAGAAGTGCCGGTCAGCGGCGGCTGAGCTGAGCGTGACGGTCAGCGGCAGCGTGAACGACTGGCCCTTGCACCTGCCGTCGGCGGTGGCGGCCATGGTCACGGAGACCTCGTAGGCATGGAGGTTGTCCGCCTTGATGAAGCCCACCGGACCCTCGATTCCAGTGCTGGTGAGGGTACCCGCTGGGCACCCGCCAGCGGTCGCATTCGAGCTGCCCTCGCTGATCGAAGTGACCCGAACGCCATAGTCCTTGGGGTTCTTGACGTAAACCGGGAACGTCGCGGTTGCGCCGGGGGCCAGCGGGCGGACTTGATCGTCCGGAGTGACGGTGAGCTCAGCAGTGGTGGTCCCACCAGCCTCACCACCGCCGGCAGTGCCGATGAGGAATCCCACGCCGACGAGCGTGAGGGCGACGAGCAGGGCGAGACCATCGTAGACGTTCAAGCTACGCACGTTGGTACCCAAGCTGTTCTCCACTGCCGACTCCCTCCAGGACCCCGTTACGCAGAGCCCAACCACCCAAGCGCACAGTAGCTGCTGTTGTACCCGATTTCCGACTGCGCTGTCGACTGACAGTGCCGGAACGGCTGCACTGCGTTGCGTTCGGGACAGGTTATGCGGTTTGCGTCAGGGCGGTGCAGTCGGGGTGTCCCAGGTTGGCGTTGCAGACCAGTTCCAGACCGACTCCCAGGCTGGGAGCTCACAGGGCTTTGAGCTCCTCGATCACTGCTGCGACGGAGGCTTTGGCGTCGCCGAAGAGCATCGAGGTTCCGGGCTCGTAGTACAGCTCGTTCTCGATACCGGCGAATCCAGCCGCCATCGAACGTTTGAGCACGATGACTGATTTGCTCTCGTCGACGTTGAGGATCGGCATGCCGTGGATCGGCGAGCTCGGGTCGTTGCGGGCCGCCGGGTTTGTGACGTCGTTGGCGCCGATCACCACTGCCACGTCGGTGCGATTGAACTCGCCGTTGATCTCATCCATCTCCTTGAGCTGCTCGTAGGGCACGTCGGCCTCGGCGAGCAACACGTTCATGTGACCGGGCATCCGGCCCGCCACCGGGTGGATGGCGTACTTCACCTCCACACCCTTGTCCTCGAGCAGCTTGGCCATGTCCCGGACGGTGTGCTGGGCCTGCGCCACGGCCATGCCGTACCCGGGCACCACGACGACCTGGTTGGCATATGCCATCTGGACCGCTGCGTCGGCCGCGTTGGTCTCCCGGACCGTCCGGTCGCCGATCTCGCGGCCGGGCGCAGCGCTGCCCCCACCGAAGCCCCCGGCCACGATCGCCGGGATGGACCGGTTCATCGCCTTGGCCATCAGGTTGGTGAGGATCGAACCGGAGGCGCCGACGATCATGCCGGCGACGATCATCGCGGTGTTGTTCAGTGCCAACCCGGCCGCTGCGGCGGAGAGGCCGGTCAGCGCGTTGAGCAGCGAGATCACCACTGGCATGTCGGCGCCGCCGATCGGCAGCACCACCAGCAGCCCCACCGCCGCGGCGAATACCAGCGTCCCGATGATCAGCAACTCGGCGTCGCTGCCCAAGCCGATCGCGACCGCGCAGGCCACGGCCCCCAGGAGCATTAGCGCGTTGACCACTTGCTGTAGTTGGCCCAGGCTGATCGGCCGGCCGGGGAGGAGTTCCTGCAACTTGCCGAAGGCCACCAGGGAGCCCCAGAACGACACCGAGCCGACGATCGCGCCGAACAGCGAGGCGACCATCACGTACGTGGGCTCACCGGTGAACCCGGCGGTGCTGTTGAACTCCACCCAGGAGATCAGCGCGACCGCGCCGCCGCCGACGCCGTTGAACAGCGCCACCATCTGCGGCATCGCGGTCATCTTCACCTGCTTGGCGGCCGGCACCCCGAGCACGGTGCCGAGCGCCACGCCCAGCACGATCAGTGCCCAGTTGCTCACCCCCGGGATGAGCAGGGTCGCCAGCACGGCGATGCCCATCCCGACTGCCGCGATGAGGTTGCCGCGCACCGCGGTGCGCGGGCCGGTCAGACCCATCAAGCCGTAGATGAACAGCGCGAAGGCGACGATATACAGGATTACGACCACAGTCGTCATCGCTGCTCAGCACCCTTCTGCGCCCTTTCCGGGGCCCTTTCCTGGGCCTTAGCGGGTCGCTTGCCCTTGAACATGCCCAGCATCCGGTCGGTGACCAGGAAGCCGCCGACGACGTTGATAGTGCCGAACGCGATGGCCACCACCAGCAGCAGCTTGTCGAAGATCGTGAGGTCGTGGCCCGCACCGAGGACGACGATGCCGCCGAGCAGCACGATGCCATGGATGGCGTTCGTGCCGGACATCAGCGGCGTGTGCAGGGTGTTGGGCACCTTGGAGATCACAGCGAAGCCGACGAATCCGGCTAGCACCAGAATCGCCAGGTTGGCGAGCAGCATCAGCGGTTGTCCCCTTCCGGCTCCCGCGTGATGCAGGAGCGGACCAGCACCTCGTCGTCGGAGTCCGGGGTCAGCCGGCCCTCCTTGTCCACCATCAGCTCCAGCAGTGACTGCACGTTGCGGGCATACAGCTCGCTCGCGTGTTCAGGCATCGTCGCCGGCAGGTTCAGCGGAGAGGCGATCGTCACATCCTCGCGGACGACGACCTCACCCGGTTCGGTGAGTTCACAATTGCCTCCGGTCTCCCCGGCCAGGTCGACGATCACGCTGCCCGGTCGCATCCCCTTCACCGCCTCGGCGGTGACCAGGATCGGTGCCTTGCGTCCGGGCACGAGCGCGGTGGTGATCACGACGTCGAAACCACTGGTCGCCTCGGTCAGCCGCTGCTTCTGCTCGGCCCGCTCGTCATCGGTCAGCTCGCGGGCGTAGCCGCCCTCGCCGGCCGCCTCGATGCCCAGATCGAGCCACTTGGCGCCCAGCGAGCGCACCTGGTCGGCGACCTCGGGGCGGACGTCGTAGCCGGTGGTCCTGGCCCCCAGGCGCTTGGCGGTGGCCAGTGCCTGCAGCCCGGCGACCCCGACGCCGAGGATCAGCGCGGTCGCCGGTTTCACCGTGCCCGCAGCCGTGGTGAGCATCGGGAAGAACCGGGTGGACAGCTCCGCGGCCAGCAGCACCGCCTTGTATCCGGCCACGTTGGCCTGCGACGACAACGCGTCCATCGACTGCGCGCGGGAGATCCGGGGAATCGATTCCATCGCGAAGCCGGTCACCCCCGCGTCGCGGAGCTTGCTGGCGATCTCCGGATCGGACCGCGGTGCCAGGAACCCGATCAGCACCGACCCGCGACGCAGCCGGCCGATCTCCTGGTCGGTCGGCGGCGCCACCTTGACCACGACGTCGGCGTCCCACGGGTCGTCGATGGTCGCCCCGGCTTCGATGAACAGCTCGTCTGGCATCAGTGCGCCGACGCCGGCGCCGGGCTCGACGACGACCTGCAATCCCCGACCGGTCAGCTTCTCGACCATCTTGGGGACCAGAGCAACCCGGCGCTCCCCGTCCCGTGATTCCCGGGGGACGCCGACCCGGGTGCCTTGGTGGTCCTGCGATGAGGTCACCCGCAGAGCATCGAACATGATCGGCGTGGCGTCCAGTGGCCGCGCGCAAACGTGGCCGGGTCGACAGCGCTCAACGGCGTTGATCGGCTTACCGCGTTCTGGATGCAGAACGCAATACACCGAGGGCGAAGAGTGAGTTCATCGCGGCGGTGCTCAGGAATCAATAAGGCCGACTGGGTCGCCACCAGAGGCCGATCAGCGCGCTGAGTCGGCGATGATCTGGGCCAGTGCTTCTGGTTGGGACAGGAACGGGTGATGCCCGCAGGCGATCTCGATGGTTCGGGTGACCTTCGCGGCCTGCGCCCGTTGTCCGGCCACCGGTATTGCGCGGTCTTCGGTGCAGACCACGAAGGTTGACGGGACCTCGCGCCAGGCCACTCGACGCACCGGTTGGCCGAATGCCGCCAACGACTGCGGGGTGGCTCGGGAGAGCGCCTCGGCGACCGTGCCATCGTCGCAGTCCTGAAAAAAGAGTTCCTGAAGCCGCTCGGAGCGCAGTACGGCGGTGCCGTCGGACTGCAGATGTACCCACGGTGCCGGACCGGCGCCAACGGCGTCCGCGAGCGACTGACCCAAGTCCGGCAGCACCGACGTGATGTAGATCAAATGCCGTACGTTCGGTTCGCCTGCACCGGCCTCGGTGATCACGGTGCCGCCGTAGGAGTGCCCGCACAGGATGACCGGCTCGCCTGCCGCGCCCACCGCTTCGGAGACCGCGGCGGCGTCGGCGTACATGTCCCCGAGTTCGCCGGGTACCTCTGCGCAGCTCGGAAGAACGACGGCTCCAGTGGCGAGGCCTCGCCGGGCGAGAGGCGCGACCATCCGATGCCACCACCACTGGCCGTCGCCAACCAGGGCTCCATGCACGAAAAGGGCCTTCACCGGTCTCGACCTTAGTGGGTAGGCCGCTGCGCCCTCGCTCATGTCACTGTCAGTGACCTTAGGGGAAGGACTATCTCAGCGTGGGACGTGCCGTGGGTGGCAACTTTGCGTCAATGTTGCCACCCCCGGCACGTCCGCAGCGGATCCATTGGTTCTATCTGGGGCGCGGCTGGCTGCGGATGCCGCGCTCTGGACCGCTGACCGGCGCTTCTTCAGGTGCCGTAGGGATGAGCTGCCCTGGCGCGCACGAGGGGGTGTGCCCACCAGGCCAGTTGGTCCAGGAGCACGCCGGCCGCGGTGTTGACTGCGGCTGGCTCGCGGGGTGCACCATGCTCGTCGAACTGCGCGTGTGCCCCGTGGAAGCTCACCGTTTCCCGGCCTACCGAGTCGATCGCGGTTTTCAACGGGCCCGGGTAGCCGTGGTTGTACTCGGGGGTAACGACGACGAACGCGTCGGCCGCGCCGATCCGGGAGGCGAAGTTCGCGCTGGGGCTCGGGGTATCGGCGAGATCGATGACGTCGACGTTCACGTCGTCGCGTTGCTTGGCTTGGCCGACGAACCAGTCGGCGACGACCGGACCGAACCGGCCTTCCCGGACACTGGCAATGATCACCGCCAGCGCAAACGTGGTTGAGTTCATGGTCGTGAAGCTATGACATTAACTAATATTGAGGTCAAGAAGATCAACCTCCGACGTGGATGCTGGGGCGGCGGGCCGGGTCCGGCTCGACCTCGCGCAGGATCTCGCGGACGACGGGGGCGGTGTCGCCCCGGCCGAGGATGAGGTAGCGCAGCAGGTGCCCGATGGGGTTTCCCTCGGCCCATTCGAAGTGGCAGTGCGGACGGACGCCAGTGACGTCGCGCAGCGCGAGCAGGATCGCTGCGATCGCGTTGGGGACGGCGGGGCTCTGGGCTCGCAGCACCCGGTACCCGTCGACGTCGACGCCGTGGACGGCCAGCACGTCGCTGAAGCAGGAGGGGTCGATGACGTCGATCTCCAGGAACAGCACGTCGGCGGCGCCGGGCACCGGGTTCATCCCGCGCTGCGACGCCTCCTTGTCGGCGTACTCGGCTCGGTCCCCGGCTTGGCGCTGGTTGGCGACCAGGTGCAACCTTCCGTCGAAGGCCAGCGAGTCGACAATCAGCCTGCGCGCGGCCTCGTCGAACTCGATCCGGTCGGCCCGCAGCTCGGTGGTGCGCGACACCCGGGACACCAGGGAGATAGCGATGATCCCGGCGATGAACACCGCGGAGATCGCGATTCCGTCGGGCTTCTCGATCACGTTGGCGCCCAGCGCGTAGAGCAGCACGACCGTCAGGATCGTGAACGCTGCCGTCGCGCGGCGTTGTCGGCGCCGGGCCGCGGAGATCGTCACAGCGACCGCACCGGACACCATCATCGCCAGGATGCCGGTGGCATACGCACCGGCCTGGGCGTCGACATTGGCACCGAAGACGACGGTGATGGCGATGCTCACGGCCGTGTAGACCAGAACCACTGGGCGCACCGCCCGGCCCCATTCCGGTGCCATGCCGTAGCCGGGCAGGTAGCGCGGCACGATGTTGATCAACCCGGCCATCGCGGACGCGCCGGCGAACCACAGGATCAGGATCGTGCTGACGTCGTAGAGGGTCCCGAAGCCGTTGCCCAGTAGGTCGTGCGCCAGATAGGCCAGCGCCCGGCCGTTCGCCTGGCCGCCGACCTTGAACTTCTCCGCGGGAATCAGCACCGTCGTGACGAAACTGGTGGCGACCAGGTACCCGCTCATGATCACCGCGGCGACCATCAAGAGCTTGCGGGTGTTGCGCACCCGCGACGCCAAGTGCTGCTCGGCAGTCTCGCCGTCAGCGGCTACCAGCGGCATCATGCTGACGCCGGTCTCGAAGCCCGACAGCCCCAGCACCAGCAGCGGGAACGCGAGCACGGCCGGGCCCAGGACGCCGCCCCGGGAGGTGAGTGCGCCGGTCCAGCCGCTCAGCGCGCCTGGCGTGGTGAACACGTGGTACAGGCCGACGGCCACTACCACCGCGTTGAGCAGCAGGAACACCGCGACCAGCGGGATCGCCACGACGACTGCCTCGCGGAACCCGAGCAGGAACACCCCACCCAGGATCAGCAGCAGCACCACGGTGATCGCGACGGCGTGGCCCGCCAGGAAGCTCGGCCGGTACGAGTTCTCCAGCAGGTGCACCGTCGCATCCGCCGAGGACAGGGTGATGGTGATGATCCACGACGTGGCGACGAAGCCCAGAAGGATCAGCACGAAGACCTTGCCCTTCCAGAAGGTCAGCAGGTTCTCCAGCATCGCGATCGAGCCCTGGCCGTGCGGGCTCTCCCGGGCGACCCGCCAGTACATCGGCAGCATCCCGAACAGCGTCAGCGCCACGATCAGCAGCGTCGCCAGCGGCGACACCGCGCCCGCGGCCAGTGCCGCGATCCCGGGCAGGTAGGACAGGGTGGAGAAGTAGTCCACCCCGGTCAGGCACATCACCCTCCACCACGCCTGCGGCGGAGCGTGCCCCTCCGCGGCCTCCCGCCCGACCGGCTGCACCTGGTCCTGTAAGAGCCACCGAGCCAGACCGCGCGACGGTATCCTCGGCCGCACCGGACTGTCGACGCTGGCGGGTATCACGAGCTCAGGCGCAGCACTCATCTGGCCCTCTCCCTGTCAGGCAACCCAGCCCCATGTCGGCCTCACCCACAGCATGCCCTGGCCACGCGACGCGATCCGCATCTCCGGCTCCAACCATGGTCAACGATCGGTTGAGTCGCGATTCTCACCACCGAGCACCGACGGTCGGTATCCGCGTGTGACTCTGCAGGTCTTGCAGTGCCGATCTGACCTAGGTGAAGTGCCGCAGCTGCGGCGCGGCCACCAGCTGCCGAGCGGCGGAACGCTACGTTTTGGGCAAGGTGACCGTGAGGAGTAGCCATGGAGGAACTCACTGTCGGGCAACTCGCCGCACGCAGCGGTGTGGCCGTCTCGGCGCTGCACTTCTACGAGCGCCAAGGCCTGATCAGCAGCCGGCGCACGGCGGGCAACCAGCGGCGCTACAAGCGAGACCGCGCTGAGGCGGGTGGCGCTGATTCGCATTGCCCAGCGAGTCGGGATCCCGTTGGCTGACGTGGCTGCCGTGCTCGCGCTGCTACCGGATGGCCGCACTCCCACCCGCCGCGACTGGCAGGAGATATCCCGAACCTGGCAGGCCGAGCTCGATCAGCGAATACGCTATCTCCAACAGCTCCGCGACGACTTCACCGACTGCGTGGGATGCGGCTGCCTGTCCATCGACCGCTGCCGGCTGGCCAACCCCTACGACCAGCTCGCCAACCATGGCGCGGGCCCCCGCCGGCTGCTCGAAGCCGCCAGCGACCCGCCGACTTGACCTCAACCTAAGTTGATCTTCTGGTGCTCCAGCCACTGCGGTCGCTAGCCCACCCAGCAACGCTGAGGCTCCCGAGGTCAACAGCAGAGCTGTCAGAGTCCGCCCGAGCAGCTCTGCTGTTGGGTTCGGGAAGGTGAGAGCTGTCTGGCTGGGGCTGCGAGGGCGAGCGGGTGCCGGATATGTCCGTGTGCGCTACCGTCGGCTGATGGCGCGATCGGTGCATAGCCGCCGGACCGCGACCATGGCTGCACTGGCGGCGGAGCTCGGCGTGTCCCGCACGACGGTGTCCAACGCCTACAACCGGCCTGATCAGCTATCCCCCGAGCTTCGCGAACGGGTGCTGGAGGCAGCTCGACGGCTAGGTTACCCGGGGCCGGACCCGGTGGCCCGGTCGTTGCGCACCCGCCAGGCCGGGGCGGTGGGCCTGCTACTTACCGAGGCGTTGTCCTACGCTTTCCAGGATCCCGCTGCGATCAGGTTCCTAGAGGGATTGGCGCTGGCCTGCGGGGATGCCGGCCGGGGGTTGCTGTTAGTGCCGGCGAGCCCGGACGCTGACGAGCGCAAGCCTGCTGCGACTGTGCACCGGGCCGCGGTGGACGGCTTCGTCGTGTATTCGGTACCGGATGACGACCCCAGCCTGGCCGCGGTGCTGCAGCGGCCACTACCCGTAGTGGTGTGCGACCAGCCTCACATCGAGGGTGTCGCTCACGTCGGGATCGACGATCGGGCGGCGATGCGCAGCCTTGGTGCGT
The DNA here is from genome assembly GCA_003244245.1 of Pseudonocardiales bacterium. Lineage (GTDB taxonomy): Bacteria > Actinomycetota > Actinomycetes > Mycobacteriales > Pseudonocardiaceae. Next base: position 27,062 of record QHBY01000034.1, read on the forward strand.
ACCTGATCGGGCTGGGTCACCGCCGGATCGGCGTCGTGTGCATGCGCTTGGGGCACGACCGCCATAACGGGTTCGCCGACGTTGCGCGGCAGCGGGCCGCGCGCTTTCACGTGCAGCGGGCGCGTCTGGCCGGGCTGTCCGATGCGTTCGAGGCGGCGCTGCTGGACTGGAATGTCGTCCCCGTGGCGGAGCGGTTGGACCACACCATCCGCTCGGGCGCCTCGGCGACCAGCGAGCTGCTGGACAGCGACTCGACGTTGACCGCGGTCGTGTGCACTTCCGACATTCTTGCGCTCGGGGCGCTGCGCGAGATCCGCCGGCGCGGGCGACGGGTCCCGGAGGATCTCACCGTCACGGGCTTCGACGGGGTGCTCGAGGCTGAGCGCGCCGGGTTGACGACGGTGTCGCAGCCGGTGCTGGAGAAGGGCCGCGCGGCCGGACGGCTACTGCTGGACCGTTCCCAGCCCATCAGCCGCACCATCATGCTTCCCACCGACCTGGTGGTACGGACGACGAGTGGGCCTGCGGCCCCGTGAGTGGCAATATGAGTCGTGACCCGTATTGCCACTCACGGGTTGTCCACAGTGCCCAGGGCGGCCAGGAACCCCTTCGCCCAGCGCTGCACGTCGTGGGTCATCACCTGCCGGTGCAGTGCCCGCATTCGCCTGCGTCCCTCGTCGGGTTCGACGGTGATGGCCGCCTCGACGGCGTTCTTGATACCGTCGAGGTCATGTGGGTTGACCAGGAACGCGCTGGTCAGCTCGGCCGCCGCGCCGGCGAACTCGGATAGCACCAGGGTTCCGGTCAGGTCGTGGCGGCAGGCCACGTACTCCTTGGCCACCAGGTTCATGCCGTCGCGAACCGGGGTGACGAGCATGACGTCGGCAGCCACGAAGATCGCGGTCAGCTCGTCGTGTGGGATCGACTGGTGCAGGTAGTGCACCGCAGGACGGCCCATCCGGCCGAATTCACCGTTGATCCCGCTCACGGCCTGCTCGATGTCGTTGCGCATGCGCTGGTAGTGCTCCACCCGGTCGCGCGAGGGGGTGGCCAGCTGCACCATGACGACGTCGTCGGCTGAGATCCGGCGTTCGGCGTACAGCTCGCCCAGTGCACGCAGCCGCAGGTCAATGCCTTTGGTGTAGTCCAGCCGGTCCACCCCGAGCACGACGGTCGCCGGGTTGCCCAGTTCCTCGCGGATCTCCGCGGCGCGGCGGCGGATCGGCCGGCTGCGAGACAGCTTGTCCAACGCGGTGGAGTCGATGGAGATCGGGAAGGCCCCGACCCGGACGGTCCGGTCCCCGACGACGACCTGGCCGGGCCTGGTGCCCATCCCCACCGCGCTCTTGGTCGCCGACATCCCGGCCAGCCGCCGGGCCAGGAACAGGAAATTCTGCGCGCCACCGGGCAGCTGGAACCCGACCAGGTCGGCGCCGAGCAGGCCGCGGACCAGCTCGGTGCGCCAGGGCAGCTGCATGAACAGCTCCACCGGCGGGAACGGGATGTGCAGGAAGAACCCGATCCGCAGGTCTGGCCGCAGTTCCCGGAGCATCCGGGGCACCAGCTGCAGCTGGTAGTCCTGCACCCATACCGTGGCCCCGTCGCGAGCGATCTTGGCGGTTGCTGCGGCGAATCGCTCGTTGACCGCTAGATAGGCGTTCCACCAGTGCCGATGAAACGCTGGGGGAGCTACCACGTCGTGGAAGAGCGGCCACAGCGTCGCGTTGGAGAAGCCCTCGTAGTAGTCGGTGATCTCCGCTTGAGAAAGCGTCACCGGATGCAGGGTGAGGTCGTCATCGACGATCGGCTCTACCTCGACGTCGGGCACACCGGGCCAGCCGACCCACGCCGCCCGGCGCGACCGCAGCAGCGGATCCAGCGCGGTGACCAGGCCACCAGGGCTGGACTTCCACCGCTGTGTGCCGTCGGGCAGCCGTTCCAGGTCCACCGGCAGCCGATTGGCCACCACCACGAACTCCGCCTCGGTGGTCGCGGTGCTCGTGGTGTCGGTCACCGGTTAGCCTCCTTGTCGCACACCGGGTGC